>JABXKB010000153.1 GCA_013375485.1 Promethearchaeota archaeon | reverse complement strand
CCATTAGGTCCTGAAAATAAATTGATTTTTATGACAGGACCCTTAACAGGAACTCCTTCTCCTAGTACTGGAAGATATAGTGTGAATGCAAAATCTCCTCTTACTGGTATTTGGGGTGAAGCAAATTCAGCTGGTTTTTGGGGTCGAGATCTTAAAAGATCAGGCTTTGATGGAATAATATTTGAAGGGATATCTCCAAAACCGGTATATCTAGTTACAGAAGACGGAAAAGCAAAACTTAAAGACGCTTCACATCTTTGGGGTAAAAATACTTCAGAAACTACAAGAATCATTAAAGAAGATCTTGGTGATAAGTTCAATGTAGCTTGTATAGGTATTGGTGGTGAGAATTTAGTTAAATACGCTGCAGTTATGAATGATTGCGATAAACCCAACTATGGAAGAGCAGCAGGAAGATGTGGAATGGGTACTGTAATGGGTTCTAAAAAGGTGAAAGCTATAGCATCTAAGGGTAATGCTAAAATCGAAGTAGCTAATCCAGAGGAATATAAAGCTGAGGCAAAACAAAGATATGATTGGGTTAATCAAAGTTTATTAAAGATGACACTTGAAGTGTTTGGTACAGCTACTATGGTTGATTTAGTGAATATTAAGGGTGGTTTACCTACGAATAATTGGCAAACTGGTGTCTTTCCAGCAGCTGATAAAATTAATGGAACAGCTATTAATGAAACGATCCTAACTGGGAGAAAACCATGCTTTGCATGTCCAATAGCTTGTGGACGATTATCTGAGATCAAAGAAGGTAAATATAAAAGTACTGGAGAAGGACCAGAATATGAAACACTTGGAGCTTTTGGAACGATGTGTGGTGTTGATAATTTAGAAGCAATTACTATGGCTCATTTCCTTTGTAATGAATATGGGCTTGATGTAATTTCCGCTGGAAACACAATTGGATTTGCTATGGAATGTTATGAAAAAGGAATATTGACAAAAGAGGATACAGGTGGTCTTGAGTTTAATTTTGGTAATATTGATCTTATTGTAGATCTTGTTTCAATAATAAGTAAAAGAGAAGGAATTGGTGACTTACTAGCTGAAGGAACAAGAAATATGGCTCATAAGCTAGGAAAAGATTCAATTAGATTTGCTATGCAGGTAAAGGGTTTAGAGCTTCCCGCTTATGATAGTAGAGCAGCTAAAATCACTGGACTTGCTTATGCGACAGCAAATCGAGGGGGGTGTCATATTACAGGATATATCGAAGGTCCAGCCTTTTTAGGTATGCCATTTATGATAGTTGAGGATGCTACAGTAGGAGATTCTCTAACGGAAAATCCCGAAGATACTAAAGTAGTAAAAGAATTTGAAGACGCCTTTGGATTATTTGATGCTATTGGTGGATGTAAATTTATGGGGATGGTATTATCTTCTGAAGATTGGGCATCATTATTGTCAAAACTTCTTGGTTATGAGATTACTAAAGAAGATTTTGCTAAAATAGGAGAGAGACTTTACAATTTAGCAAGAATTTATAATGTAAGAGAAGGAATAACAAGAGCAGATGACACGTTACCTCCACGATTGCTAGAAGATCCATTACCAGAAGGTCCTGCAAAAGGAATGACAGTTAATTTAGATCCTCTTCTTGATGCATATTATGATTATCGAGGTTGGGATAAAGAAACTGGTAAACCAACGAAAGAAAAACTTAAAGAACTTGGGTTAGAGTGGGCAATTAAAGAAATCTACTAGATTAAAAATTTCTAAATATAATTAGAGGGCGAAAAAATTATGACTGAAGAAAAAAATCTCACATATGCCGATAAGCCATGGAAAAAGAGTTATAAACTTGGACCTTTCAAATTAGCAGAAACTATGGCACCTTTCCCTGAAATTTCAGCTTATAAATTACTTGAAGATTCAGCAACAAACTTTCCTGATAGTAAAGCGATTAATTTTATGGATGAAGAGATGACTTACCGAGAATTAAGAATGCAAGTAGATAAATTTGCTACGGCGTTATCAGATTTAGGGATAAAAAAAGGTGATACTGTAGCAACAATCCTTCCAAATTGTCCACAGTTCATTATTTCTGACTTCGCAATTTTACGACTAGGTGCAATTCATGTTCCTCTCAGCATATTACATAAAGCTCCCGATTTATTATATGAATTAGGCGAATCTAAAGCTGAAACTGTGATTTGTTCGTATAGACGCATTGAACGAATTCATCAAATAAAAGATCAAACATCTGTTAAAACTATGATTTACACACCTGTTCCCATTTTCCCTGATTATTCCTTACCCGAAATAAAAGAAACATATGGTGCGATTCGCTTTGAAGATTTAATAAATAAATATGATCCAAATCCCCCTGAAGTTGAAATAAACCCTAAAGAGGATCTTGCAGAATTACCTTTTACAGGAGGTACTACAGGTGTTCCAAAAGGTACTATGTTAACTCATTATAACGTGACAACTACTGTTATTCAGACTTTTCAGTGGTATACAAAACCATTGGAGGCAGGAATAAAGGGTAAAGCTTCTGTATTGGTATGTGTTCCAATATTTCATCAATATGGTCATATGATTATATTCGCTTCTGTTTTAATGGGTATGTGTATGTTTTTAGTTGATCCAAGGGATATTAAAAGAATCTTAGAAATAATAAAGAAACATCGACCTTTTATGGTTTGTGCGGTTCCTACTCATTATATGCTATTTCTTGAGGGAAATATACCAAGAATGCCGATTTTTTATTATTCTGCTGCAGCTGCGCTTCCTTCTGAAGTTGCTGAAAAATTTGAAAAAAAAGCAGGTATACCTATGGGTGAGGGTTATGGTATGACAGAATCATCTATAACACATTTAAATATCTCTGCTCTTTCAAAAGTAACAGGATTTATGGCGGAAGTAAAAAGAGGTGTAGGAGTACCTGTACCCGATACTGATGTTAAACTTGTTGATCCAGAAACAGGTGAAGAGGTTCCATTTGGTGAGGCTGGAGAAATACTTGTTCGGGGACCACAACTGATGAAAGGTTATTGGCCTACTCCTGGTAAAGGATTAACTGAAGATGGATGGGTGTCAACTGGTGATATTGGAAAAATGGATGAGGATGGTTACTTCCATATAGTTGACCGAATTAAAGATATGATAAATGTATCTGGTATGAAAGTATATTCTAGAGTATTTGAAGACCTTTTATATGAACATCCCGCAGTAAACGAAGCAGCTATTATTGGTGTCCCAGACCCAGAACGTCCTGGAAGTGAAAGAGTAAAAGCCTTTGTCCAACTAAATCCTGGCTTTAAAAATAAAATTACAACAGATGAAATAATTGAATATTGTAGAGAAAAATTTCCACCATATGCTGTGCCAAAATCCATTGAGTTTAGAAGGACTATGCCTTTAACACTGGCTATGAAAATTTTCAAAAGAAAGCTTAGAGATGAAGAAATAGCTAAAATGAAGGAAAGGGGAGAAATTAAATAACTGGATAATTAAATCAAATTAAAATCTTTTTTACATATTTTCTTTTATTTTTATGATTAAAAAATAGATTACTTATAAAAACCAATTAAAATTTAAAATAAATAAAAGATTCAAAAGTTTAAAAAAAAAAATTAGAGTGATTTTATGAAATTTGGAACACCAGAATGGGCTGAAGCATATTGTAAGGCACTTAACGAGAATGTAAATTATAAAGATGCAGCTGGACCAGAAGGCTTTCCACCTGATGGATGGGAAGGTGATTTTCTCTTTATTGTAGAACCTTCTGGAAATTTAGACCATGAAGTTAGGATGTTTGTAGGACTCTACCATGGGGAATGTACAGGAGCTAGAGTAGTTGAGGAAGGGGAGGAAGTTGATGCTGAATATGTATATTCAGGACCTTATGATGCTTGGGTACAGGTTTTAAAAAAGGAATTAGATCCTATCCGTGGTTTACTCGCGGGAAAATTTAAACTCAAGGGAGATATGGCTAAAGTCCTTAGGGCTACTAGAGCTGCACAAGAACTTGTTGTTTCTACAACAATGATAGACACTGAATTTTATTAAAAAATAAACCTCCAATTATTTTTTTTCTTTTTTATTGAATCTTAATAATTATGTAAATTCTAAGATGGATAATAATACTAGTAATATATTCGAATTAACGACCAAACAAGTTTATTTTTTTGATTTGGATGGTACTATTTATTTAGGAAATAAACTTTTTAAAGGAGTTCTTGAATTAATTGAAGTTTTAAGGGCTAAAAAGAAAGATTTTTTCTTCCTTTCAAACAATTCAAGTAAATCCACCGGAGATTACCTCAAAAAATTAAATAAGTTTAACCTAAACATTACAAGAAATAATCTTATTTTATCCCAACATCCTACAATAGAATACCTTAAAAAAAACAACTTTAAAAACATTTTTTTATTAGGAACTCAGTCTCTTAAAAATGAATTTAAGCAAGAAGGTTTTGAATTAACTGAGGATGATCCTGAAATTCTGGTTTTAGCTTTTGATCAAGAATTAACTTATGAACGTTTAACAAAAGCCGCTTATTTACTTCAGAAAAATGATTTTCCCTATATTGCTACTCATCTTGATAATAGATGCCCTACTGAGAATGGGTATATTCCTGATGCTGGAGGTATTGCTGCACTTTTATACAAAGCTACAGAAAAAAAGCCAAAAGTTTTTGGGAAACCTAACAAAGAAATGTTACTTTTCATGTTGGATGAATTAATGATCTCACCAAACAATGCTGCAATATTCGGAGATCGTCTTTATACTGACATTAAAATGGGAAAGGAGGCAGAATTAACAACATGCTGTGTATTATCGGGAGAAACTACTATGGAAATGATAAATACTAGTGATTATAAACCAGATTTTATTTTAAATGGAATTTGGGAACTTTTAGATGAATTTAATAAGAAATAACTGGATTTTTTAATCTTAAAATACTAGTTTTCGAAAATTTTATTTCAGTATAGAAATTACTATACTCAGAAACTTTTTACAAGTCATCTACGTAAAATATAAAAATTAAGAGTGCTGTTTTTATTTTAATGCAATTTGATGATTATAGAGATTTTGGTATAGTAAAATGACAAGCACTGAAAATAAGAAATTTATCTATGATTTTAGTGAAGGTAATAAGGATCAAAAGAATCTCCTAGGAGGTAAAGGTGCCAATCTCGCTGAAATGACTAAATTAGGTCTTAATATTCCTCCTGGATTTACAATAACAACTGAAGCATGTTTACTCTATTTTGGAAATCCTGAAAAAATAATGGAAGAATTGAAACCTAATGTAGTAGACTATTTAAAAACGTTGGAGAAAAACACAGAAAAGAAGTTTGGTGATATTAAGAACCCTTTACTAGTAAGCGTGAGATCTGGTGCTCCACAAAGCATGCCTGGCATGATGGATACGGTACTCAATCTGGGTTTAAATGATCAAAGTGTATTAGGATTAGCGGAGCAGACAGAAAATCCGCGATTTGCTCATGATTCATGGAGGAGATTTATACAGATGTTCGGAGATGTCTGTATGGGAATTGGTGATGAGAAATTTGAGAGAATATTAAATAAATATAAAAGAGCTATTGGTAGAAATGCTCAAGACACGGATTTAGGAGTAATAGATATACAAAAAATAATAGCTGACTATAAAGCTCTATATGAAAAAGAAATTGGTTCCCCTTTCCCACAAGATCCATTCAAACAATTATTCTTAGCGATTGAAGCAGTGTTCAAATCTTGGAATAATAGAAGAGCTATTACATATAGAAAGATCAATAATATACCTGATTTTGGTACAGCTGTTAATATTCAAGCAATGGTTTTTGGAAATAAAGGTTGGAATTCAGCTACAGGCGTTGCTTTTACTAGAGATCCATCAACTGGAGAGAATAGTAAATTTGGTGAATACTTATCAAATGCACAAGGAGAAGATGTTGTTGCAGGGATAAGAACTCCTAAAAAATTAGAAGAAATGGGACAAGAATTTCCAGAAATATATAAAGAATTATTAAATACAATGGACAAACTAGAAAATCACTATAGAGATATGCAAGATATTGAGTTTACAATTGAAGATGGAAAATTAAATATCTTACAAACCCGAAATGGGAAAAGAACACCTTCAGCAGCAGTAAAAATAGCTGTGGATATGGTTAAAGAAGGATTAATTACGAAAGAAGAAGCAATAATGAGTATTGATCCGAATAAGGTCGCAAAATTATTGTTTAAGAGTATTGATGAAAACGCAATTGTTCATGTCTTAGCTCACGGGATTAATGCATCTCCAGGGGCGGTTTCTGGAATAGCTATTTTTGACTCTGATAGAGCAGAAGAATTAGCGAATCAAGGACAAAAGGATATAATTCTAGTAAGACCACAAACAAAACCAGAAGATGTACATGGGCTTTACGCTGCAGCTGGAGTACTAACTCAATTTGGTGGAAAAACTTCACATGCAGCAGTTGTTGCTAGAGGAATGGGTAAACCCGCAGTCGTTGGTGCTCAAGATGTCGAAATTGATGAAGAAAATAGGGAATTCAGAGTTGCTGAAATGATCGTTAGCGAAGGCGATATGATTACAATTGATGGAACAACAGGTAGTATTATTGAGGGAAAAGTTCCACTAATTGAACCCGAAATAAAAGGAGAATTTCTTGAATTATTAGAAATAGCAGATGAGATGAAAACATTAGGAGTAAGAGCAAATGCTGACACTCCAATTGATGCTCGAAAAGCAATAGAATTTGGGGCTCAAGGAATAGGATTAACACGTACAGAGCATATGTTTATGGCTCAAGAGAGATTACCCGTCGTGCAGAATATGATAATGGCTAGAACAACCGAAGAACGCCAAGATGCTCTTAACAAGTTACTGCCAATGCAAAAAGAAGATTTTTTGGAAATATTTAAAATTATGGAAGGGAAACCCGTAACAATACGATTACTAGACCCACCTTTACATGAGTTTTTACCAGAGTTATCTACAGTGTTATTAGAAAGTCAAGAACTTAAAATGACAAATGCTTTATCAAGATCCTTATTAGGTACCAGTCCTTTAGATAATGAAATCAAAAAAAAGAAAAAAGTCATTTCATTAATTAGATCATTATCAGAAGAGAATCCTATGATGGGCTTACGAGGCTGTCGCCTTGGAATCGTATGGCCAGAAATTAATGAGATGCAAGTTAAAGCAATATTTCAAGCGGCTTGCGAACTTAAACGTGAAGGAATTGATGTGATCCCCGAGGTGATGATTCCATTAGTCGGAATGATTTCAGAGTTACAATATGTTAAAACTCAACTGATGGAAGTTGCTATAGAAACAATTGAGAGTTATGGTGTAGATTTAGCTTATAAATTTGGTACTATGATAGAAATTCCAAGAGCTGCTTTAACAGCAGATGAAATTGCAATTGAAGCAGAGTTCTTTTCTTTTGGAACAAATGACTTGACCCAGATGACATTCGGTTTCTCTCGAGATGATGCAGAGGGAAAATTTCTTCCAATTTATCTAAATAAGGAGCTATTAGAAAATAATCCTTTTGAAATATTAGATCAAGATGGTGTTGGAAAATTAATGAAAATAGCAATTGAGTTAGGAAAAAAAACTCGCCCAGATTTGAAATTAGGCGTATGTGGTGAACATGGAGGGGAACCAACTTCAATTAAATTTGCTCATTCCCTTGGATTAGATTATGTTTCTTGTTCTCCATTTAGAATTCCTGTGGCAAGAATTGCAGCAGCTCAAGCTGCAATTGAACAGAATAAAAAATAAGTTAATCTTACCTACTTCTATTTCTTCAAATTATTTGCAAATTCCTATTATTCGTAAAAGTTTTATCAATTTAACTATTTACAAATTCATAAAATGTTTAGTGAATGGTAATATGTCTTTGACTTTAGATGAAAAAATTGCTTTATTAAAAGAAGTTGGAGAAGAGATTATTGATTTAGATGAACTAAGAGATATGATTCAATATAAAGTAGAACATAACAAAGAGATCTATGCATATGATGGTTTTGAGCCTTCTGGCAATATTCATATTGCTCAAGGTCTTTTAAGAGCTATTAACGTAAATAAAATAACTAGAGCTGGAATTAGATTTAAATTTTTAGTGGCGGATTGGCATGCAGCAGCAAATAAAAAATTTGGTGGAAATTTAGAAATAATTAAAAAAATTGGAGATTTTTTCATTGAATTATGGAAAGTTAGTGGAATGGATTTAAATAAAGTGGAGTTTATTTATGCTTCAGATTTAGTAAAAAATCCCGAGTATTGGGAATTAGTACTAAAAATAGGGATAGAAACAACTTTGAAACGAGTTAAAAGATGCACACAAATAATGGGGAGAAGTGAATCAGATAAATTATACGCTTCACAAATATTATATCCCTTGATGCAAACAGCAGATATATTTTATCTTCCAGCAGATATATGTCAGCTAGGAATGGATCAAAGAAAGGTAAATATGTTGGCAAGAGAGGTTGCTAAGAAGTTAAATAAACCAAAACCAGCTGCAATTCATCATCACATGTTAATGGGCTTAAAACCCCCTGTTACAGATTTATCTGGTATAGATAGAACAATAGATATTAAAATGTCAAAATCTGACCCTGATTCATCAATATTTATGTTAGATTCTCCTAATAATGTAAAGCGCAAGATAAATAAAGCATATTGTCCACCTAAGCAGATTAAAGAGAATCCTATTTTAGAATATTGCAAATATATCATATTCGAACTTGTTGATGTCTTTGAAATTGAACGACCTGAAAAATATGGAGGAGACATTAAATATAATTCCTACGAGGACTTAGAAAAAGATTATGCTGGTGGTAAGCTTAATCCACCTGATTTAAAACCTGCTGTAGTTAAATATATTAACCAATTTTTAGATCCTGTTATAGAACATTTTAAAAATAATGAATATGCCAAAGAATTATATCAATTTGTCCAAGAAGTATATATCAAATATAAAGCAAATGAAATTTAAATATAAACTGATATAAAGTTGTCAAATAATAAAATTATTGATCTATTTTTAAATCCAAAATCCGTGGCTGTAATTGGTGCATCAAAAAACCCAATGAAAGGCGGGCATCGAATTGTAGAAAATCTTGTTACAAATAATTTTAAAGGTAAAATATTTCCTATAAATCCCAACTCAGAAGGAAACTTATTTGGATTAGAATTTAAGAAGTCTGTTTTAGATATTGAAGAAGAAGTAGATCTTGCTATATTTTATGTTCCAAATCGTAAAATACCGCATATATTAGATGAATGCATTCAAAAAGGGATTAAAGGGGCTATTATTGAGGCTTCAGGATTTGAGGAAGTAGGTGAAAACGGTCTTGAGTTAAGAGACCAAATTCTAAAAATTACTGAAAATTTTTCGAAAATCCGAATTATGGGACCAAATTGTATGGGCCTTACTCGAATTAACGGAGACAGTAATTCAGAAGATAATGAAAGAGGTGGATTTTTTACAAGCTTTGGTGTTTTTTATAAATATAAAACTGGTAATATTGCTATAATTAGTCAATCAGGGATGTTAAATGGCGGATATTTGATGTACATGATGGAGAAATATCAAGACTTAGGTATCAGGTATTCATGTTCAATAGGAAACAAAATGGATTTAAGCGAAATTGAATTTTTAGATTATTTTTTAGAAGATCCAACTGTAAATGTTATTGCTGTGTATCTTGAATCATTTAAGGATCCAAGAAAATTTATCGAATTGTGTAGGAAAACGAAAGCAAAAATTAATAAAACAATAATTCTAGTTAAAGGGGGTTTGACTCCACAAGGTCAAAGAGCCACTTTAAGCCATACAGGAGCATTAGCAGAGAACTCACAATTGATTAATGCGATTATAAAACAATCAGGTGTAATTCAAGCAAAAAACTTTCATGAACTATTTCAATTTGCCCGAACTTTTTCAATGATGTACAATGAAAATAAGGTTATGCCAAAAAAAGGATATATTTCTTTAATTACAGGATCAGGTGGTGCTGGTACAATCGTTGCCGATATTACCGCTGAATATGGTTTGAAATTCCCTGATTTTAGTGAAAAAATATACCATAGACTAGTAGAAATATTTCCAGAATGGATGCCCCCAAATCGATTTGCGCTTGTAGATTTTTGGCCTGCAATGGAGAAGGCGATGATGAATAATAATAATCCTTTAGATATCATGAAAACTGTATATGGATTTCTAATAGAAGATGAAAATATAGAGGGGATTCTCAATATGATGTTTTGCTCAAAACGTTGGAGAAGTTTTTCTAATTATAAACAAATCGTCGAAAGCATTAATAATGCTTCTAAACCAGTATTCTACTGGTTGATTGGTGAAGTTAAAGAAGTTCAAAGAGTATCTCGATATATGGCTGACCATAACGTCCCTTCATTTCCAAGTTTAGAAGATATGATTAAAAATTTTTGGATCCTAGTTCAAGATTCAATGAATAAGAATATAGGCTAAAGTGTCACAACCAGATATGAGAATTCTATGTATAGGAGATTCACATATACCTATTCGTGCAAAAGACCTTCCTACCCAAATTTACGATAAAATAGATGAAATAACGGAATCAGAGCTTTTTGATTATACTTTATTTACTGGAGATCTAATTAATTTCCCCGAATTGCTAGATTTTTTGAATCAAAAAACAAAAAAATCTTTAATTAGAGTAATTGGAAATATGGATTATTATTATGGGAATCGAGATTCATCTACTTATCAAAAATTAGATATCTTATTTGAGGATAATGACAAATTTACATTAGGATTAACACATGGAGCACAGATAAGACCTCGAGGAGACCACGATCAATTAGAGATTCTTGCTCAAGAGAATGGTTATACTATTCTAGTATCAGGTCATACACATAAGGAGGAAATTTTTCTTACAAATAAGGGGATTCTGCTCATAAATCCGGGTAGTGTTACT
>JABXKB010000152.1 GCA_013375485.1 Promethearchaeota archaeon | reverse complement strand
ATTATCAGCTCATCTTTTAAAACCCACTATTTATGAAGAACAGGGTTTGATAGATCGAAAAAAATTATTGAGTATACAAGGAAGAAGCAGAAAAATACAATTAGAATTAGCTAGAAAACATGGACTCTTAGAAAATTATTATGCTTGCGGAGGTTGCTTGTTGACAGATAAAAACTTTACAAATCGAATTAGAGATTACTTGAGATTTAATAAGAGTCTGAAAATGAATGATATACATATTTTAAAAGTAGGACGACATTTCCGGTATAAAAATACAAAAATTATAGTAGGAAGAAATGAATCTGAAAACCATGCGCTAATTAATCTAAAAAAAACAAATGATATAATTATTGAAGCTAAAGACGTTCCTGGACCAATAACGATCGTTCAAGGAAAATTTGATAAAAGTACATTAAAATTTGCTGCAATGTTGACTTTACGATATTCTGATTTAAATCAATTAAAAGGAGAATTAATTTTTGGAACTGATTATAGCAATCTGATTGATGAAATGACTATTGAAATTGAAAACGATGAGATTTTGAAAAAGTATATTATATAAAGTAAATTTAAATCTATTTGTTTTTATAACTAATACGAAAATTTTGCCATAAAGCAAGATATAAATAAAACTAATCTTACTTAGGATTTATGGTTACCACTACTAGATCATTGTCTTGAATAATGATCAAAATTTCCTAGGATATTGGTGCTCTTTATATGATTTCTGATAAGAAAAATAAATATGTTAATTTTGAGAAGATCTTTCCATTTTTTTTGGAAACAATAGAAGATTTAATTATTATTGTCTCACTAGATAATTCTTTTAAAATCGAATATATTCATGAAAGTAAATTCTTGGAACAATTGGGATACTCAGATGGTATATTGCTAGGCAAATCTCTGTTAAATCTAGTTGATTTTGGAGTTAAATCTCCAAAAAGAGAATTATTAGGAATTATCCAGCAGAATAATAATAGAAAAGATGTCAAGGTAATTAAAAAGAATGGAAAGCTTACTTGGGTGGAGTTTATCCCTATGGTATTTAATGATGAGAAAGATCAACAAAAATTAATTGTCAGATTAAGAGATATTTCAAAAAGGAAAGAATTAGAGATAAAATTAGAAAAACTAGAAAAACATTTAGAAAAAATTTCAAAAATAGTTCCAGAAATCAGATTTTGGAAAATGTTTACACCTAAAAAATATGATCAAGCACTAAAAAAGAGTGAAGCCCTACTTAAAACAGCAATAGAATGTTTACCTTTTGATATTTTTATGATTAATAAAGATGGTTATTATGATATGCAAAACTCAACTTTTCAGGAGCATTGGGGGGATGTTATTGGGAAAAGACCAGAAGAGGTTGCAAATGATCAAGAGACTCGCATAATCTGGAAAGATAATAATTCAAGAGCTTTTTCTGGAGAAACGGTTATGGGTGAATTGAGGTTTAAAATAAATGGGAATTATCGCCATTTCTATAATATTATAAACCCTGTTTATATTAATGGTGAAATTCAAAATATAATTGGTGTTAATATTGATATAACTGAATTGAAGTCAACTGAACAGAAATTAAAAGAATCGGAGGATAAATTTAGAACTATTGCTGAACAATCTTTTATGGGAATATGTATTATACAAGATTTTGAAATTAAATATTTAAATCAACAAATGGCTGAAATTTATGGATATCAAATTGATGAAATTAGCCAATGGAAACCTAAAGAATTTGTAAAAGTTATTCACTCCGATTCCAAAGAAATGGTAATGAATCAAATAATAAAAAAACAACAAGGTTCGGAAGATACTATTAGGCATTATATTGCGAAAATAATTAAAAAAAATGGGAAAATAAGATATGTAGAAAACTACTCAAAAACAATAAATTTTCAAGGAAAACCTGCAGATTTACTAACACAGATTGATATAACTGCCAAAGTGAATGCAGAACAAAAATTAAAAGAATCTGAATTAAAATTTAGAAAAATTCTTGAAGCTATTCCTGATACATTCTTTTTGTTATCTGCTGATTCCACGGTTTTAGAATGTAAGAATTATGATCCAAAAACAGAAATTTATTATAAATCGGAGTATCTTGGCAAAAAAGTACATGAATTCTTACCTGTTGATATAGCTAAGATTGTTGCTGAGAATATTTCTAAAACTATTGATACCCAAGAGCCTCAAATAGCTGAATTTATGGCACATATAAATAATGATTTTTTTACTGCTGAAGGGCGTTTTCTCTATTTATCTCAAGATAGAGTTGGATTATTTCTAAGAACGATAACAGAAAAAAAAAAATTAGAAATTAAATTACGAAAATCTGAAGAAAAGTATCGACATTTATTCCAAAATTCTCCTTATTTTATAGGTTTAGTGGATCAAAATGGAGTTTTGATAGATTGCAATAATGAAGTGAATAACATTCTTTCTATGCATACAAAAGACAATCTAATTGGAAAAGGATTCTCTGAAATTCTTTCATTGAATAAAAAAAATAAATATATTATTCCTATTTTTGAAGAGTATTTTACGAGTATACTTAAAGGAGAACAAAAAGATTCTATTGAATTTAAATTATATAGATCAATTGGAGAATTTGTATGGTTAAATCTGCGTGGTTCCTTAATAAAAAGACAAGAAAAAAATTTAGTACAATTTATTATTGTAAATATTACAAAAGAGAAAAAATCAGAGGAAAAACTAAGAGAATCAGAAGAAAAATTCAGAAGAATTTCAGAACAATCTTTAGTAGGTATTTGTATCATACAGGATAATTTAATTAAATATATAAATCAACAATTTGCACAATATAGTGGATATAATGTTGACGAGATTATGAACTGGGAACCCGGTGAATATATAAAATTAATTCATCCTGAAGATAGAAAAAAGGTATTGGAGCAATCAACAAAAAAGCAAAAAGGTTTCAGCAAAGTTATTAACCAATATGAATTTAGAGTTGTAAATAAAACTGGAGAAATGTCTTGGGTGGAAAATATTTCTAATACAATTACATTTGACGGTAAAAACGCGGTTTTAATTTCATTAATAGATATTACTGAAAAAAAAGAAGCAGAACAAAAATTAAAAGAATCTGAAGCTAAATATCATGAATTATTTGAAACATCCCCAGATGGAGTTATACTTACCGATTTAAAAGGTAATATTATAGAATGTAATTCCGCTTTAGAACATATTTCGGGATATTCTCCAACAGAGTTTATCGGTAAAAATTTTATGAAATTAGATATCTATTATGAAAATGGTTTAGAAATATTATTAGAAGGATATAGAGATTTATTGAAAGAGAATCGATTAAAAGCTGTGGAATTTCCAATTAAATGTAAAGATAATCAAATTAATTGGGTACAAGTTAGATATACTCTGATTAATATGAAAGGCCAAACTTATATTCTAGCAGTTATTCACGATGTAACCACACAAAAAGAAGCAGAAAATGCTATAAAAAGAAGTGAGGAAAGATATCGTGATATTTTGGAAACTTCTTCGGTAGGAGTAATCGAGCTTGATGTTATTAAGAACCAAATTAAATATATGAATCCTAAACTAGTAGAAATTATCCAGTATAGAGGAGATGAATTAACTGAAGCCCATTTTATTAATAAATTAATACACCCAAAAGATTTACACAAACTTTTAAATTCTAATGAGGAATCTGAATTGGAATTTAGAATTTTTGACAAACTTGGGAAGTTAAAATGGTTATCTGGTAAAAGAATACCTCATTACGATGATAACGGACAAATTACTAGTATTAGGGTATGGCTTGAGGATATTACAGAGAAGAAAATGTATGAAAATTTAATTTATGAATTAAATGTAAATTTTCTGAATTTCACTACTGATATTAAAAATAATATTCAGTTATTACTTAATACTTGTTTAAATTTACTCAATGGAGATTTTATCTTATATATCAACGAAACAGAACATAAAGGAAAAGACTCATATCAGATTTTAACTTCCGATAATAAATCGTTTATATGTGATTCTAAATTTTTCGTTGAAGAACTGTTTGTGAGTGCATTATTTTATGAATCACATGATTTTCCTCAAACTTTTTTTAATATAAACAGAATGAGTTTTGCAAATACAGATCCATTTATAGCAAGATATAATTTAAAAGGATGTTTTGGAAAATTAATCAAGTCACAAAACGATTCAGAGAGTGCTGTTTGTGTTTTCTATAAGCAAAATCCTGCTATAAGCAATCAGGATAAGTTAGTAATGTTTTTAATTTGCGATGCAATTGAAATTGAACAGAGACGCTGGCAAGTCCAAAGAGGTTTAGAAGAACAAAATATTACATTAAACAAAATTAATAATCTTAAAACAGAACTTTTTTCAAGAACTTCACATGAATTAAAAACTCCTCTTATCTCAATCAAAGGATTTACAGAACTTTTATTAACGCTCCATAAACATAAGTTGGATAAAGATATTCTATCAATTTTAGAGGAAATTAAAGAAGGGAGTAAACGTCTTGAAAAAATAATTAATCTGTTATTAGAAAGTACAAAATTAGAAACGGGACATTTAGAACTAAGTTTATCTAAAGAAGATCTAAGTTTTTTAATTAATTTCTGTGTTAACGAATTAAAAGGATTAGCAAAATTACGAAATCAATCTATTACCCTAAAATTACATGATACATTGGAAACTCATTTTGATAAAGAAAGGATTTATGAGGTTATTTCTAATTTACTTTTAAATGCTATCAAGTATACACCTCCCGGTGGAAGCATTACCATTAAATCAACAATAAAGGATGATTATTATTTAACTTCTGTGAAAGATAATGGAATCGGATTTACAGCCGAAGAAAAAAATCAAGTTTTCCAACAATTTGGAAAAATTGAAAGATATGGACAAGGATGGGATGTTGCTATTGAAGGAACAGGACTGGGGTTATATATAACAAAAAAGTTAGTGGAATTACATGGGGGAAAAATTTGGCTTGAATCAGAAGGAAGAAATAAAGGGAGTACTTTCTATTTTACAATTCCAATTAAAAATTAAGAAATACTTCCAAATTTATATCCATTTTAATATAACTCAAATTTTAAATAAAAATCTAAATATTTTACTTAATATGAATTACTCATAGGGATATAATAAAAATGTCTGATGTAGAATGGACAAGATATTTTATTATTTTTGTTTTACAATCAGTGGTAATTATTTTTTTCCTTATTATTACTTTTAGAATTCTTAAAAGGAATAGAAATCGACTCACATCGATTTTAAGTACATTTTATTTATTAGTTACAAGTGGTCTTTTTTTCAATCTAGTACTTTTACCAATTAATAATAATCCTACAAGTAAAATTTTATATTTTATTACATATCTTCTGATAACATTTGGTCAGATATTTCTTGTTGTCTTTCTTAGAAACCTTCTAAATTTAGATGTAGATACTAACTCTAAATTAGATTTCTTTATTATTTTTCTTTATGCATCATTAATCTCAATTCCTTTTTTCATTCCCGAAGGATTTAGTTTTAATGAGAGTACGAACTGGATTCCAATCTATAGTTGGAATTTTCTAAAAATACTTTATTCAATATTGACAGTTATGATAATTATTCCCAGCACTATAATTTTTAAGAAATTATATGATAAATTTGAGAAGAATGATTTAAAAAAGAAATTAAGATATTTTACAGCTGGGAGTTATGGAATGTTCTTTACTTCTTATGGAGCTATATTATATAATACATGGCAAAATCCAATATTTAAATTAGTATGGACATTTCTCTCTTTAATTATCATCCCTTCTGCTTTTTTAATTTATTACGGAATTGCGCGAAATTTGTGAATTAAGTATTAATTTTTAGAAGAATCGGACTCCAAATTTTTTATTATAGATTTAAATTATACTCTATTTAGAAAAACTTAAAACTAAAAAATCAGATGATCATGACTTTATTGAAAATTAGTCTAATTAGGTGGTAAGCATAAGTGGAGATCTAGAAGAAGATGATTTAGAAGATATACCAGAAATAAAAAAGTATTTTATGAGAATTTATACTGTCTTATCAAAAGAGATACGAGATAAATTAAAACAATTAGATTTAGATAAAGTAAAGAAGAAAAAAATAAAGAAAGAGTTAGCATTTTTATCAAAAGATAAACAAATTGAATATTTAGAAGAATTAAATAAGATATCATACCATAAAGATAATCCAAAATATAATTAGTTGCTTTCAATAAAAATGATTTATTAATACCTAATTATTTATCAGAATTTTCTTTTTTTTCCACTCCTTATAAAAATGAGAAATATAAGAAATAATTGTTAGTCTGAATTTTGTTATGAATTATCGATAACAAATTTTTTTAAGAAAAATACTTTTTCCTTTATAAGATTATCAATTAATTGGTTTGATCAAACACGTTAAAGAAAATACCTTGTTTTTTTACAAAATCTCAAATCAATTTCTAAGCAATAGAGGAGATTTGAAATAACTATGAGTGAAAATGTAGAAAAATATATAAAAAGAAAAGTATATAAGTCAACAAACTCAAGAATAGCACGGAAGTTTGTTGATGCTGGATTAGAAAAAATACGGGCATGTATAAATTGTGGAACGTGCACTGGAAGTTGTCCAAGTGGACGTAGAACAGCATATAGGACTCGTTCTGCTATCCGTCGTGCATTAACAGGCGACGAATCTATTTTGCAAGATATTGATATTTGGTTATGTAGCACTTGCTATTATTGTTATGAAAGATGTCCTCGTGATATTCCAGTAACAGATTTGATTATAAAACTTAGAAATATTGCTGTGGAAGAAGGATTTATTTTAGATTCCCATTTTGGGTTAGCCAATAATATATTCTATGCTACTGGACATGGGGTCCCTGCCAATGGAGAAGCAAATAAAAAATGGAGAGATTTAAGAGAATCGTATGGATTACCACCATTACCACCAACAGTTCATTCTTTTCCTGAAGCTGTGAAGGAATGTCAAGAATTGATGAAAGCTGTTGGATTCAGAGAATTACTGGATAATGCTGCAAAATTAAAAGAAGAAAGAGCAAAGGAAGGAAAAAAAGACAATGAGGAATAATTATGAGTGAAGAATATAAATGGAAATATGGTTTCTTTTTAGGATGTGTGATTCCTAATCGGTATCCTATGATTGAAGCATCAATTAGAAATGTTTTTGACCATCTCGGAGCTGAATTGTTAGATTTGCCGGGTGCTTCATGTTGTCCTGCTCCTGGTGTATTTAGAGCATTCCATATACCAACTTGGCTTGTTATTGCAGCAAGAAATATCTCTATTGCGGAAGAACTAGGCGTAAGTCCACTTACAGGATGTAATGGTTGCTACGGGACTCTAAGAGATGCTTGGTATGAACTTGAACATGAATACGAATTAAAGAAAGAAGTAAATGAATATTTAGCCAAAATTGGGCGTACATATAAAGGAAATTTCGAACCAAAACATGTTGTTCAAGCATTATATCTTGACATGGGATTAGATTATTTAAAAGATTATATTAAACTTACATTTTCAGATTTAAAAGTAGCCGTACATTACGGGTGTCATATTGTAAAACCAAGTGATAAAAGACCTTGGAATGGTGAATATGAAACTCCGAGATTTCTTGATGAAATTGTTGAACTAACAGGAGCTAAAAGTATTGATTATAAAGATAAATATATGTGTTGTGGAGCTGGTGGCGCTGTTAGAACTGCTGTCAAAGAAGTTGCCGCAGATTTTACACGGGAGAAATTAGTGAATATGAGAGATGCAGGTGTAGACATTATTATTAATTGCTGCCCCTTTTGTCATCTTCAATTAGATCTAGGCCAAATTGAGGTAAATAATTTTTATGGAGACATAATTGGAGAACCATTTCATATTCCTGTAATTTATATAACTCAACTTTTAGGTGTTGCATTTGGAATGGACCCTAATTTACTAGGTTTAATTAAAAACCATGAATTACAAGGAGTTTCTCCTTTTGTGTCTGTAGATCCATTCTTGAATATTGTTAAAGAACAATTAATATAGGGGAATAAAATGACAGAAATTAAAAAAGAAATTAAGGTTACAGGCAATGAAAGACCTAAAATTGGTGTATATATATGCCATTGTGGTGTAAATATAGGTGGTGTTGTTTCAGTTCCAGATTTAATCGAATATTCGAAAACTCTTCCAAATGTAGAAATTGCCCGAGAATACAAATTTTTTTGTTCTGATGTAGGTCAAAAAATGATTAAAGAAGATATTGAAGCTGGATTAGTAAATAGAGTGATTGTTGCCGCATGTTCTCCGAGAATGCATGAACCAACTTTTAGAATTGCATGTAAAGAAGCAGGATTAAATCAATTTTTGTTTGAAATGGCAAATATTAGAGAACATTCCACATGGGTTCATATGAGGGACCCAGAAGGAGCATATGAAACTGCTAAGGATCATATTAGGATGGCTGTTGCAAAAGCTAGAGAATTGGTACCATTAGAAGTCCAGAAAGTAAAAGTTGAGCCTTCTTGTTTAATAATTGGTGGAGGAATTGCTGGTATGAATGCCGCCTTAGATCTTGCTAAAGAGGGTTATAAAGTATATCTTGTTGAAAAATCACCTACAATTGGTGGTCATATGGCTCAATTAGATAAAACATTTCCGACAATGGATTGTTCAAGTTGTATTCTTACCCCTAAAATGTCGGAAGTATCAAGAGAAAAAAACATAGAGCTACTAACATATTCTGAAGTAACAGAAGTTTCTGGGTATATAGGAAATTTTGAAGTCACAATATTGAAGAAACCTCATTATGTAGATCAAGAAAAATGTACTGGATGTGGGATTTGTATTGATTATTGTCCTGTTACTGTTGGAAATGAGTTTGATTTAGGATTAGCTACACGAAAAGCAATATATATTCCATTTCCCCAAGCAGTCCCAGGACAATATACAATAGATATGGATCACTGTATAAAGTGTGGAATTTGTGCAAGAACTGATGTATGTGAACCGGAAGCAATTGTTTATGATGACGAACCAGAATATCTGAAAGTCAAAGTAGGAACAATTATAGTTGCAACTGGATGGGATTCATATGACCCAACTGAATTAAAACAATATGGATATGGTAAATATCCAAATGTTATTACAGGTCTTCAAATGGAACGTTTATTAAGTTCATTTGGACCAGTCATAGGAAAACCAGTTAGACCTTCCGATTTAAAAGAGCCACATAGCATCGCTTTCCTACAATGTGTTGGAAGTAGAAATTTTAGAGAAGGAAATAATCAATATTGTTCTCGAGTTTGTTGTATGTATGCAACAAAACAGGCAAGACAATATAAAGAAAAACATCCCGATGCTGATGTATATATTTTCTACATGGATATTCGAGCTTTTGGAAAAGGTTATGAGGAATTTTATGAGTCTGCAGGTAGAAATTATGGGATTAGTTACGTGAGGGGTAGAATCGCTGAAGTTAGTGAAGATGAAGATCATAATATTATTATTCGATCTGAAGATACCTTACTTCAGCAACCAGTTGAATTAAAAGTTAACTTGTTTATATTATCTACCGGATTAGAACCACGAGTAGATGCCGATATAATAACTTCTCTATTAAGAATTCAAAGATCTGCTGATGGATTCTTTTTAGAAGCACATCCAAAATTAAGACCTGTTGATACATTAACAGATGGTATTTTTATTGCTGGAGTCGCTCAAGGACCTAAAGATATTCCAGATGCCGTAGCTCAAGCTAAAGGAGCAGCATCAAGTGCAGCAGTCTTAATGGCTCAAGGAGAAGTTGAAGTAGAACCTTTTTTTGGTGTTGTTCATCCTGAAAGATGCATTGGTTGCGGTATGTGTGTTGAGAATTGTGCTTACGGGGCGATTGAGCTTGTTGAAGACCGATGGTTTGGTACTGTAGCTAAAATCAATGAAGCACTCTGTAAAGGATGTGGTGCTTGTTCAGGAAATTGCAGATGTTCTGCAATAGATATTAAAGGGTTTACAGCTGAACAAATTTATTCAATAATCACAGACAGATTATAATATTTAATCTCAGTTAATCAAAAAATTGAAAACTTTGGAATATAGATTACATTATTCTTTTTCTTCATTTGATAATTTATTTTACCCTATTATTTGAAAAATTAGAAAATTATTATTATAAATCTCTATTCTGGAAAAGATTTATGAGATTTTTTAAAGAGATCTTACATTATTGATACGATAGTTAATGCTATAAGAATTTTATATTGGTTAATTATCAGTCATCTTCTTTTAGAACTTGATAATAACAGTTTCTAATAGAAACATTTAAATAAATGATTTAATATTTTCTTTAATTGATATAGTATTAAAATTATATCTACCTAAAGTAATAATAAAATAGAGGTTAAATTATTATAATTGGAGGATATTAAAATGAAAAATAAAAAAGACGTAGAAGAAGATTGGGATGATGAAGACGATGACATGTATAATGACGGTGATTGGGAAGAGGAACAGTGGGGTGAATATTGAGGTACTGTAGTTTTACTATCATATAATTGATAGCATTCCCAAGTCTTTCAAATAAATTTATTTTTTAACTTAAAAAAAATCGACTGATTCTTATTAAAATTTCCATTCTGCATTTAGAAGTCCAATTATTTTTTGAGGATCTGACGTTGCAGGTTTGCATGTCTTATTAATGCAAACATATCCAGTTGCTATATCATCTAACTTAATGAAAAATTGGATAAAGTTCGACAAATTATCCATTTCTGAAAAGTTTACTTCTGTATTCCGATGGATAATCACCTTATTTGGAATATATTCCTTTTGAATTAATTTAATTAATTCGATAGTATCTTTAGCACCCGAATCACCTGCAATGACCAAAGAATAAGTTGGACCAATAGCAAAATCAATAGCAACTAAAAATTGAGTATATGCAAGGGGACTT
>JABXKB010000430.1 GCA_013375485.1 Promethearchaeota archaeon | reverse complement strand
ACCCGCCGGAAGATTTTCTGGACCCCATGAAATTATCTCTCCCAGCTTGATATCTGTATCCATTTTTTCTTCTATTTCACTTTGATCTAAAGATTTTTGATCCCATTCTTTTAAAAGCTCAGCTGCTCTTTCAATTATTTTTTGCCGTTTAGTTTCCCTAACATCTCGAATTTCGATTAGTTTAATTTCAGCTTCGCAAGGACCAACTCGAGAAACAGTCTCAACCGTCGCTGCTAATAATGCAGTCTCCCTTCTTGTCAGTGATGATGGAATTTTAATAAAGCCTTCAGAAATTCCCTCCTTTGATTCGTTTTCTACTTCTATTCTTCCGATTCGTCCTGATTTCTGTAGATCCCTCAAGTCAAGGTCTAAAAGTAAACCTTCTGTTTGTCCAAAAATTGCCCCTACAACATCAGACTTCTCAACAACACCTTTAATTTTGAATTTAACTTCTATAATATATTTAGTTGTAAACTCGTTTTGATTTGTAATCTTAATCACTTCCTTTTTCATTCTATTATTTTTTTATTTGTTCAATAAACCAAAATCTAAAGGAAGTCCTATGGAGTAGAATTAGAATCTAGCCAACTGAATTAGAAATGGTGCTAAGTAAATTATTTCTAATTAAATTTTAAAACATATTGTCTATTAATATAATATTTTAAATTGTTATTATACTTGAATTATAAGCCTACTTCTTATTGATAATTAATAGATTTACCATTAATTTTGATTTACTGAACTAATTATAATTTTGGTTATTCTTTATTAATTTTTTAATTAATTTGATTAATTGGTTAAAATTTTTTATGTTTTTAATTGTAAATTTTATAAATTAAATGTATTATTATGATTGGTTAATTATTGATAATATTATAAATAATTTTGAAAATATTTACTATTATATCTTCTAAAAATTATTCAATCAATTTATTATTTGCTAATTGAAAGAATATTATAATGATAATCTAATCTATTTAGTTAGTTTTTTATGTTATTTTTATTTTTGATATTATAAATTATAGGTTTTTAAACAATATTTACTTATGGAGAAAATTATTGTTTTAGGGGGAAAAGGAGGAGTAGGGAAGAGCTCTATCAGTGCTGCTACAGCAGTGCTACTTTCAGATTTACTTCCCAAAAAAAAAATTTTACTTATTTCTTTTGATATGGCACATAACCTCAGTGATTTATTCAAATTGAAAATTGGAAATAAGGTAACGCTATTAACAAAAAATTTATGGTGTATTGAACCCGATGCTGATAGTTATGCTAAGAAATACACTAAAGATTTAATAGAAAAAATGAAAAGCCTTACAAAGCAAATGCCACTTGTCGGAATGATTCCCCAAATCGAAAAGTTTATAGATACAACATTTACTGCTGATTCTATTCCATTAGCGTTAAAAAATGCTATGTTTTTTCAAAAAATATTAGATGCTGAAGATGTTAATACTCAAGATATTCAATTTGATATAATAATTGCAGATTTCCCTCCCACGGCAAATATGATTACTCTTTTTGAGATACCTGAAGATCAAGTAAAAGTAGTACTCAAGTATTCATTAAATTTTTATAATTCTATTAAGGGTGCTATTCGAAATGTTTCAAAAATGTGGAGAAATATAGTTAAACCGTTTGATAATTATGAAGAAAGACGGGAATTAGGAAGAGATATTTTTAATATGATAGTTGAATTAGAAAAGCGCGGAGAACGAATCTCAGATCTAATTCACAATATTGGTTCACTAAGACTAGTGACTATAGCTGAAAAACCAAGTTTTGAGGAAATCAAAAGAGCTAGAGATTTAACAAAGCGATATATTAAATTAGAGGGAGTTCATATAAATATGATTATACCTGAACCTAAAGAATGTGATTTTTGTAATAAAATTAGATCACTTCAACTTAATTATACCCAAGAAATTAAAAAAGAATTTAGAAAATTAAAAATTTGGCAATCAGAGAAGCTTGAAGAAGAACCTATTGGATTAGATGGTTTAAGAGCTCTTGCTTACGAGGTTTATGGAGATACTACATCTGATGAAATTCTAAAACCCAAACCATAATTAAGTAGAAAAAATAGACCAACTAATATCTTAAATATTTTTTAGAAAAAAGAAGAAAAATATATAAAAAATGAGTTGTTAAGTTATAATTTTCTTATATTATCTGTATGTTTATTCGATTGATTAACAAACATCTCCAATTGATCCTTTTCAATTGGAAGTTCTTCTAAATCTTTTTGAGCATCTACAAATAAGTCATCAAGAGAAGAAAGAATTCCCTTATCCTCTATCATCCATTTGGTCATTGTGTTTAAATCATTCTCACCATCCCAATCTATTGTTGGAATATCTTCTTTAGTGTGAATACCCTTCTTATAAATACCTTGCATTAATGCTTTATCAAATAGAGTATCGCAAGAGATCCATTTTTCAGAAAGATAACACTCACACCAAGGATGATCTGTTATTACATCTGAAAAATCCTTGTAAAATGATTCTGAAACTACGCCTTTAAGACATTCTTTAGTTAAAGAAGCAAGATGATATCTAGCTGGAATATTAACCACACGTAAAAGTGCAACTTGAAGATTAGTTTTGGTAGAGCAATGACCATGTCCTTTCTTAAGAGTTTCAGATGCTTTATCAGTTTCACACATCATGAAAGTTATCTGATCTCTTACAAAATAAAAAATACTTAACGCCATCTCTTTAGGAGT
>JABXKB010000429.1 GCA_013375485.1 Promethearchaeota archaeon | reverse complement strand
TACCACCATATTTAAGAACACGAATCATAGAATTCATACTATCTAACAACCATTGGCAAATTTTACCATTATCTTCAGGAAACTTGAATTTTTCACCGACTTTATGACGATCGCAAACGCCATCACTTTCAAAAATTTCAATATCTATATTATAATTGAGATTTACCATACATTTCACTCTATAATTATTTGGTTTAAGTTTTTGTAATAGATTATTAGAAAAAAATAAAATTCTACCTAAAAGGTTTTTTGCCTTGAAGATGAATCTTCAAAATACTTCTAATAACTTTTTTAGTTCTTCGTTTCTCTTATTAAAAGAATCTATTTTTTTCGATTATTATTTTAATAATTTCTAAATATTATTTAAATAATAAGGAAATACAGCATTCACTATAGGATTTTTATGAATGTGAGGAAAAAGGAAATATTTCCTTATAAACAAATATATTTATAGAGAATTTCCTTATTATCTCTTGTATTCAGAATTCAATTCATTTTTAAAAATGAAATTTCATATTGATTATCCAAGAATGCCTTTAGTATCCTATCAAGAAATTACTGAAGGTTTAACGGAGGAACACCCTTTATTGAAAACTTACTTAAGCATAAATCATAAAGATTGTGATTATTGCGGTAGAAAATTACGCGGTAAAAGATTAAAGCAACATATAAATATATGCCAAACAACAGCGATACATGATTTTTGTTCTAAAGATTGTAAAAATATGTGGTGCTTTGATATCCAAAAAGGGATATAGAATTTGAAAATGAATTTTGTTGTTTTTTTTTATACTTTTTAAATTTCTCTTGTCAGAATCTACTAATAAGAATATGATAAAAAGATTTACATACTTCATAAGAATTTATTTAATTCTTCCCTTCTTTTATTAAATAACGCTATATTTTTTTCTATTATTATTTTCCAGAGTTCTTCTCTTTCTTCCTCGGAAGCAGTATGTAATTTTTCATGTAATCTTTTAATTTCTTCCAAGAACTAAATCCCCTTAAACAATAAAGTTAAAAATATGCGCCCTCCGGGAATTGAACCCGGGTCGCCAGGTTGGCAACCTGGCATACTTACCACTATACTAAGAGCGCAAACTTATTAATAATAAGAATATATTAAAAAATTAAAATTTAATGATTTAGAGAATGTCTAATATTTTAAACAATTTCGGAAATAACTTGTTTAATAGTATTATCATTTACAAAGTTTTCGAGTTCTTGAATGCTTTTAGGTAAACCTTCTCGAACTCCAATTTCTTGACATTCTAAGAAAGACATGGCAGTAGCCATTTTAGATGTTTTTTCAAGAGAGAAATTATTTAGACAAGAAATTAGAATTCCCGTTAGGAAAGCATCACCTGCACCTGTAGTATCCTCAACATTACCTGCGCTATAAACTCCACTATTTATAATAGTTTTTCCATCTGAAATAATCGAACCATTGGGACCATCAGTTATAGAAATTAATTTAATTCCCATATCCAAGAAATTTTTAATCATAAGAGTCTTTTTGCTCTCGCCTGTGAATTCTTGAGCTTCTTCTAAATTCATCGATACGACATCAGAATTGGAAATCAAGATTTTTGCCCAATTTGGAGCATTTTTTATAATTGACATACTAGGGGCAGCAAAAACCATACCTTCCTTGTTTTTTGTAAGAGTAATTGCTTTTTCTATAGCTTTACAAGCATCATCATTAGTTAATGACGTCCAAGCGAATGCTTTAATATTATTAAATAATTCTTCTTTAACATCTGAAGGTTTTAATAAGTTATTAGCACCTTTATAAGCAAGAATACTTCTATCTTTACCCCAGGGGGTCCGTAAAATTATTGATAATGCAGTAGTATCTTTATCGGTCTGAATTACTTGAGATAAATCTACACCTCTTTTCTTTAAATCAGTTAAACAAATTTCTGCTGAAAAATCATTTCCTACTATACCAATATAAGCGCTATTTAAACCTAACATAGAACAATTAGCAGCTATATTAGCACCTGACCCTCCTGGAACAAATCTCACATTTTTGACATTCAATTTACGAGAATATTCAATTGCTGTATACTTTTTTATAATATCTTTATCGAATAATTCGAACCGTAATATATCATCAATTTGAATAAGTATATCTAAAGTATTACTTCCAATCGTAATTAATTCTGGATAATTCAAAATTTTCACTTGTAGAATATTAAAATATTGATTTATAGAATAAGTTAAAAATAGAAAGAAGTCTTTTAATAATTTTGCTAAGAAATTTTGTTTAGAGAATTGAAAAAATAACTTTAATTCTTGGTTTTATTTAATTGATTTTACGGGTTTTCTTTACTATTGTTAAGAATCTTCTCCATTTTCTTTATCATGCGATGTGTAAGATCGAGAAAAGCATTTTCAACATTTTCTCCAGTTTTAGCTGATGTTTCAACATAAAAACATCCTTCTTTTTTCGCATATTCTTCCACTTCACTCCTATCTATAATCTGACCAATTTCAGGTATTAAATCGGTTTTATTCCCTATTATTACGCTGGGGATATCATCATTTACAAGGCTACGCATTTCTGAAAGCCAAGTCTTCATACTTGAAAATGTTTGATGTCTTGAAAGATCAAATACAATCAATGCTCCAAATGCGCCTTCGTAAAAGCTACGATGGAGAAATTTAAATTTTTCTTGACCTCCTATATCCCATATATGGAGTTTTACAAGTCTTTCTGGTTCGTATTCTAAAGTTTTAGTTAAAAAATC
>JABXKB010000151.1 GCA_013375485.1 Promethearchaeota archaeon | reverse complement strand
CATCAATTAAAACATTAACTCCTTTGTGTATATCATCAAGATAACCAATATAGACCAATTTTAAAATATTTTTTAATTTCACAGTGAATCCATCATCAATAAATTTACTTAGATCAATTCCATGAACAATATGAACTACATTTTTGGGATTATAAAATTTACACAAGAATTTTCTGGTATTTTGAGATAGAGTATGATGATAAAACCTTTTCTTAAAAATCGAGAAAAATAATATTGATAACCGATATTTAAAATTGTATAAAGAAAAAAGTTTATCACTATGTAAGGGTTTTCTGTATCCCACAATAAATTTTCCACGTCTATGTAATAGGCTGAAAAACATAATCATTAAATTTTGTTTAAAAGTGGAGCAAGATGTATAAATAATATTATTTTTTTTTATTATCTTGTAGAATTTTATCAAGTCCCTAGGGTAAGGAAAAGTAAATACTAGATTTGAAATATTTAAAGTAGCAAATTTCATTCGTGTTTTTATTTTCACTCCATTTAATTTAGCTTCAATCACCTCCTTGGTTAACAACTTTTTACCTATAAATATGTTTGTATGAACAAAAGTAGTATTATAATATTTATTTAATCCTGCTGCTAATTCCATGGATGATATCTCTCCACCTCTACCATTTTCGAGCGCTAGTGGAGAAACTATAAGAATTTTTATCATCATTAATTCTAAATTTTAATTTTAGTAATGTTTTAGATTTTTTAAATTTATTATAAAATTTTAGGACCAATAATAAATTAACAATTTAACTCAAATAAGTTACAATTCACTAATAAAATTGAATTTAAAAATAGAGTTTTAGATTTACTTAAAAGATCCTGGATTAATAAGATTTTCAGTAAAAATTAATAATTAACTTAAAAATCTAGAAATTACTTTCAATACTATGATTGAGCTCATACCAATCGAGAAAGCAATAGAAGAAAATTCCCGTGTTAAAGAGCTTGAAAAGCAAGGATTTATTATTATTCCTGAAAAAATTGATGAATATTTAGGAGATTTTAAAAATCGAGTTTCTGTTGAGCCAAATGAAAATTATTGGAAGGAAAAACGAGTATTAATTACAGGAATAAGCGGTTTTGCTGGAAGTCATTTAGCTGAACAATTGTTTGATCTGGGTTGTGAAATTCATGGTACTATTCGTAGACATGCTGTTCCAATGCATGAAAATATTGAACATTTAAGAGGTAAGATTAATTTACATGAAGCAGATATAACAAGTGCAGAAAGAATCTTAGGAATTTTTGAGGAGATTGAACCAAATGCAGTATTCCATCTAGCAGCTGAATCATTTATACCTACTTCATTTAGAGAACCTGCAAGAGTTGCTCATAATAATATTATTGGAACAATCAAACTATTTGAAGCTGCAAGACGATTTAATAGTAATTTAGATAGTATCCAAGTAGCTTGTAGCAGTGAACAATATGGTTTAGTTGATCCTAACGAGGTTCCTGTTACTGAAGATATAAAAAAAAATCCTTTTCGCCCTAGAAGTGTTTATGGGATATCAAAATGTGCCACCGAACAAATAGCTTGGTTGTATCATAATTCTTATGGGGTACCAAGTATAATCACTCGTGGTTTCAATCATGAAGGGCCTAGAAGAGGAATTCAATTTGTTACAAGCGTTGTGCATCGACAGATAGTTGAAATCTTAAATGGTTTAAGAGATAATATAATTATTGGTAATCCAAATTCGATTAGAGATTTCACTCATGTTAAGGATACTGTAAATGCATACATTTTAGTTAGTGAAAAAAAGAAATTCGGAGAACCTTATAATGTGTGTGCAGGTAAAGGAATAACTATAGCAAATTATGTTAACTTAGCAAAAAAAATCTACGATATCACTACCAGTGTATATGTAGATCCAAATAGAATACGTCCTAGTGATGTTCCGCTATTAATTGGGAAAAATGATAAAATTATTAATGAAATTGGATGGAAACCAACTAGAACGATTGTTGATATAATAAAAGATGGAGTTAAATATTTTGAGGAACATCCAGAACAATTAGGAATTGAAGCACACTAATAATTGAAATAAAAAAAATAATGTAATTCAATGACAAATTTTTCAAATAAAGGTTAATAATTTTTGATTTTTCTATTTATTAAATAAAATGAAAATAAATCATAGCGGAGTTAATTATGCTTAGTAACACTATTTTTAATACAATTCAGAAGATTTCTTTCATTAAACGTACAAAATTCTATAATTTTTGTAAGGAAATTATCTTTCCATTTATAGTTACTAATATTTCTAAACTATTCAAGGATGATATTGATGAGAAATTAATTGTTATGGGGGCATTCGGGGGAGGGGCGTTTGTAGATAATTCTAAGTATCTATTTGAATTTCTAAATGAAAGATCTGACTATAAATTAGTCTGGATTGCAAAATTGAATCATGTAGCAGAGGTTATTCGAAAAAAAGGATATAAGGTTGTTTCCACATATAGCCTTAAAGCTATTAAACTTCTAAGAAGTGCGAAATTTATCTTTATGACCCATGGACATATGGATCTCTTACCTATAAGATTTTCACCAAAAACAACAAAAATTTTAACTTTTCACGGTACACCCATTAAAAGGGTGGATTTTAATATTAAAGAAGCTTTTATGTATAACGGATGGGGGGATTATTTTCGTTTAAAATTAAAAAATAACCAATATATTGATTACGTTCTAACCCATTCCGGAAATAAGATAGAACATGATGTTTTAAGTAAGCAGCTATTAATATCCTCCAAAAAAATTCTTCCTTTAGGATATCCAAGAAATGATATACTTTTATGTAAAGAAAAAGAATTTACTGAAGAATTAAAAAAAAAATATAACATTTCAGAAGGAATAGAAAGAATTATTTTATATGCTCCAACATTTAGAAGTAACCTAATTGTAAAATTTGAAATATCAAAACAAGAATTAAATAGGTTAAATAAGCTACTTAATGAATTGAACTCACTATTTTTAATTAAAGGTCATATGGTTTCAGAAAAGATTGATTTTAATGATCAGAAATCAATTAAATTATTAGATAAGTCTGCAGATATTCAAGAATTATTAATAATTTCAGATCTGCTTATAACAGATTATTCTTCAGTACAATTAGATTTTTTGTTAACATTAAAACCTGTTATTCTCTTTCCATATGATTACGATGAATATTACAGAACAAAAGGACTAAATTATGATCTTGAAGAAATAGCTGGAGGCCCGATTGTTTATACTACTGAAGATTTAATTGATACAATAAGAAATATTGACAATATTGATTATAAATTCAAAGAAAAAAGAATTATGTTAAGGGAACGTTTTAATAAATATGTTGATGATAAATCTACTGAACGTGTTTTGGACTTTTTCAATATTAAATACAGAGCCTAAGTATAATAGGAAATATTAAATAAAAATTAGAGATTAGCAATCCAGATTTATTATATGAATTTCTTTTCTTTATTGATTAAGAATATAAACTAAAATTATATATACTATTCCTGCTTTTAATCAAAATTTAAAAAAGTTAAGAATTTAAATCATAAATTTAATTCTTTCTTCTGAATTTGTATCAACTCTAAAATACCTTTTTCCCCTAACTCTATAATATCATTCAACTTTTTTCTATTAAAGGTAGCACCTTCAGCGGTTCCTTGTACTTCAACAATTTCTAAATCCTGATTCATTACCAAATTAAAATCCGCGTCAACCTTCGAGTCTTCAGCATAATTTAAATCTAGAAGTATTTGATTATCTTTTAATCCTAAAGAAACTGCAGCTAATATTTTATAATCTGGAAATTCATATATTATTTGTTGATTATAGAGATAATTTATCGCATCAAAAACAGCTATGAATGCCCCTGTTACTGAGGCACATCTCGTTCCTCCGTCAGCTTGAATTACATCACAATCAATTTTTATAGTTCGTTCACCAAGTTTTTCATATCTGAAAGCAGCACGTATACTTCGTCCTATCATACGCTGTATCTCTGCTGATCTTCCTCTATAGTGTTCTCTTTGATTTCTTACTTGTGTTGCCCTCGGTAACATTGAATATTCTGCTGTAATCCATCCCGTTCCCGTATCTACTAAAAATCGTGGAACTGATTCGATAACTGAGGCTGTTACTATCACTTTTGTACTTCCTTGAGTTATCAAAACAGAACCTTCGGGATATTTAAGGAAATTTCTTTTTATAGTCGTTTTCCTTAGTTCGTCAAATTTCCGTCCATCAATTCTTATACCAGGCATATTGAATTAATCCAATTTTCTTTAAATAAAGTCTGGAGAATTATAATTATAAAGTATTAAATTTTATATTTTTAATCTAAACAAGTATATTAATGTATTTTTTATAAAGTAAAAAAGTTTCTAAAATTAGGATCTCTGATATTTGATATAAGTTTAAGATATGATCAATAAATTTCGAAAGATATTATTCTAATAATCTTTAATTTAAATGTGATATGTGGACCTAATCTTTTAATCCTTGTATAAGCCTGCAAGCCTTCATAATTTCCTTCCAAATTTTTTCGATATTCATAGGGCTTAATATTTCTGACTTTTTAGTCATACGTTTAATAACCTCTTTTTCTCTTTGAGGATACTGTATATCTTTATTCTCTTTTTTTTTAAGATTTCCTATTTTTTGGGCTAGTATACCTCTTTTATTTAAGAGATTTATGATACCATCATCAATTTTATCTATTTTATTTCTAATTACCACTAATTCCTTTTCAAATAATTTTTTTTCTTTCACTGAAAATTAACTCCTTAAAGAATTAAAACTAGGAAAATTATTTTCTAATTTAAAAAAATGTTTGTAAATTTAATTCTATAGCTGAAACGGGGAATTCCAATTTGAAATTTAACAAAACCTCTGGATGAATTTCACCAATCTCACCAATCTTTTTACCTTTTAAATAAATTCCTCCATAGCGACCACTTATGTAAGTGGAATTTTCCTCTGGTTTGATTTCATAATCATTATAACAGCCAAGCGAAGTCATAATGAAATCTGATAAAGATCTGATCTCTGTAAAGTTGGCATTCTCATGATAAGCAACTGCTGAAAGATGAACTTCTCTTTTAGCTCCAGTTTCTTCTCTAGCATTTAACAAAATAATATCACCAACTTCAAAAATCCTAAGGGGTTTTTCTTCAGATCTATTATTTAATAGAGTTTCCATTAATTTTGGTAATATTGAGGTTCTTGTTGTATTGTATTCTTTTGATACAGGATTTAAAATTTCAACTTGATTTGACTTTTCATATTTTATGTTCATATAATCATAATGCCTTTCAGAGTTTGATAAAATGAAATTAAGAACTTCTAAATACCCCGCACCGATCATTATTCTTCTTATTTTATTTGAATATGATTGAATTGTGTGATATTCTCCAATACCTCCTTCTCTAATTGTTCTTGGTAATTTATCATAACCAAATCCAATTGCACATTCTTCCGTAAAGTCAACGATATGCATAAAATCTCCTCTAAAAGCCGGTACCCAGACATTTAAATAATCTTTCTTACTGGATTGTTTCGCATCTAGTCTAACTTTATTAAAACATTTTATCATCTCCTTAGATGATAAATTTAATCCAATATAATCATTTATATATTTAATTCCAACTTCCCATCTTTCAGGAGTTAAATTGGGAGTTATTAGATTTTCTCCTTCCTCATAATTTACTTTAACACTTTCGATTTTTGCTCCCATATCTGCTAATGTCGTTGCTAAAATATTCAAAGCTAGATTAATTGCTTTAAAATCTGTTCCGGTTAGATCTAAGAATAAATTTTTTGTATCATCTGTTACAGTTGTTATAATTCCATTAATAACTGGAGGAAAGGATAAAACCTCTTCATTACTGTCAAAAATTATCGGATAAACTTCCTTTCCTTCTAATATATGAGCATATTCTATTCCTTTTTCATGTAATAATAATATCTCTTCTAAATTCATTGGGTATCCATCACCATGAAGTGGAATAAAGCTTACTGAATCCGGTTTTACAGCAGTATATCGGTAAGGTGGTACAATTTTGTCAAGATCATGAACACCAATCGCAACTTTTTTTCTATCTCGTCCAACAGCCCAGTGAAGGTGTTCTTGGATAGTCATTAATGTTGCAACCTCATCCTCATCCAAATCAATGTCTCTTACTATTCCACAGACTATATATGGACGAACTTTATTAACGCTTGGATCAACATTTAATACTATTTCACCAGGACTTATTTCAAATGAAGGTAAACCTAACTCAATTTCATAATATCCTTTAAGAGCTCTAGCAATTCCTTCAGGACTTGAGAAATCAGGTCTATTTGGATTATATTCAACTTTAATTTTTTGCTCCTCTTCATTTACATCTTCTAAGTCTAAACCAATCCATTGCAAATCATATTCTAAGTCTTTAATATCTAATTTTTTCCCCACTAATTTTTCTAATCTTTCAATTTTTAATTCAAGTGTCGGCAACTCTATTAAACCTCCATTTTAGTATGATTGACTCCTTAACCATTTAATTGGATTAATATATAAATCTCTAATATCATCACGATCAAAATATAACATTGCTATTCTTTCAAGTCCTTGTCCCCATGCTAAAACACGTGTTGGATCCTTTATCCCCCATGGGTATGTAACTTCTGGTCGAAAAATACCAGAACCCCCCATCTCTAACCATTCACCCAGTTTATCATAATAGACGGAAACTTCCATACTAGGCTCAGTATATGGGAAAAATCCGGGTCTTGTTATGATTTTTTTAAATCCTAATTTTCTATAGAACTCTGATAATAATCCAATTAAATCGCAGAGGGTTACGTTATCATCGATGACTATCCCCTCAACTTGGGTAAATTCTGCTAAATGGGATCTATCAACTTTTTCATTTCTGAATACACGATCAATACAAAAAACTTTAACTGGGGGTTTTTCATTGTTTCTATAAAATTCTGCTAATCTCCTTATTGTAGTTGATGTTGTGTGAGTCCTTAAAACTGTTCTTTTAGCTGTGTTAGTATTCCACTTATAACCCCATCCGTGAGAACCTGAATCACCCCCATTTTCATGTGTTTCTTTAACTGCTTGAACCCTCTCCTTTTCTGGTAGTTTCGCCACTTTAGGATTATTTAAATAAAAAGTGTCTTGCATTTCTCTTGCGGGATGATCTTGTGGTTGAAATAAAGCATCAAAATTGTAAAAGGCACTTTCAATGATTGGACCTCTTATCTCTGTAAACCCCATAGATATAAAAATTTCTCTGATCTCATTAATTAGTCTTATCATTGGATGAATTTTTCCTGCTTTTAATAGTGGTCCAGGTTTAGTTACATCAAAAGGTTTTAAATCATATTTTTTCCAAGCTCCAGAGATTAACATCTCAGAAGTGATTTTACTCACTTGTTCTAATTCTTTAATTTTAGAAATTTCAATTTTTTTCCCTTTTTCAGTCAAATTTATGATTCTTTCAGTTTTACGATGTTGTTTTAGTAATTTTCTTTTATTTAGTAGATCTAATTGTTTTATTTCATCTTTAGATAATAAAGAATAGTCAATAACAGGATTTTCTTTAAACTTTAGTAGCAATTTTTCCATATCTGTTTCGGGAAATTTATCAGCAGTAAGGAATATTTTATTTTCTCCAGAAGCTTTACTTTGGGCAATCCAGCGATTTTTTTTTAAATTTGAAATGCCTATGTAAAAAATATTTCTATCTAAATGAGATTTCTCTAAGAAATCGTCTAAACTTAATTCTTTAAACTTGTTTTCTGATAAAATATTTAGTAATTGACGTTCAGGAAGCCCATCTTTTAAGTAGTCAATTCCCTCATCATTTAAAGAGATTTGATATACCTCTTTTTCTTTAAAGCCTCCTAAATTATACTCAATCAAATCATTTATTGCAGACATAAGTACTATATAATCAATTTTTAGTTCTTTTGCCAGATCTGTTGCAAGTACTTCAGAACTCTTTTTCTTTAATGCCTTTAAAATGTCAATTACTTCTTTTTTAAGTCTAATCGTCATAAATTAAAGCCAAATTATTTTACATTTTTATTATATCTTTTAAAATCTCTAATGTATTTAAATCTTTCGTGGATTTAATCATTGTAAATTGCTCTATCTTGAATTAGAAAGAGGTTCTTTATTTTTTATACTAAAAATATGGATTTTGCTAATCATAAAACTAAAAAATCCGCAGCCAAGGGACTAAATTCCGTTTAAAAATATTATTCCCTTGGCAGAATAAAGAATTTAAAGAAAAATGAATCTTGAATAATTCTTGTTTTCAAATATATAGTCTCTGAATACCTTTCTATTACTATAAAATCACAAGAATACATTTCCTAATTAAATAATAACAAGAATTATGTAAAAAATTTTGGTTTTTTCTCTTTATTTTTCTAAATTTCAATTCAAAAATAGACTTTTTTTATATTTTTTCTCTTATCGAAGTAGAACTTATTTTTTCGTTATTCTCGTCCTTTATAAGCGGTATTACAATTAGAACAAGAGTTTTTAATCCCTTTTTCACTCTATTCTCATTTAACTTCAAAGCATTATCATAAGTCTCTTGACTGACTACTAATCCATCGTATTCTGGATCTTGAGCATACTTATCCATTTCTGACCAATTTGATATTTCAACAATATTGATACGTTTTAAATCAGCAATAGAATTAATATAAGTAATTAAATTCTCTTTTCTAGTTTCGTATTCTTCTAATCTTGATGAAAATTTCTTATTTTTTAAAAGATCTTGAGAAGTTAATCCTATTTCAACTATTTCAGAAATTGACAAAGCAGTTTTTAACAAATATTTATGACCTTCATGGAGATGATCAAAAGTCCCACCTAATCCAACTTTTTTGAGAATTAGAAAAACACCTATCTAAATAAAAAAGAATATAAATTTAATTTATGTTTTTACTTTTAAAGTTTCTTTCTTGCTTTCTTGTTCTTTTTTCTTTTCGGTAGGACTTTTCAATCTTACAGAGTATATATCTTTTATATCCATTAAGTCCTCACATTTTTCGCATTTATCTATCCTTTTAAAAACAAAATCTCCTTTCTCATAATTTCGAACTTTTGTTAATCCACACAATTTACAGATCAAAATCGTTAAAGTTTGTCGTATTGGTTCAGGAGGACTTTTTTGGAATTGGATTAATGTAGCTCCAAAACAAATTAGCATAAAGCCAATTGTCCAACTAGAGATTGGATCCGGACCTATACCGAGATAGATAAACATAGCTCCTATTACAATTAATAAAATTAATAATATGTTTTTTAAAGCACTTTTAAAAGTAATACCTTTTTTTAATACATCCTCATCGTCTTCTTCTTCAATCATAGAACATGTCGCAATTTCTTCTTTTCTATGCTTTATAATAGAAAAGAATAAATAAATTTTTTTATTATAACAATTAAATAAATTAAAGTTTTCAACTAATAATTAATTTTAACAACGAGATGAATAATATTTATCAAACAACACAAAGCACAGATCCATTTTCTCTCATTATATCGTTATTGTGGCTTTTACTTATCTTTGTTTCGATGTTTTATGGACAAAAGATACAAGCATGGAAAGCCTCTAAAGAAATACAAGTTGCGTTAGAAAAATTAAAAAAATGGAATGAAGAATGTAAGGAGATTTTAATTACTAACTTTAAGGAATTTGCTGACAAAAAGAAAACTCAGAAAGATCTAATGTTTCAATTAGAAGACTTTCTCACATTCGTTACTATTTCTCCTGTTTCCCTTGACCCCTATGGAATCATTCCTAAATTTGATCATGTTGTTGATGTAAGAGATAATAGATTTAAAGAAGAAGTAGAATTACTGGCTCCAAATGCTGATAGTATTCAAAGATCCCATTTAGAAAATCTATTGGAAGCAGCAATGGCTATAGATTTCATCTATAGATTAATTCGGCATTACCTTATTCTAGGGAAGAAATCAAAATCAATGATTTTATTACTACAGATTTCATATCAATTAGGATTAATTATGGCTATGGCTAAAGCCTATTATCATGCTGCTAAAGCCTTTTCTGAAGGTAGTCCAATTGGAGATGGATTGGGACCATTGGTTGTGGCAACTTTTATTAGATCTGTATCAGAAGACGAGATTAAAGCCGATGAGATTACGAGAGAAACAATTGTCCAAGAAGTTAATTTTGAAGATAGAACCGTGTATGTCGTCCGTGCTAAAGGTCCAGGTGGAACCGTTGGAAAACCTGGAAAGGCAATTAAGCAATTAATTGAACAGCATGGGAATGCCATATCAAGAATAATTATGATTGATGCAGGTTTAAAGCTTACTGGTGATAAAACCGGTTCGATAGTAGTTGGAGTTGGAGCGGCAATAGGAGGTATTGGAATTGAAAAACACTTTATTGAGGAGGCTTCAACTGAAATATCAATCCCGATAGATGCCCTTCTTTGTAAACAATCTTTAGAAGATGCTATAACCACCATGAAAAGACCTATTACTAAATCTGTAGCACAATTCGTAGAGAAAATAAAGACTTCGATCCGAAAGCGAACTGAAAAAGGTACTAAAATCATTTTAGCTGGTATTGGAAATACTATTGGAATCGGTGTTTAAATTCTTTTTTTTTGAGAAAATTAATATCTTTCTTTTTCTAATTTTCTATATATTTTTTAAACTGATTTTTAAATTCTAAAAGTAAAATAGTCAATCATATTCATTAGAAAAATAGAAATCATTTTATTCTTAAGGGAATAAAATTAATTAATTGTATTTTATAATTAATTGAAAAAAAAATTGTAAATCAAATATAAATTGTATATGAGGTGTAAAGAAAATTTACGGTTACATGGGAAAGATTCTTAGAGTTGATTTAACAAATGGTAAAATTACTGAAGAATTTCCTGATGATGAAACATTAAAATTATATTTAGGTGGATCTGGTATAGCTACTAAATATATGATTGATGAAATTCCAAAAGGTATCGATCCATTAGGTCCTGAAAATAAATTGATTTTTATGACAGGACCCTTAACAGGAACTCCTTCTCCTAGTACTGGAAGATATAGTGTGAATGCAAAATC
>JABXKB010000150.1 GCA_013375485.1 Promethearchaeota archaeon | reverse complement strand
AATTACTCATGATTTAGAATCTGCATTAATTTGTGATAAAGTTGCTATTTTAAAGGACGGCCGGTTGTTAGAATTTGACACTTCTCAAAACCTGATATCTTCCTTGCCAAGTGAAGGATTAATAGCAAGGTTTACAATTGAAGATCTAAATGAAAAATTAATTGCATTTATTAAAAAATTTCCCTTTATAAGAAGAATAATAAGGGTTGGGAATGAGGCAATTGAAGTATTAATGGAAAATTTTGAGGAAAATCTTCCAAAGTTAATTGAATATATGGTTGATAATAATATAACAATTACCTCAATGAGTAAAGATAATGCTACTTTTAGAAGATATTTTCAAATTAGAATTCAAATGGAGGAAGAAGAAGAAAGTAGTTTGAAGGAAGTGAAGGTGGTTCGAAAATAATTGAGTTGAGTCGCAAATCAAAGCGAATGTTGAAGAATATAATAGCATTGGGCATTTTAGTTTGTGCACCTATATTATCTATTATTCTAGTGAATGTTAATTATATTGAATATATAGACGATAACGAGGTTCGATTCATTAAAGACAATGCTGTTTTTTTCACATGGACTCATCAAAATGATCATGGGTTGTTTATTGAACCTAGTTTAGATTCAAACTTCAGAGCGATTGATTCAATAAATTTCTCTTTAACTGGCATATCTTCATCCGATTTAGTAAATCCAAATAATATTTCAAATGAACATATAAAGGCAAATAAACCAAATATATTTTTTGATTATATTTTTGAAAAGCAAAATACAGACGGTTCATATTCAGATATAGGTGGATTTGGTAATATGATTTCTACACATCAAGCGATAAAGACTTTAGAGATCGCTAATGAATCGTATTTAAATAATAAAATGCAACAAGGGGATACCAATAATGTAATAAATTATTTGAATAATTCATTAAAAGATCACGGTGAGGGATTTATGTTAATATCCTTTTTAAATGAATCTGATATAATTTCTACTTCATGTGCGATTGATCTAGCAAATATTTTAAATGGCAGTATTGTTCTTAAAAATGATAATATTTCAAAATTTATTAATTCAACTTGGGTTGTTGGAAGTTATAAATTGTCGAATGATAATATGAGCATACCAACAGCAGAATCGACGTATTATGGAATAAGAGCATTTTTAGGAATGAATATGACTTACACAACTTCAGAATTATTAGAAATTTTGTTTTATTTTAATTCACTTTATAGTAGTGTAGACGGTGGTTTTTCAAGTTTTATTGGTGAACCTTCTGATATTCAATCGACATATTATGCACTCTCATCATTAAAAACATTAGGACATTCTCTATCTTTTTATGAACAAAAGACTTTATCTTTTATATTTAATTGTTCAAAGGTAGATGGGGGTTTTGGATTAAGTCCAAAGCCAAGTGATGATTCAGATTTTACATCAGGGTGGGCTGCTATGAAATCAATTGATATTCTGAAGCAAGAAACCTTGACAGATAAAAATTATTCTGATATTATTGACCTTACTATTGAATATTACGATTGGCTTCATTTTTTTCAAGGGAAAAATTCTTTATTTGGTAGCACCACTATTGAGGCAAATTACTATGGAATAACTGCCTTTTATAATTATAACCCTAAGATTTTTACTGAATTTACAAATAAAGAGATTATAAATGAGGATATATTAAATAACATTACAAAATTCGTTGATAGATGTTATGATGAAGATGAGGGAGGTTTTGCTTCAACTCCAGAAGAAAATGCCACTCTCTATGCAACTTTTTGCGGACTGAATATTTATAAAATCCTTCGCCCTTTTACTGATAAATGGCCTGATGAGTATGAAATTGGGAATATAACAAATTATTTAGTAGATCTACAAAATCCAGATGGCGGTTTTAGAGTAGGTCAAGATTTAGAAACTATTTTAAGCACGTTCGGAGCATTCTATCAAGTATTCTTAAATTTAATTAATTCAAATATTTCAAACATTGAAAGTACATATTGGGCTTTAAGTTCATTAGATATCATTAATGGATCAAGCTATATCGATCATATCAATCTTACACATTGGATGAGATCATGTCAAAATCCTGATGGTGGATTTTCACTAATTATAGGATTCCATAGTGATGTAATTTCAACATATTATGGACTTGAGATATTTACAGAGTTGTTAAATTCAGAACCAATGGCTAAAATAGCTTCTATTGAATTCCTAAAAAACGCACAAACTTCTGACGGCTCTTTTTTGGTTTTACCAGCTTTTGGGGCTTTTTTGGACCTACCAGCTAACTTTTTAGTCACATATTTTGGAGCAAAAGGTCTTTACGATTATAGATTTCAACCAGAAAATATTAAAAATACTTTAAACTGGTATGCTCAATGTATCAGTTTTAATACAGGAGGAATTGGTGATAATCCTGGATTTGGAGGTGATTTAAGGAATGTAGCTAATGCTATTATCATTGTAGACGAATTACGATATGATCAGAGCTTTGATTCTAAACCTTGGACTCAATTATTGACTTATATATTAATTATCGAAGGCGCTTGTATTGGTTTATTTATATTATTAAAATTATATCAAAGACTTTCAATACCACAAAGGATAAAGTTATTATTAAGAATTGGTGGAAGACTTAATGAATCATATTTACAAAAGTTCCCCGCTATTAATTGTGAAAATTTAAGTATCTTTGCAGGAGGAACATTAATTGTTGATTCGGTTTCTATGAATATAAAACATGGTAAAATTTTAGGAATTTTAGGAGAGAGCGGTGCTGGTAAATCAACCTTTATTAAAGGTTTGTTGGGTATGAGAAAAACCACAGGTTTTTGTCAAATTTATGGAATGAATATGAATAAAAGAACTTCAAGAAGAATTAGACCAATATATGGTTATGTCCCGCAAGACTTAGGAAAAATTTATCACAATTTTACAACTTTTGAGAATCTATTATATTTTGGAAATCAATACGGGCTTACAGAAAAAGAAATCATGAGTAGGTCTAAAAGAATTTTACGTAGCTTAGAAATTGAAGATAAAATGGATGAATTAGTCAAAAATCTTTCTGGTGGACAAAAAAGACGAGTTAGTATTGCAATTGGTTTAATACATTCACCCATGTTTCTTATATTAGACGAACCTACATCAGGTTTAGATCCAGTTGTGAGAGAAAATTTGTGGTTAGTTTTAACCAAAATTAATGAACAATTTAAAACTACTTTAGTAGTGATTACACACTACCCAGAAGAATCCCGATTTTGTAATCTTGTTGCAATATTTGGTAGAAAACGCGGAATGTTAGATTTTGGACAACCAAAAACGCTTTTAGTCAATTTACCAGGAAAAGGAAGATCAATTGAGATTTCATTTACTGATGTAAAAGAAAATGCTATTGCTAGACTTGAATTGATTGAAGGAATTGAGAAAGTTTTAGAAAACAAGGCAGGTACAAGTTTTTCAATATTTACTAATTTAAATATCGATAGATTGATTGAAAAGATAGAAGAAGAGATGGGTAAGAATTCAATTCAAGAAGTAAAACAAATAGATTCTAAAATGGAACAATATTTCCGTTATAAAGCTATGGAGGTGCCAAAAGTTGAAGAAATCTAGTATTTCAAAGAAAACTAATATTATGAAGAAATCTAGAAACATCGAATTAGAACATCTTAGATTAAAAATTTTAGATGCAGTTAGATTTTCCAAACGCTTTTGGATGACTTATAGAGAACATACATTTGGAATTGCATCAATTCTAGATTTAATTTATAAAAAATCTTTTATCGAAGTATTGTTTTTTACTAACAAAGATGTGATGAACAGGGGAGTACCTTTATTAAAAATTAACACTCCACTCTTAGATGAATTTGATTTCAGTGAAATTATCTTTGAACCTGATTTTGATGAGGATGGGCTTGTCAGTCCTAAAAAAATTATTGAGCGTATGAGGAAACTCATTATAAATGAATTTCAAAAACATACAATGGTACTTGAGAAAGAAGTGGAATTATTAGATAAGAGATTTGAAAATTACATAATTAATAACAATCCTTACTATAGAGAGGTTAGATTTTCTTTTTCTCATTTTGATATAGAGTTGAAAGTAAACTTTGAAAAATACCCACTCTTACCATCATTTTCTTTTTCAAGAACACTTTTAAAAATCATAAGTGAAAGAGAATTTAATAAAGAAGATATTCTTAAAAATTGGAATGAGCTGAATCCTCCTCACATCTATCAATTAATCGAGAAAGTATGCGATATTGTTGCTAACCGTCTAAAATTGGATAAATTATCCAATAATTTTCAACACTTAGTACTTAAAAATGTATCTATGGAGAATGGAATACAAAATATCTCTTTTAATATTCATCGAGGAAAATCAATAGGAATACTTTATGATGAAGAACAGTTATCTGATGTAGATCATAAATATGATTTATTTTATCTATTCTGGGCAATTTCTGGAAATTATACAGATTTTTCAGGGAAAATTGAGATTTTTGGGAAAGAAGTTCAATTTTTAAATAAAAAAGATTTAGCAAAAATAGTTATCTTGCCTGAAGCACATGAATCAAAAATAATAAATATGAAAGTTAAGAAGGCAATCAAATATAAAATTAATATCAAGGAAATTCAAAAAAGTAGAAAAAATAAACTGCAATTACTATTAAAAACTGCTGGTTTTGTTCCAAAAATTGATGAAATAGTGGGAGAAATATTTGTAGCTCCTTCAAAGAGAATTATTCGTAGAAAAGCCAATATTAAAAAAGTTTTAGAAGTCACTGGTTTATCATTAAAGAAGAATAAAAGATGTTCCGAATTAAACCAGTTAGATTTCCTCCTATTTTCAATTGCTAGAGCTTTAGTAAAATCTCCCTCAATAATTATGTTCTTAATTCCCTTTGAAATATTGGATCGATTAGGATATGATAAATTTAATAATTATATGCAAAAAATTAAAGAGGAGTTTCATGTGATTTTAATATTTCATGCTCCTGAAGGAATAGTATCTAACTGCGATCAAATATTAACTATTGGTAAAGAAGAATCTAGAATTGGAACATTCAATAAATTAATTGAAGAATTACCTCGATCAGGTGAAATTATTACAATAGAATTAAATAATCCTGATGAGAAATTAATTAAAAAGCTATATAAATTTGATGAAATCGCTAAGATTCAAGAAGAAAGAAAAAATGAAAAATATAAAATATATCTGAAAGATGACCCTAACAAGATGATAATTCGATTAACAGAATTATTCGGTCAATATCTTTTCAGCTTTAAAAGGTATAAAGCATCATTAGAAGATTATAAAGAATTTTTTGAAAAAAGCTATAAATATAATTAAAACCAACAAATTAGGTAAAAAACATGTTAAAAAGTATTTATTTCTTAGATGAGAATGGAATTTTATTATATTCCAAAAATTTTATAGAAAAAAAGTATGATGAAGATATACTGATTGGTTTTTTCTCATCAATCGCTAACTTTAGCAGGGAAGCACTAGGAACAGTGGTAAAAAATGTTGATCTTGGGGAAAATAATAAACTCATTTTAGTTCCTCATTCAGAAGAACCAATTCTCGGAGCTGTTGTTGTAGATGCTAGCGATAATAACGTTTTGGTAACATCAATTGTTACAAATACATTGCAAGATTTCGTTGATTCTTACTCTCCTGACTATGACCCTGAAACAATATTCCCGGATGAAATGGAAATTAAAATTAATAATAATTTAAAAGGGAAAGTCATGCAATCTCCAATGATTAGAATATTAATATCATGGTTGATCGTTGGTTCTATATCCTATTTTTTAATTCTTTTAAGTATAAATGCAACCCATTTCATATATGATTATTATAATTTAGGGCAATTCATTACTCAAGAGCAATTATTCACAAGATTCATGCCAATTTTAATATTATTATCAACAGTAAATATTATTATATTATTTTTACCTCCAAACCTAATTTTTGGTTTTTTTGCTCCCAATTGGAAAATTGCCTTTTTGAATTCTTTCATTTTTTTAGGTGTAACAATTACATTGTATTTCTATTCTATAGAACCTAATTTCGCCTATATTATTATTGGACAATTACCATTAACGTTAATATTTTCTCTATTTTTTCTCTTTATTGGTATAAGATATTCATCAAAAATGTTCTTAAAAAGATAATTTTTAATTTTTCTTTTTATCTCGAAAATGTGTTGGAAAAATTGAGAATACCAGAAGTTTAAATATTCTTATTTAGAGATATATCAAATACTTGAAATCATTTCTATTTTGTTATTCCTAATGAGCAGTATTAAAAAAACAAATAAGATTCAAGTAATATGCCCTATTTGTAAAACTAAAGACCTCGTTGGCATACCGCGATCAAGATTAAATAGAAACTCTCAATTAACTACGATTTCAATACAAAAAGGACTTATCTGTCCTCATCATTTTCAATTTTTCATGGACAATCAGTTTCAAATTAGAGGATATCAGAAGGTTGATTTGGAATTAAACCAAGAAAATTCTAATAAATTAAAGAATGGTGTAAAAGTTTTTAAACTAATTGAAAAGAAAAATAACAACCTCTTTAAAGAGTTAATGCTTGAGGGTGATACAGTCAAATACCAACCTCTAAATAGCGATGAAGGTATGGAAAAAAGTACTTCGCAACAAGAAATTATATTAAAAAGGAAAAAGATGACTCCGAAAGAAATTTATGAAGAATTCTGGGAATTTATTAACGATAATAATGAAAACTTTCTTGAATTCATTAATAAAGATACTAGACGTAAAAAATCTTCAATATATTCTCATATGAGTGAATGTATAGCCAGTTAAAAAAGAATAATAATAAAACTAAATTAATTTTTTTAACCTTTAATTCTTCTTTAAAATTCTACATTGAGTTTTAGAAATGCAACATAATTTCTATAAGAAAAAATCATAGTATATATTGAAAAGATATAAGAAAATTTAAAATTCAGTACTTAATTTTCCAAAATAATATTTTTAATTATAAAAAATCAAAAATTTGAAGATTAATTAAAAGGTTGGAAAATATGAGCTATAAATTAGCGAATGAAAAAGATTTGGAAGCTATGATTGGGATTGTCGGTAAAGAGTACGCTACGAATAACAAAGCTATTACAGCATCTTACTTGGCGAAATCTGTGATGGGCTTAGAATCGCAAATCCCTGATATTGTTGTGCGCCCAAAATATATCGAAGAAATACGCAAGATCTTAGTATACTGTTCTCAAGAGAAAATTGCTGTAAGTCCCGTTTCTGGAGGATTATCTGGCGGATTTGCATGTCCAACTATCAAACCTGCTGGAGTTCTTCTCGATTTAAGTAGAATGAAAAGAATACTTGAAGTCGATGAAGAAAATCGATACGCAGTTGTCGAACCAGGTGTAACTATTGGAGAACTTTGGGCATACATGCATAAAAACCACCCTGACTGGGCACCTCCTATACCAGATGGTGCTCCACCAGCATCTACGGTTATGGGTGATGCCATAGATCGTGGATTTTCTTTGTATACATCTTCAGTAGGGCCACAAGGCGATAATTTTATGTGCGCAGAAATAGTATTTCCAAATGGAGATATCGTTCGAACAGGCTCTTGGGCTCTTCCTTTTGCTAAACCTTTCTATAAATATGGTTTAGGGCCTGATATTTGGTCAACTATTATGGGGAGTCAAGGAGCTTTAGGAGTGGTTACAAAGGTTGCCGTTAAGATATACCCTCACCCCCCCTATAAAACAGTTATCGTTTGGGGAATGTCGAATCCTTATGATATGCAAAATTTAACTCTTGAATTAGGAAAACTTGAATTTGGTATAGCCCATCATACTGTAATGGTTCAAGGGGGAAATTATCCTTTAGTAATGACTCGTTGGCCTAAAGATAAGGTACCTCATGATTATAAATTCTATGAAGAACTTGGAATCTCAAAATGGTGGATGAATTGGGAGATCTGGGCTCAGGAGCAAAGCGAGTTGGATCATGTGATTGAGGTTATCAATAAAAAAGCTATAGATTTCAAAGAAAATCGAGCCAAAGACGGAGCTGCGATAAAACCGCAACAACTTCATCCTAAACAAATTGCAAGTAGGCTGAAGAAACCGAATAAAATTGCTGTTCCATACGCATTTTATGAAGCAGGATTTTTATTTATCACATGGTATACTCCATGGAACGAGTGTGCTCATTTTGCTGAAATGTATACAGAAATAGCTGAAAAATACGAAATTCCACCAACACTCTGGATCGCGAGTATAGAACGTTGCAGACAAGCAATTTGTATGCCAATCGTTTGTTTTGATTCAACAAAACAATCAGACTTTGAAAAAGTTCAAGATATGAATAGAGAGATTACTGAATATGGACTAAAACAAGGCTGGTTGAATTATCGTCCTGATCCATATATCCACGCTCCACTTACATTTAGTCAAGCAGCAATGTACTGGAAATATTTGAGAAAGATAAAGAAAATTTTTGATCCTAATATGATAATGCATCCAGGGCGATTAGCATTGCCCTGAGGCAATTTAAGTTAAGGAGGTTGAAAAAAAATGTCAAAAACAGGAATGGAAAGGCTCCAAGAGCTAAAAAAAGATATTTTTAAATGTATTCATTGTAAAGCATGCAGGTTCGCCTATTCTGGAGAACCTAGCAGAAAAGGAATAGGAGAATTTAAAGGTAAACAAAACACTGTTCTTTATGAAGGTATGGTAGATGCTTGCCCTGCTGGTATAGAATACGGTTGGGAAGCGTTCTGGAACGCAGGTAAGATGTCGATAGCAAGGTGCATTTTAAACGAAGATTTAGATTTTTCTGAAGAAGTTAGAGATGTAATAATGCCATGCATTACATGTGGTCAATGCTCAGCCCAGTGTGAGAATAAAGTGCGCACTGTAGATATTATTGAAGCTTTACGTGCTGCGTGCAAAGAAGCTGGAGTCCCAATGATTGAGAGACATCAGTTAGTTGAACGCTTAACTAAGGAATTAAATAATCCATATGGGGGAAAAGCAGAGGAGCGATTTAAATGGGCAAAAGATGCGGGTTTAGAGAAATATATTGATAATAAAGATGCTAAAATCGGTTATTTTGTAGGCTGCACTGCAAGTTATCGTCAAATCGAGATTGCTACAGCAACCTGTAAAATTTTCGAACAATTAGGGATCAATTTCAAATTAGTAGAGGATGAAGTATGTTGCGGAAGCCCCTTCTTTAGAGTAGGTGCTGTTGATACGGCTCAAGAATTAATGAATAAAAATATCGAAGCTTTTAAAGACTTAGATTTAGTATTCTTCAGCTGCGCGGGATGTTACAAGACATTCACAAATGACTATCCTAAATGGATGAGTGAGGGGAAAGTTCCCTTTAAGACTATGCATGCATTTGAATTAGTTTCTCGGTTAATCACATCAGAAAAAATTAAATTTAAACCAAACAAGGAATTAAAAGGAAAAGTAGTCACTTACCATGATCCATGCCATCTTGGAAGACATATGGCTTTAGAAATAGAGCAAAGAATAATAGAAGAATCTAAAAATCTTATGATGGATAGCCGAAAGATAAGACAACAAATTGCTGAATGGTATGAAGTTCCTCGAATAGTATTAAGACAATTAGAACAAGATGTGGGAATCCAATTTAAGGAAATGTACCGGATAAAACTTGATAGTTTCTGTTGTGGAGCGGGAGGTGGAGTAAGAGCAGGCTATGCAGATTTCTCACTAAGAACCGCCAGCTTACGATTAGATGAAGCTAATGCAGTTGAAGCCGATATAATAACAACCGAATGTCCCTTCTGTTACAGGAATTTATATGATGCTAATGAGGAATATAATCATGGCGTAGTAGTATATGGTTTAATTCAAATGATTGACGAGTTTAAACTTTTAGATATTAAAGAAAAACCTACATTAGAAGAAATTTTAGCTATGAAAGAATGAGCTTTTTAGCTCATTGATTTTTTTATTTTTTTCATTAAATTATCTATTTTTGCTTATATTTGAATACTCTTGACTTGTATTATTTGTTTATTTTAAAAAATCAGAGAGATTTCTTAAAGAAACCTAAATGAATAAACTCAGAGATGTTTTCGATTTGAGATAACAGATTTAAAAACTAGATAATCTTAATGTTTATTTAGATAGTTTTATTTTTTTTTAGAGTGAAATTTAGTGGATCGTAAAAAACTAATACCAATTATCGCTGGAGGAATTATTGTGATACTTGTAATCGCTTTAATTATAATATTTGTTCCAACTAGCGGTAAACCCACAACAGGGGCTAGAAAAGCTATTATTCTTTGTAGTGCGAATGATTTTCAAAAAAGCGAGCCAGAGGATGGTTTCAATTAGGAAAAGATGCAAAATTCAATAATGAGACTAGTAAATGGGTGGGAAATTTCACTAATGGGTCTGGATTTATAGATAATACTGTCCCAGGTCATGATACTCCTGGAGTTATAGTTCTAATGGCACTCTACTGGGGTGGTTATGTTAATATAGAATTTGTTTTTAATTGGACTAAATATTATCCTATATATGAATTTGCTATCTATAATTTTTCTGCGTGGGTTAATATCACAAGCAATATATACAGCTCCCCTATTACACCTGCTACAATAATACCTACAGGACTTGGGGCTAGAATAGGATTACGATGGTTAAATTCTAGTAATGATGTGGTGAGAACAGATTGGTCAAACGGGATATTTGAGACTAAAACAGGATGGACATCTCTAAATGTAACAGGCTTCGCAGATAGTTTTACCCCAAATAAAATTAGCCAATTACATTTAGTTTTAGCAGTTGAAGGCAACATGTCTGGTTTTGACATGGTGCTTTTTGACGATCTTAGAGTTGAGCAATGGATTTCAGTTAATGTAACAAACCCTATAAATCCAATCCCACCTCCAGGTAAAATAGACTCAGATGGATTTCCTGCACAAGCACTCCAAGTCTATTGGATCTTAAGAAATCATGGATATTCAGATGATAATATATTTCTAATGTTATATCACAAAAATGATGCGGTAATTGATATATATGCGGATGATGGTAAATCAAACGATTTATCGGGAGCCGTTGTTGATGTGGAAGAT
>JABXKB010000149.1 GCA_013375485.1 Promethearchaeota archaeon | reverse complement strand
TTTTTCAGTACGCATAGCTCCTGTAACTTTGACTTCTTCTTCTACATAATGTTCTTCGTATTCCCACTCGCCCTCACACTCGTCTGTTCCCGCCAGCATTCCTCCCAGCATAACAAAGTCAGCGTTAGCCGCGAAAGCCTTGCATACATCTGCTGGTAATCTACATCCTCCATCAGCACATATCAAACCCATTCTTTTTTCATCACTTTTTAATCCATGAGCAGCATGACTACACTCTATTATAGCAGACAATTGAGGATATCCGACACCAGTTTTTAGTCTGGTAGTACAGGCCGATCCTGGGCCAATACCAACTTTAACAATATCAACACCTCCGTGTAGAATTAATTCGGAAACCATCTCTGGAGTGCAAACATTTCCAGCCATAATAATCGGCTTAGGACCATAATCAAATGAATTTCTTACATCTGAACACCATTCAACAAATTTTTCTGTATATCCGTTGGCAATATCAATGCAAATATTTGGACACCATCCTAGCTCATAAGCTACTTTATGAACTTTTACTATATCTTCTTTTTTCATTCCTATACTCATCCAAACATTTGAACAGCAATCAGAATATTCATAAAAAGAAAGTATTTTTTCAGCAGTATAGTGTTTATGTAAACAGGTTATTGCATTAAAATTCAACAATTGGGAACCCATTGTAAAAGTTCCAGTAGTATCCATATTCGCCGCCATAATTGGCAAGCCATTCCATTCTTTGTTTGAATGAAAAAATTTATATGTTCTATCAAGTTTTACATCTTTTCTAGAGGCATTAGGACTTCTGCTAGGAACCAACAAGATATCATCAAAATCTAATTTTACATCATTTGAAATTTTCATTATTGTCCAGAACTCCCAAATCCTTTTTCACCTCTATCGCTGTCAGAAAGATAATCAACCTCAACTAAATGAACGTCTGGGACTCTTTGAAATAAAATTTGACCTATCCTATCTCCTTTTTTTATTGTCACGATTGGATCGTCATCATCAGCAAATAATTTTAATTGCATATTTGTGTTGTATAGGCAGACCATAATCTCTCCTCTATATCCAGAGTCAATAACTCCTGCCAGAACGTCAATACCCTTTTTCACAGACAGTCCTGATCTAGGCCAAATTAACCCAACCCATTCGTCTGGTATTTGTAATGATACTCCAGTTTTTACTACTCTCCTCTGCCCTCCAGTAATAACTACATCTTCTGTGGAATATAGATCCCATCCTGCATCAGATAAATTTGATCTGGTTGGCATTTTAGCTTCTTCTGAAAGAAGTTTTACCCTAACCTTTCTAGAAAATTCATTTGAACCACTATCTATTCTTTTTAATTTATTAAGCATTTTAATGCTATCGTTTAACTGTTTCAATCTTGCTTCGTTATCTGGATGACTCATATACTTATTCTCCAAAAATTATTTTTTTAACTTTATCACTAGAATTTTTCCAAGACAATTCTTTAGAAGTTTCTATCCCTTTTTCATTTATCTTAAAAGGATTTTCCTTCCAAGAGCTATATACAGATCTAAAATGATTAACTAATTGGTCGTAAGCATCTCCCTCTAATGAAGCCCAAGTTCCATTATCTCCTACAAACCATTTTCCATCATAAATAGATTCTTCTTCTTCTATATTTATAAGACTACAGTTTTGATTATTACAAAATTCAGTATGTGCAGAATAATTTGTTGTAATTATTTGTTTTCCCATAGCCATCATTTCTAAAATTTCTAGATTCCAACCTTCTGATCTTGCTGGAAATACACCACAGTATACATTAGAAATTATTTCAGCTAATTCTTCTTGCCATTGAACTCTTGGAATTAGTTTAATTCTATCTTCTTTATATTTAGATTCCCAATAAGCTTTTTCTTCTTGATTTAAAAATGGGTTTTCTGTCATCATCCATAGTTCAACATCTGTATTCATTGGAAAAGCGTCCTTAAAAGCCATGTGTAAAATATCATGACCTTTTCTTACTTCCCATTTACCACAATTAAAGAAAATACATTTAGAAGTATTTGGCTTATTTAATTGTTCATTGAAGATGTTCCTATCAACACCACAAGGAACAATATGCACATAAGAATCTACATATTTATCAACTATTTCTTTAGCCCATTTTGATGACACAATGATATCATCGACAGATTGTAAATGACTTCTTCTTCTATTATTAAATTTATTTACTTCAAAAAAAGACCAAGCAACAAACTTTCCTTTACCAATTCTATCTGCTAATTGATTTTCATGCCAAATTTTCAGAGAGGGTAATGTAGCATCGAAACTATCTTGCTTTTGTATAGAACTTTGCAATAATAGTTTTTCACTATCTTTCATTAAACATGGGGGTGAAACTTGGTTAGATATAGGGAATAGTGTTGTATCAATATCTGGGTCTGAATTAAGACTTTTCCATATATTATATCCTACAACACCATATCCTAAACTGTTTATAGGTGCATTTAAATTTAACTTATTCATTTTTTCCTAATAAAAAAGATGCTATAAAAATTGCTATTGCTAATTCGATCATAATTTGTCCAAAAAAAATTCCACATGAACTTAGCTCACATGGAATTATACATTGAAATTGTATCTTATGGGTTTAGTTTTTCAACCATTCTTTCATAAATTCAATATTTTTTGCACCTACAAATCTTTTAATTTCTTTCCACCTTTTTAATTCTTTATCCCATGAATATTTTACGACTAATGGAATAGTTGTTGGATTTGAATAATCCACCCACATTTTAGTTGTTTTGTCTTTCTTTTCAATATCTAGAATATAATATCTAAGTTTCTTAGACTTCAGATAATTCTTCATTTCCTCAGATTTCATAATGCTTTTTAATTGCCTACATGGTGCGCACCAGTCTGCACTAAATTGAATTACTATTTCTTTTAACTCATCCGATTCCGATGGTTGTTTAGAAAGACTTTTTTTACAGTTATTTCCACCACAACAAGCCATAATTAATATTCCTATAATAAAAATTTTTTTTAGCATTTTACTTGCTCTTGTAAGGACAATGTTTACATGTATTATTACAACATTTTCCTCTTGATTTCAAGAACTTTTCCGTAAAGACTACTTTATCATCTATTAAATAATAATCTACATTTTCAATAAGTTTTTTATTATCTTGGACCTTGTTGCTGTTGACCATTGTAAAAATTAAATGTTTGAACTTGAGGAATGTGATAAAATCCGTAATTAATTCCCATTCTAACATGTCTTCGATACGGATCTACATATACAGGTCCAACATTTAGTGTTGTACCCTGTGGCAACCAAACAACATGTGGTTGATAATAAACTATTGGTGGATTATACCTATAGCTATGTGGATGCTGGTGGTTTTGCCAAGGCCAATGAGCATTAGTTGTATCACACATGACACAAAAACTCAAGACCACAAATAATAAAATAATTAAATTTCTCATACTATCTCCTTTAAAATGTTTTTAGAATCTTCCTTGACTATATCGTGAGGACGACCATCAGTGCCAGTCCACCTCGTTTTCTTTTCCATATTTAAATGATCGAATATCGTCCAGGCGAGATCTTCTGGTGTGCATCGACCACTCTCTGCCTCATCTGCATTTCCGTTTGATGCACCGATGGTTCTTCCCATTTCATAACTGCCACAGCTTATCATCAGCGGGGCGAGCTTTCCAAAGTGATCTCTACCTTGGTTTTGATTTACTTTTGGTGTTCTTCCAAATTCCGAAGTCACAACAAGCATTACCCTCTCATACATGCCTCTATGTTCTAATATATCCATAACTTTACAAAGATAGGCATCTAATTCTTTTTGTTTAGTTTCCAGAGAAGCACCTATGTTTTGATGCATATCCCAGCCACCCATATTAAGCGTTACAAATTTAGAGCCTGCTTCCAACAAACGAATCGCAGTTAGACAATCAATTCCGAAACTTGTGGCTTTAAAGCGGTCGTAGTGAGTATCTTCTTCTACCTTAAACGCTTTAGAGGTATTGCCCAATATAATATCGACAGATTGATCCCTTAAATCACGCCAATCTTTTGCCATTTGTTGATTTTTTCCAGAAAACCCGCTATCAATTACATTTAGAGCGTGCAGCCTTTTCCTAAAGTCATCACTATTGCCAAGAAGTTGTAGGTCTTTTCTGCCTTCTCTGGTTGCGTCAAAACCCATATATTTACCACCCAACCAAGCGGCATCATCATGTTGTATTTCTCCCATTTTAATATATGTAGGCAGTCCATCATCTGTATTTGGACCATGATATTTTGCCATACAACTACCGTAACTGGGCCATTTTGAACTAGTACCAGCACCAAAATTAGCTTCTCCGGTTACTACCCAATGAACAGCAGATGCATGGTTCTGATCCCTATGGCCGAACGCTCTAGGAATAGCTATTTTGTTGGTTCTGCTAGATAAATTCTCAAAAAGACCACCTAGCTCTATGCCTGCAACATTAGTTTTCCTAGCGCCTGTCACGCTTCTACGATCAGCAGGAGCATATGGTATAGGATTAAAAGTTTCAATATGAGAAGCACCACCTCCGAGAAACAGGAATAGTACTGCGGGATCGTCTTTTTGTTTTTCTTCTGCATATGCTGCGCTTATGTTACCTACTAAAAAACCAGAAGTTCCACATTTAATAAAATCTCTTCTTTTCATCTAAACCATCTCCTTCTTATTGTCGTTCTTCTTTTTTTATTGTGGTCATCGTCATGTAGTTTTTGGAGTTGGTCAGTTGACAAAGTGTTTAAATACGATTTATCAAACTTATGATTAGCCCCAGCAAGGTGAGATATTAATGCCATTCTACTTTGTGCTTTATTCCAACTTCCGTTTACGTTCCACTTAGGATCGTAGTAACGGTTTTCATTGAGGTCGGTTTCGGCATAGATGGTCGTGATTGCTTGCTCATCGCCCGCGAGAGTTTTCACCAATGCTTCACTGCAAACAGAGTCGGAATAATCAGACGCTTTAGCTAATTCCCACTGGTCGCTGAATTTGTATTCTTTTGATTCGCATTTTCTAGCTAAAGCAGCACCAAAGAAAGGTGTTGCTGCTAAAACCTTTATAAAATTTCTTCTTTCCATATCACCATGCCTTACAAGACCAATATCTTGCTTTCCATTTTGCACCGGGATTACTACAGTTATGTCTAGCTCTAAAGCTCTTTCTCCTTGCTGGATTGCTTTTCTTAATTTTCATATTTGGATCTCCAAATCGAACAAGAACAACATTTCCTTTTTCATTTTTAGTATAAACGGCACTTTTCTTAGGACCGCCGGGAGTTCTAAATGGTTTATTTAAAGTTACTTTTCGGCCTTGATACTCGGCAGCATAAGACTCATCAGCACTTTGCGACTTTACAAAATCGTAGACATTCTGAATATAAACTTCTGACTTAGAAATCATATCCTTAGTCCAATCTTCAAAATCAACACTCTCAAGATATTCTTCAATTTCCATGAGTTGCTTGTGCATCTTCATGAGTTGCTCACGTTGCATCTGACCTTCTTCGTATTCCGCAACTGTTTTTTTCAACAAAGATTGCGCTCGTTTCCAAGCCTCTGGATCAGGTCTATCTTTATCTCCCGGTTTTGCTGGGCGATATTTCTTACCTTCGCGTTCTTTCTTTTTACGGATATTTTCCCAAAGACCGGGACGATTTGCTGCGATATCCCATTCTTCTACATCATCACCTTCGTACCCCTCATAATAATCTTCACTAGCAGGAGTAACAAAGTTATCTTCTGTAATTTCTTCTGTCCATCCCTCATTTGTTAAAAGGGCAATAGATATACAGCTTCCTTCTGCAAAACTAGCACCAGCTTCATATGCACATTCTAGCACGTATTCAATTTCTGATTCTTCAATTTCCCATTCGTGTTCAGAAGCCATTTCTGAAAACTTTTTTGGACCTTCTATGGAAATTCCTTGTTTAATTGCTTTTTTCTTTCCATCAGGACCGACAAAACATTTTCCAGAATCTCCCCATTTCCATCCCGATTTATTATTTTCGCTGCATTTTTTCAAAGGCATTGTTAATCTCCAGTCATAATATATAAAAAACCAACAGTAATATATACACCACTGTTGGTTCTAAACAAATATCAAAATATATTAATCAAATTAAAATGGAACTTCTTCGGAAGATTCTTCAGTACTGGCAACTCTTTGATTCTTAGATCCGCCACCATTTGATTTAGGCCCAAGATTAACTCTTTCTGCTACAACTCTCAGTTTTGATCTTTTAACGCCTTCATCTGTTTCCCAAGTGTCAAGCTGAAGCCTACCTTCTACCATAACAAAAGCACCTTTTGTAAGGTACTGAGCCAGAGATTCTGCTTGCTTACCCCACAGGGTAACATCAACAAAAGTTGGCTCTTCTTGTTTATTGCCATCTTTTGACCAGATTCTGTTTGAGCAAATGCCAACGTCTGCAACGGCTGTACCGTTTGGAGTGTAGCGAAGCTCAGTGTCTCTAGTTACTCTACCTGAACCAACCCATCTGTTAAGATCTGACATAAAAATAAATCTCCTAAATAATAAAAATAAATAAAAATAAATTAAACTAATTCGCCTCGATATCGCAACGCTTTTCTTGCAAGGCGACGACCATAAGTAGTACCGTGATTTCTAACTAATTTTCTAAACTCTCCAGAAAACTCTGTAAAAGTAACTGAGTCAACAACTTCTCTTGTTGTTAATTCTCCAGAACTCCATCTTGAAATAGTTTTTAAAACACTATTGTTTGAGTCAAGAAGTAGGTTCCAATCAACTGAGCTAGAATTTTTCATACAATTTCCTTTCTTAAAGTTATTTAGACTGAATAAATGGATTAACACTATAAGTTTCACTAGTACTTCCGTCTTCATTTTTTATTCTACTTTCTAACTGCGGATTTACAGCAGATAAAGGAACTGAAGCTGGAGGTGAATTTGCAGTCGTATTCTGATTAGAAGTATTATTTTGTAAAGCATTAATGCATTCGTTAAGATGCGATCTAAGTTGTGCAATATATCTTTGCTGTTCTTCAAGGTTATTTTCTGCTCTTTTAATTTCTTCTTGAAGATTATTAGCATAAGAACTAGCCATTTCATTCATTGTAACCATTTTAATTATCCTTTATAAGCTCTGATTGATTTGATTTTACCTTGTTCGTTTATATTAAAAATATCTACAACATTTAAAACTTCATCGTCTAATTCTAAAACAAATTCTATAAAAACGAGTTTGTTCCTGTATGCTGTATTTAAGATATGAATCTTTATTGTTTCAAAATTTGAAAACAATTCTTTGTTTGCTAAAATTACATTGTCTTTTCCTTTCGCCGTTATTTCCCAGTCTCTTAATTGTACTTCGTCATCATAAGCTTTTTCTAAATTTTCTAAATTTTTTGTACAAAAATCTGCCAAATAATTCTTAACTAAATCTATCCAAATCATATTAAACTCCAAATTTAACTAAATTTTTTGTTTCTTCAAGTAAAGTATATGGTTTCATAAAACTACAGAATGTAGTTAAATCATCATTTTCTATAGGAACAATATCCTTAGAATTTATTACAATATTTTCTAAAAGTATTTTTATAATAGCCCATCTAGCAACATGTTCACAAATATGTATACCATAACAATTACATGTTCTTTCTAATTCTTGGTTTATAAAATCAAAAATATCACCATTGTATTTTTCAGTTATTTCACGTTTATGAAAATAATATTTCATTTTATTGCTGTTGACATAGTAGTTATTAAAACCTTCTAAGTCTATAGGAGAAAAATATTCTTTCATAAGGATATGGCTTTCTTTTTTATAAACTTTTCTATTAAGTTTATTAATTAAATAGTCTACGCAAAATTTTATTTCTGGAGGTGTATTACTTACATTCTGCTGAATCAACTTACTAGCTAATTCCTCATTTTCATACATCGCGTGTAGATATCTTTTATCTAATCCATACTTAATCGCATCTTTAAATTCGTTTCTACACCTATTTGTTTTATCAAACTGTATACGAAATAAATCATAAATTTCATTACTTTTTCCTGCAATAATATGATCGCCTGGATGATATGCAATATCTTTTCTAAAAAAGAAACTAGAGCAAAGTATCTTGTTTTGTTCTTCATTAATTTTATTTAAAAGATAATCATATCCATGTAATGCTGAGTCAGTTCTTAATTTAATTATATAGTCATAATCTTTTCTTCTTAACGCATAATTAATTCCATAATATGAAGAACAAGACTGCCTTACAAAATTATTATTATTTATAATTTTAACTTCATCTCTAGTAACTGGATCATCATTTAAAATAATATTTACATCATGTTTAAGTTTTATTTCACTTAATTTAGCACTTACAGTAGTGTCTTTTTTAGACTCTAAATCTTTTTTCCATGTAGAAATGTAAATATCTCTAGGATTAATATATTCTTTTAAAGATGTTAGATTAATATCTAGCAGGTTAGTAAAATTGATTAGTGATCCTTGAATTATAACGGCTATTTTCATTTATGACTGTCCATAAAAATCTTCAGATCTTCTGGAGTGCCAAGACCCCACATGCTATTGCTTGCGATATTAGATATCTTAATTTTCTTATTGTCTTCAATCGCTTGATTAAATACAGGACAAACATAAAATTCATTATTAAATCTAATATCTTTAGAAATCATATCTTCTGCATATTTAACGTAGTCGGAGCCTTTTTTCCAATAATAAATCCCAACAGTTGCTATATCGCTAATAGGATCTTTTTCAGCTACTTCATTAACATACCCATCTTCTCCCAACTTCACAAAACTCCATTTCGGATGATGTGATTTAAAAGTTAATATACCAGCATCTATCTCATTGTCGCCTTGCATTGAATACATAAAATCATGAGAGTCCCAGTCAACATATTGATCTGAGTTAGCCATTAAAAGTGGTTCATCGTTATCAATAAATTGTTTAGCTAGTAATGTAGTACATGCTGCTCCTTCTGTCACTCCATCAACTTCAACCACTTCACATTTTGGACAGATAGAACTTAGCATATTTTTTAAGTTGTATTTTTCTGAATGTGATTTCTGAACTATGAATACATATTTGGCTTGGACATTTAAATTTTCTACTACCAATTCTATCATTGGTTTTCCGTTTACTTCAATGAGAGGTTTTGGAAAAGTATAACCAGCCTTTTCAAATCGTGATCCTGCGCCAGCCATAGGTATTAAAACATTCATTTTCCCACCATGCCATTTGTCTTTATTCACTTGTTCTTTCCTTTCTATTTTATCTATATGTCTTAGAATTTGCTGCAAATAAACATCGTCTGTATTTCTAACAGCATGTAAATGCGCACCAGAATCAATAGCTGCTTTTCTACCTATTGGAGAATCTTCTATTATAAGAGTTTCTTTTGGTGATGCTCCTGCCTTAATCATACTTTGTAAGTATATCTCTGGACTAGGTTTTGAGAATTTTACATCTTCATTTGAAAAAATTTCATCAATAAATTCTATCAAATCATTCCTTATGAGCATCATTTTGATAGTTTTTTTTATTGAATTTGAACATACATGTATAGAGTAGTTTCTGGATTTTAATGTCCTTAATATGTTTCTCATGTAAACATTTGGCATCATATAATCTATGACTTCCAAAGTTTTTTTCTGTTTTTCTTTCCATATCTTTTCATGAAGGCTATAGTCAATACCTAATATTTCAAGTTTCTTTTTTGTTGGCAATCCATCATATTTTGATAGATGGTCTTTTTTTGAAATCTTGTATTGTTCTCCACAAATTTTTTCTAAGGCTAAATTTAATGCTTCAAAATGAATTTCTCTAGCATCAACAAGAACGCCGTCTAAATCAAATATAACATGTGTTATCATGGCTTATGGATTCCTCTCTCATCTATATTGATGTTGTATTTTATTGCCATACTTATTAATTCAGGATATTCTTTTGTATTCCATTTTCCTTTTACTATAGCTGTTGCTATGTAAGGATATGTACATGATTCATAATGGTACTTTCCTCTTTTTCTATCAAAAGTTTTATGATATGTGTATAAAGATTTTTGTTTAAGCTTTTTACATGTCTTTTGTCCATTAACTTCAAATTCCCATATATTATTATCATGCTGTTTTAAAATATTTAAATATGATTTTTTCTTCCACAAGGTTGGCTGAATTGCAAATTGCATATTTGCTTTAGGATTAGTTTCCTTTAACACATCACTTTTATCACTATATGGATTACCATTTCCTATATCATCACATTTTATCAATTTTATTGAGTCGATACTTGGGTCTTTTGTTATTACATTCACTGCATCTAAAAAATATTTTTTACTGATATCTTTATAGAGCATCATATCTTCGTGGCAGATCAAGATATAGTCTGATTCAATTTGTGATAGGCATTGATGCATTCTTTTTGTATAACTTAATTCTTCATCATAATTTATTTCTTTGAAGTGGCCTACATACTGTATAACTTTATCAGTAAAAATAAAATATTCATCAAATTTAAAATAAGGATCTAAATGTTCTTTCATGGACCCAAAAAACATAGGCCAGCAATCATCATATGAAGAATGACTATAGAGTATAAATCCTAAGTCAAGCGAATGTTGCTCTGTCTTGATCCATTCTGCTCGGAGTCGTCGAAAAATATTTTCGGTTCGATTCATTTTAAGAAGTATCCTAGAGAACCTTCATCTCTTTTTAAGTTTATTGACTCGCATGTAGGATAGGGATTAGTAGAATTAAAATCATTTATAATAATTCTTTTATTGTGCTGTAATCCCATTATCATTTGCTTATATTTTATACCAGCTTTCTTCAATTGTTTTTCTGTAGTTCTTCTATATCTTTCAGGTCTTGATGTTGTAATTATTAATTCAACAAAACCTGTACCAACTAATTCTTTTAGTATCTTTATATTATCTTCTATTTCTTTAGTATTGCCTATGTATGGCTTTAAATATGCAGAACTATTATAAAAAACTACTCCATCTAAATCTACAAATATTGTTTTAAATTTATCTTTGTAGTTTTTCCAGTCTTTTAATGTTCCCCAATCTATATATTCGTTGCATTTAATTGCTGA
>JABXKB010000148.1 GCA_013375485.1 Promethearchaeota archaeon | reverse complement strand
TGATTTTTTAGGATTATCTCCTCGTTCAAATGTGTCTCGAACAGCTTCTAAAAGTACGTAATATCCCTTGTTACGAGCATAAGATTCATCTCCATGGAAAAGAGCAGCCCATTGGAAGTCTGTCATCGTTCCAGAGCCAGAATCAGATAAAAAATCTACAAATATTAAGTCTGCGGGAAAGGAAAACATACTGTATTCGGTTTTCTTTAGGGCATATTCTCGTTGCTCTTTTGTTACTTTTTTTATTGTGCGAACCACTAAAGGCTTATTTGCTGGAACTGAAACTCCTAATTCATCTTGTGATTTCAAAATCTTAAACCTACATATTAAAATTAGAATTTTTATTTTGAGTTTTTCATAGATACTTGAATTTATAATAGTAAATCATTAAAAAATAATTTGTAACGTAAAATCTAAGAATGTGAGAATTGAAAATTTTAATTTTTATATTAAATTCATTAATTAATAGCATAAATTTTTAAAGAGATAATAAAAATGGAACTCCCTGATTATATTAAAAAAAGAATTTGGAAGGATTATTTACCTGATGGAATTACATTAGAAATTGATATCCCGGAAGATCTGTCGTTAATTAGCCTATTTGAAAAAGGAGCTAAAGAATATGGAGATAAAGTAGCCATGGACTATTTTGGTAGAGAGTTTACATTTAAAGAGATGGATAATTTAACAAGAAGATTTGCAGATGGGCTTCTGAAATTAGGTTTAAAAAAGGGAGATGTCGTATCATTGTGGTTACCGAATTGTCCGCATTTTAGCATTTGTTATTTTGCTGCCTTAGGTCTTGGAGCAACGTTAACTGCTATAAGTCCTCTATTTGTAGGACGAGAAATGGCTTACCAAATTAAAGATTCAGGTGCAAAATATTTAATTATGATTGATAGGTTCTTTAAAGAATTTAAGAAAGTTGAAGATCAACTGGCATTGGAGAAAGTTATAATGGTTAATGTCGCCGGTGAGATTCCAGAAGTACCTGAAACTGCCAAAATAATTCATTACAATACATTATTAGAACATAATCCAGAACACTTTACAGATTTCAAAGTTAATATCAATCCTAAAGAAGATATTGCAATTATTCAATATACTGGAGGGACAACAGGGGATCCTAAAGGGGCATGTTTATCTCATTATAATATAGTTGCAAATATACTCCAAATGCAGCAAATATCAAATTATATGAAAGAAACTTATATTAAGGGAGATCTTGTGAATATTTGTATTCTTCCCTGGTATCATATCTATGGACAAACATGTGAACTTATACAAGGTCCTATGACAGGGGGAAAAGGATTCATTTTTCCTACATTTGATATTCCTCGGATTATTGACATAATTAAAGAAAAAAAACCAAATACTCTATTAGGAGTACCAACGATGTTTATTAATCTGTTAAATTCACCACTAAGTAAAGATATAGATTTTTCTTGCTTGAAATATGCAAATGTAGGTGCTTCAGCAATGCCCATCGAAATTACTAAAGAATGGGAATCGAAAACAGGATTTCTAATGGGAGAGGGTTATGGACTTAGTGAAACAAGCCCAACTGTTACAAATAGTCCTCCCTGGGCAAAAAAAAAACCAGCCAGTTGTGGTGTCCCTGTTGCGAGTACTTTATGTGGGATTATTGATGAGAATCTTAATTTCTTGCCTATTGATGAATCTGGAGAATTAGTTGTAGCTGGACCTCAAGTTATGGTGGGATATCATAATCGACCAAAAGAAAATAAAAAGGTATTTTTTGAAGCGGGGGGTTATAGATGGCTGCGAACAGGCGATTTTGCAAAAATGGATGAAGAGGGTTATATTTTCTTAATCGATAGGGTTAAAGATATGATAAAGTATAAGGGGCATAGTGTTTATCCGAGAGAGATTGAGGAAGTTTTATATGAACATCCTGCGATTCAAGAATGTGCTGTAATTGGTATTAAAGACCCAAAAAGAGGTGAAAATATTATGGCACAAATTATTCTTAAAAAAGAGTATAAAGGAAAAATCACAGAACAAGAAATAATCGATTGGTCTAGGGCACAAATGGCGGCTTATAAATATCCAAGAATAGTAAAATTTGTACGTTCTTTACCAAAAAGTGCCATTGGAAAAGTCTTAAAGCGAGTAATTAGAGATAAAGAAGCTAAAAAAGCGGAAAAAGGAAGTAGTGGATAAAAAATACATATGTTAGGTGAGAGATTTAACAGAAGCAGAGGATCCTTATGATGTAATATTGAAAAAGATGAGAGAATATCCAAATGATATTCCAGTTGATACAAATGGAAATATTTCTGAAGCATTTAGGGAATATATAAAACTTATGTTTACTCCAGACGAAGCAGTAATCGCTCAGCATTTAGATATTAAGCCTTTAACAGTCAACGAAATTGCCAAGAGGATTGGGAAAGAAAGAAAAGAAACAAAGATACTATTACGGGAGATGGCTGATAAGGGAATTATTCAAGATATTGGAGGCTATTCTTATTTTTTGACGGTGGCTCATCTTTTTAATATTGGATTTAAATATTCAAAAGCTATGGAAAGACTTGGTAAAAGAGGAGCAGAACTATATCAACAATTTTTCATTAAGGAGAAATATTACAAGCGATATGAATCTTCTGATGCTGGAACCCCATTAACAAGAATAATACCTGTAAATACATCAGTCGATCACCAGTCTCAGATTTCTAATGCAGAGGAAATACATGGAATAATTGAGGAGTGTCAAGAACCGATTGTTATCACAGACTGTCCATGCAGAAATAGAAAAGAAATATTAGGAGAAAGAGAATGCAAAGATAAATACCCTATTAAAGAAACGTGTTTTCAATTAGGTCCTTTTGGGCATTACTTTGTGGAGAGAGGAGAGGGTAAGGTTTTATCTCGAGAGGAAGCACATCAAGTAGTAGATAAGCTAGCGAAATTAGGGTTAATCTTTACCACTGAAAATGTAAAAGTAGCCAATCATTTGATAGTATGTTGCTGTTGTGAGTGCTGTTGCGCGTTTTTAAGAGGTGTGACTCGATTTGAAGATAAGAATGATAATTGTGTAGCTAGATCGAATTATATTGCAAAAGTGAATGAAGATTTATGCGAAGGATGCGGATTATGTGAAAAACGATGTGTATTCAAAGCCGTAACTCTAATTGATGAGATTTCTTCAGTAAATTCCACAAAATGTTATGGTTGTGGTGCCTGTGCTGTAACCTGTCCAACGAGGGCAATAAGACTTCATCGAGAGGAACGTTCAAAAATATTTGGCAATCTTAAGGAATTAACAGAAACAATTTATAAAGAAAATAGAATGTAAATGTGATTAAGTAAATATAATAGGAATCTTTACGATTAATAGGTTTGAAACATCAATTATTTTATTCTATACAACCAGAATTCACAATCATTTTATAATTTTCTTTAGTCTTATTCAAATACTGCCCAGAACAGACCATCTGACAAAATCCGCATGAAGGTCTAAAGTCTTCTGCGCGTTTATCATTACGTCCTAAAAAAGTATTTTCTATAAGCCTTAGAACATTTTCAGCTTGCTCCCCTCCGTTTTCAATTCCCTTAGCAAACATATTTTTAACATAGGTATCGACAGAATCATCTAAAGGAAGTCTCTCAATATCATTAAAGCGAAAAGGAGACCATGTGGACCATTCTTTAAATTTATTCTGACCTGACATACTACTACAAACAGCAATACAATATGCATAGTTATTTCGTTTTGCAATTGTTTCTTCAACCCCCGCAATAGTTATGGTTTGTTCTTCATCTCCACTAAAAAGTCCTCCTTGGCATGATTTCTCACAAATTTTACATTTAACACAAGGATTACTCTCTAAGGGGTTATCAGGCTTTAATTTTGCATCAGTAATAATTGAATTTAAAAGAACTCGTGCACCATATTTTTCGGTGATTAAATTTCCACTCCATCCAATTCTTCCTATTCCGGCTGAAACAGCAACGCAGCGATGAGATAATGAAGGTATTAAGTGCATTGGTGTTTTCTTTAACCCCGGTAATATCAATTTTTTCAAGCGAATTAATGTTTTTTCCTCTTGGTCCGTCAAATTAATATCCTCATCCTTATCTTTATTTATGAGATCAATTAAAATCTTTATAGTAGAGACGACAGCTTTACTTGCCTTATTTATGTTTCTATAGTCATAGTTACAATCGCAATTGTGGGCACCAAATCCTTTTTCTTCAAGAAATGCTTTTATTTTCTCGGCTATTCTTTTTAGATTCTTTGTTGTATATCCCTCTTCATAACATAGAGGTAAATATTCTTCTTTTGATAAATATTTTCTAACTTTTTCATCATCGAAATTTATTGCGATACTAATTACTGATTTAGCGCCGGGAAATAAATAATTTGGGTCTGAAAACTCATTATTTTTTATACTTTCAGCCGAGCAAATACCTACTAACACTGCTCCTTCTTCAAGAGCTAATTTTTTAATTTGTTCTTCTAATGAAAGTGTTTTTGTTTGTGTCATAAAATTGTTCCCTTTTATTTTCGATTTTTTTGTCAATTCTGAATTAAGATAGGGCTAACCTTTTTGGATATCGGCTCTGAGCTTTAAGGTTTTCCCATAATAGCTTATTCGTCATCTGATTCCTAATTTCTTTATAGTTTTCATCATACCATAAATTTTTTAATTCCCATGGATCATTTTTGCGATGATATAGATCTCCATAATTTGGAAAACTTGCTGCCACAGTTAATTTATAATCTTCAGTGACAAGATGCCTTAATCGTACTTTGAGATTAAAATTATCTAATTCCTCGTCATGTTCAATAAAACAACATTCTCTGACTTTTGCATTTGGATCTTTTAAAACAGGTGTTATATCAACTCCTAGCATGTCAGGAGGTTGCTTTTTTTCATTGACACTAACGAGGTTTAAAATCGTTTTAGAAATATCTAATGAACTTACAAGAGAATCTGAAATATTTGGATTGGTAATACCAGGTACTTTCCAAATCATTGGAACATTTAAGACACCCTTGCAAGGAGAAGGTCCTTTTAATATTAGTCCATGTTCTCCCATATTATCTCCGTGATCAGAGGTGTATATAATCATTGTGTTCTCAGCAAGCCCTAAAATTTCTAATTTATCGAGGATTTTACCGATACCATCATCAATCATGGAAATGGAGCCATAGGTTCCAGCTGTGAATTTTCTGACTTCTTCTTCATCTGCAATTCTCAAAACCATTGCTCGGAAAAAAGGATTGTTTAAACGTTCTCCTAATAATGGATGTTTTTTTATATTCTCTAAATCGTTGAAATTTTCTGGAAGCACAATATCTTCTGGTTTGTACATATCTTTATATATACCAGGAGGGCATACGGGATGATGAGGATCAGGATAAGAGATATTAAGGAAAAATGGCTTTTCTCCATAATCTCCTTTAGCATATCTGTCAAGAAAATTCATTGAACTTTCTGTAATATATGATGTAGGATAATATTCTTCAGGTATGTCTGTTTCATACATAGGTTTAGTATAAAATCTTTGCTGAGCTTTTTTTCTTATTGCTTCAATTATTTCAGGTGATTTTTCTTTCAACCAATCAAAATAATGACCACAGCATACATCACCGTGTCCCATTACTAATTCTACCTCTTGAAACCCATAATAGGGGATTGGAAGTTGTTCTTTCATTTTCGCATGACCATCATCAGTACGCATCCATTGAGCTGCTAACTCAAAAGATCTAGCCTCTTTAACCATTTTTTGAAGCATGAATTGCAAATGCAATTTTCCTATTTGTATCGTGTGATAACCTTCATTTAATAAAGTTTCGGTGAAAGTTGGAACATCCATGGGCAAATTCATCCCTGCTGTTCGAGCACCATGCATGTTAGGATATAATCCAGTAAAAATACTTGACCTGTTTGGCATGCATATAGGATTTGCTACGTATGCAGAAGTAAATCGAATACCCTCACTTGCAAGTTTATCTAAGCTTGGTGTTTTAAGAACGGAATTCCCTGCACAGCTCATATGATCAGCCCGGTGTTGATCTGTCATTATAAATAAAATATTCATATTTTTAGTCATTTTACAGCACCAATAGGAGTGTTTTTGTTGTTTTTTCCTTTTTTTTTGTTTTTTTTTTAAGGCATCATTTCGGTTGGTCTAGTTATTTGTCTCATCTTCATCTTATAATCTTTTCTGTACCATCTTTGTCTCTTTAATGGCATTTTTTCAAATTCTTCTATTGCTTCATCTGGAGGGAATACTTCCAATCTACCATCTTCTCTCTGAATTACACAACCAGAATTAACAAGTATTTTATAATTTTTTGCTGTATCTTTAGGATCGCCCCAACATATTATTTGGCAATTACCACAAGTAAGCTGAACTACATCATTCTTAGTTTCTTCTGTTGGAAGCGAAGATGCTCCTTTACCTCCAGAAAAAGATGCTGGAATGTAACCTGTTGAGCTGTCTTTGATTAAGGGTCTTTTCCTCTGACCGGTCATAGCTGCGGTCAAAACTCTTCTGACTTCCATCGCAGTTTCAGGATAGTCATATCGTCCTGGAGAGAATGTTGAAAATTTTCTCGATTTATGTAATCCATTAAATCCACCACATGTTAGAATACATCGCAATTTATTTACACGCTTTGAATAAGAAAAAATGTGTCCTCCAAGAGTTATTTCTACTTTTTCATCAGGAGAAAACATTTGAAAAGCACAAACTTTTGTACATATCTTGCATTCATTACAAAATGATTCTTCAGCTGGTATTGGATCAGTAGGGTCAAATTTTGCATTAGTTATTGTGGCACCTAAAATTATTGCAGTACCATACTCTTTTATTCCTACATTACCAGACCAACCAAACGAGGCAACTCCAGATCGCACGGCCAGATATCTTAGTGATATTTCTGGTGGCAAGGTTATATTCCAATTAAGAACATCTTCCCTATATTTATTATTTGCTATAACGCTTGCTGCTTCACATCCCTTTTCTACTAAGAATTGAGCTATTATCCTAGACATTTTACTTGATTTAATATTTACTTCGATGTTATCCTTCTCATGATCACCCCTAGCATTGGGATGAGTCTTTCCTAAATACGGTCGAATTAAATCTTTTTGTAATGGAATTGCCCAACACACAGCACTTTCAGCACTTGGAAGCAAATATTTCAGATTTGCTCCTTCCGGACCACCCGCTAATGTTTCCAGAGTCACAAAACCAACTCGAATAGCCCCTAATTCTTTTAATTTTTGCTCAAGTTCTTCATTTAAAGACAAGATATTATATACACCTTCTATTTTTATTTCATTCTTTTAATTCTTAAATGTATTTCACTAGTTTTACTTTATTGTAAAAAAAATTGTTTTTAGTTATTTTTTTCATTAAGCTTTTTATCTATTACTTCTCGCATGTACCGAAAGCCTGGAGTTAAATTTTCATCCAATTTTGGAAGTAGTTGCCTTAATGGAAACCTTAAACCTTGACCTGACCCTGTTTGGAATAAATTCTCCAATACATAGAAAATAAAGCTAGCAGGCATTCCAATTCCCAATTCGTGATCTTGAATTCCTGCAAATGACCGATCTCCCGTGCCTGGAATGACAATCTGGGCTTTTCGAGTAATAAACGGCATGAGTCCCCCCTTTCCACAACTTTCGCCAAAACCTTCGAACATTGATTGTATTCTATACTTTCTCTTATGTTCATAATTCAATGCATTAATTATATAAGTTAACTTTGGACCATCACAATAAATCAATATAGCATCAGGAATGACGGGAGTTTCCATTAATGGTGAAATAATTACTCCACGATACGCCAATTCAATTATATTTTTAAAATTTTTTGCATATATGTGTTCGGCTCTTCTTTTCTCAGCTTGAATATCTTTTGACCATTTTTGACGTAGTTGAGATTCGGTAAATTCTTCCATTGAGAGAGGAACCCATCCATGCGCAACAGATGACGGAGTGCAAAAATTATCAGCTGCAGTAATGCATAATTTATGCCTAAACTTGCGTGCGTAAGTAAATGCCTGGCAAATAGACATTTTTTCTCCGTTATCGATTGGTCTTCTAACTCCTGCAGGAATGTCTTTTTCAATATCTCTTATGTACTTTATCGATATTGGGTAAGAATCAAGATGTAATTCATTAAATATTTCAACACCCACTTTTTGATAATCCTCTAAAGTCTTAATTTTACTATTCATTTCAAATTTCACCTTTACTTTTTCAATCTAGCTAAAAAATTAATTATATGCTTCTCGTTTAGGAAATCGTGGTCGAAGGCTAATAATCTCTCTGAGAAGTCTCTCAACAAGATTACTCCTAAGTTCTTTATCTTTATACCATAAATTATTGATTTCATCAGGATCGCTTTCAAAGTTGAAAAGATCACCGAAATTATCGTATCCATCATAAAGAGTTAAACGATGATGCTGTGTGATTAATGTTCGAAGTCTTAATATCATATCTTCTGAAAGTTCTTCGTCATGTTCTATTAATAGTTGTTCTCTAACTCTTTCCTTTGGATTTTTTAAAATCGAGGTTATATCTCTCCCTTGATTCAGTTCAGGATGATACCTATCTTTAATACGTAATAGTTTAAGGATTGTTTTAGGTAAATCAACTGTACTTACAAGAGAATTTGAAACAGAAGTATGTGTTAAGCCAGGAACTTTCCATAACAGTGGCATATTAATAACACTTCTGAAATGTGCTGGTCCTTTCAAGATTAAACCATGATCCCCACAGTAATCTCCATGATCACTTGTAAAAATTACCATTGTGTTGTCTGCCATACCAGTTTTTTCTAAAGTGCTAAGGATTTTTCCTACACCATCATCTATCATTGCAATAGCGTCATATGTGAGAGCAATAAAAGTTCTTGCTACTTCTTCGTTTACCTTCTGAGGCATGAGATGTGTGTATTTGGATGATAGATATTGACCTAAGAATTCATGAGTGAGGAGATTTTCACCATCATTAAAATTTGAGGGTAATTCTATATCTTCTGGTTTATACAGATCTTTGTATTTACCTGGAGGGCAAACAGGGTGATGAGGGTCATTATAAGAACAATGTAGAAAGAAAGGTTTATCTTTATTATCCCCCTCTGAATAATTCTTAAGAAACTCCACAGTTTTTTCTGTTATATAAGCGGTAGGATATAAATCCTCAGGTAATACAGTATCATAATAATATTCAAAAATTGCTCGCATTCGGTTTTTAAGAAAATCAAGTTTTTCATATTGTTTTTCTTCTAACCATTCTATGTATGTACCAGAACAAACGTCACCGTGTCCAGTAGTTAAAACTACTTCATCAAAACCATAATAAGGAGTTGGGAAAGGCGATTTTATCTTACCAAGCATCCAATCTTGTATATTTTCTAATGATTTAACCTTTTTTTTATAAGAAGGGGCATAGAAATTAAAATGTAATTTTCCAATTGAAGCCGTATGAAAACCTTGAATCCGTAATATTTCTGAAATTGTAGGAATGTTTGGATCAAGGTTAATCCCGTTTGACCTTGTTCCATGAACACTTGGATAAGTACCTGTAAAAAAATTGGCTCGGTTTGGCATACAAATAGGAGTAGCACAAAAATAGTTGGTAAATCTCATTCCATTATTTCCAATGTCATCAATATTTGGAGTCTTTAATACTGTATTTCCCATACAACTCAAATGATCAGCTCGTTGTTGATCAGTTATTATTATCAACACGTTCATTCTTTCACTCATAAAAAAACCATTGTTAGATTATTATTCTCGTATTCTTAGATATTTATGATAAAATATTTCTTAGAATATGTTTTTATTTATTTGGATAAAGTGATAGTTTTTTAATACTAACAATCCTAATTAATGTGTCAATAGAAGGCTAAAAAATATGAATGATAGAATTAAAAAACTGAGAACTCAAAGTCGAGAGTCGATCCCCTATCTTTCACTGGAACGTGCCTTTTTATTGACAGAATTTTACAAAAATGGTGCTGCTCATAAATTTTCAGCTCCTATTGCGAGAGCAAAAGCTTTTAAGCATCTCATGGAAAATAAAAAGATATGCATTAATGAAGGCGAGTTAATTGTTGGTGAACGTGGTCCAGAACCAAAAGCAACACCCACTTATCCAGAAGTTTGTTGCCACAGCCTACATGATTTAGACATTCTAAACTCTCGTGAAAAAATTTCATTTAAAGTTTCTGAGGATACAAGAAAAAAAGCAAAAGATACAATTATTCCGTTTTGGAAGGGAAGATCTATTCGTGAAAAAATCTTCCCTCAAGTTGATGATGAATGGATTGATGCATATGAAGCAGGAATTTTCACAGAGTTTATGGAACAGAGAGCACCTGGACATACGGTTGGTGGGAAAAACATATGGAATAAGGGATTTTTAGATTTTAAGAAAGAAATAAAAGAAAGTATAGAAAAATTAGATTTTTATAATGATCCTGAGGCTTTTAATAAGAGAGAGCAGTTAATAGCGATGAAACTCGCTGCAGATACAATAGTTTCTTTTGCAGAACGCCACGCACTAGAAGCTAAACGCTTAGCTACCAATGAACTAAACCCAATTAGAAAAAAAGAGTTAGAAAAAATATCAGAAATTTGTACTTATGTTCCCTCACGAGCACCAAGAACCTTTTGGGAGGCACTCCAACATTATTGGTTCATTCATTTAGGTGTTATAACTGAGTATAATACCTGGGATTCTTTCAATCCGGGACGTTTAGATCAACATCTATATCCATTCTATAAAAAGGATATTGATGATGGTAATTTAACGAGGGATGAAGCAATAGAATTACTTCAAGCCTTTTGGGTGAAGTTTAACAATCAACTTGCTCCTCCAAAGGTTGGTGTAACTGCTGAAGAAAGCAATACTTATACCGATTTTTGCAATATTAACATCGGAGGACTTAAAGAGGATGGTTCTGATGGAGTCAATGAAATGTCTTACATGCTTTTAGATGTAATTGAAGAAATGAGGATACTACAACCAAGCAGTAATGTTCAGATTAGTAAAAAGACTCCTGAAAGATTCTTAAAAAGATCCCTCGAAATTGTTAAAACAGGTTTTGGACAGCCGTCAGTTTTCAATACAGATGCTATAATTCAAGAACTAACGAG
>JABXKB010000147.1 GCA_013375485.1 Promethearchaeota archaeon | reverse complement strand
TATATTTTCTTTCTTTTGTAAACAATTTTGTTTTTATCATCTTTTAATTGAATTAGAAGTCTACGATCTGGTCGCTTAACTCTAAAAGAAAAAATAATATCTTTGGAGAGATCAGTTCGATTAATCAAATCAGGTTTTATATAATTAACATTTTCACCAGAAGTACAAACTATTTGGTCTTTTTTTTCAACCTTTTCATCGTATCTTTCTTTTAGATATTCAACGGCATTTAATCCCGCGCGTTTTGCCTCTGCGGTAACCAGATCAACTAAATCATGAACTTGCAAAACATTACCACAAGCAAATACTCCTTCAATGGTAGTTTCTAAATTATTATCTATAACTGGGCCCCCCATTTGTGAAATTTTTGCTCCTGCTTCCCTTGTAAGCTCATTTTCAGGAATTAAACCAACAGATAGTAAAAGTGTATCGCACTCAATAAATTTATCTGAACCTATCACACGATCGAAATTTCGGTCAACTTTTGAGATGGTTACACCCTGAACCCTCTCCTTTCCATGAATCTTTGTTACTGTATAACTGGTTATCAATGGAATTCCATAATCTTCTAAACATTGGACTTCATTTCTTATCAATCCACTTACGTAAGGTTGAATTTCCACGACAGCTTTGACTTCACATCCTTCCCATGTTAGACGACGTGCCATAATCATACCAATATCCCCACTTCCCAAAATAACATAAGTTCTACCAGGTAAATATCCTTCAATATTAACAAATCTTTGAGCTTGTCCCGCAGTAAAGATCCCAGCAGGTCGAAAACCAGGTATATTAATTGCTCCCCGTGTTTTTTCTCGGCATCCCATTGCAAGGATGATGGTTTTAGCTTTAATTTCAATTAGTCCTTCTTGATTATTTACAGCATATATAGTTTTATCTGGAGTAAATTCAATTACCATAGTATCTAATTTATAAGAAATGTTTAAATCTTTAGCTTGGTTTATAAATCTTTGAACATATTCAGGACCAGTTAATTCTTCTTCAAATTCGTGAAGTCCAAAACCATTATGAATGCATTGCAGTGTTATTCCTCCTAATTCTTTATCTCTTTCTAATATTAAAACATCTAATTCTGCTTTTTTAACAACTATGGCAGCAGCTAACCCGGCAGATCCACCACCTATTACAACAACATCTACTTCAATTTTTTTCATTCTCCCCGAGCACCTCCTCTTTCATTTTTTAATAAGAAATCTTTTGTTTTTCCAAAAAGAAAGTTAGTGTCTTCTCCCCTTTTCGTAATCTCTTCATAAGATTTATTCAATTCTCTTGAAAGGATTTCAATAACTCGAGGTCGACAGAACCCTCCTTGACATCTGCCCATACCTGGACGACAACGGAATTTGACTCCATCAACAGTATTGGCACCAACTGGAGCATGGATAGCATTTATTATCTCTTTTTCAGGAATTGTTTCACAACGACAAATGATTCTACCCCACGCAGGATCTTCTTGTATTTTTTTATCGAGTTCTTCTTTTGTGAAATCTTTAAAACTTTCTGGTTTAAGGCGAATAGGGTTGTAATCTTCCTTAACTTTTAATTCTACACCCAATAATTCGAGAAATTCAATTACCTTTTCTGCAATTGCAAATGTAGCTGTAAGACCCGGTGATAAAATCCCTGCTACATTAATTAACCCATATACATCAGTATTATCAATAATAAAATCATATGTGTCTGGAACAGCTCTTAATCCAGCAAAATTTCTAATCGAACTTCTTGCTGGGATGTCAGGTATTAATTTCATCCCTCCTTCCAAAATCTCTTTTAAACCTGCAGTAGTTGTTGCTATATCTTCAGGATCAGTTATATTTTGAGCATTAGGACCGATAAAAGTATTACCGTGTAATGTAGGACAGACTAAAATTCCTTTTGATACTTTAGTGGGAATTGGGAATAGAATCTTATTTAGTTGGATCGCATTACGGTCAAAGAGAATATATTCACCCTTTCTTGGCATTATGCTAAAATAATCCAAACCTAACATTCTAGAAATTCTTGCAGCGTACAATCCAGCAGCATTAATAATATTTCTGCTCTGAATTTCACCAGCATATGTCCGAACAGTAAAAATATAATCTTGATGTTTAATTTTAACAACTTCATGATTTCTGAAAAATTTTACTCCATTCATGACAGCATTTTCAGCTAATGCGAATGTTAATTCGTAAGGACTAGCAAGACCTGCGGATGGTGCATGTAACACACCAACAACCTCATCAGTTAAATTTGGTTCCATTAGTTCTATTTTTTTTTTATCTAGAATTACTTCTAATCCAGGAACACCGTCCTCAGTCCCCTTTTTTCTTTCTTCTTCTAATTGTTTAATCTGATTATCCTCTAACGCTACAACAAATGAACCAATTCGTTTGAAAGGGAAATTTAATTCCTCTACAGCTTGTGTATACATTTTATTTCCCTTAATAGATAAGTGTCGTTTAATATAATCTCTAGGAGATGCGTACCCTGCATGTATTACGCCAGAATTAGCTTTTGTGGTTCCAGAAGCGATTTCTGCCTCTTTTTCTAATAAACAAACATTTAAATCATATTTTGAAAGCGTGCGAGCTATACAACAACCGGTAACACCACCACCAATAATTAAAACATCGTAGATCAATTATATACTAACCTTTAATATAATATTTTCATTAGAAATATAAGTAATGGATATTGGGATCTAATCTTGAAAAATATAAATACCTTTTAAATTTAGTAAAGAGAAATTAAATATACTGTACAAGTAATATTATCATTTTTAGATTTTTCTGGTTTTTCTGTTAACTGAATGGAATAGTTCTATAAAATATAAACGAAGAGTAACCAAGTGAAATTAAAAATGATTGCTAATATTATCAAAATCTTTGTTACTGGGTTAAATAATGTACTTTTTAGGGAATTAGTCATCTTTAATTTCAATTCGCTTTCTACAAGGTTTTCGATTAGGTTAGAATTAGTTCTTGTTTCTTTTTTCATATGAATTGATCCCATGAATCGTGGTTTTGATAAATTTTTAATTATATTATCTAAATTATTCGAAGTAAGCAAGGGGTTTTTATTAATAAGTGGAAGTTCTTCAATATTTTTCTTGCTATTTGATTCCTTCTTATCTGTTGGGTTCATTAATTTTTCCTTTTGTAATTTACTTATTTTCTTTTTCATTATTAAAAAATCAAATCAGTCTTAAATTTTTTTCGATTATAGAAATAAAATGATGAGATTTGATATCATTTTATAAAATATATTATTTCAAAGATTTCTGAAATTGTAAACTTATTTCTTCCAATGATTCAGTTATTTGCTCTTCAAAATTAGCAAAGACCTTTATATTTTTACTCCAATTCTTTATAACTTCTTCAGGATACACATTAAAAAATTTTTTTGAAATTTTTTTTAATTCATTCATAACTTTTTTAGTTTTTACGTCATTGGAGGAATTTGCGACGAAAATAAAATGATTTATTTTCTCAATCGTGAAACGAATACTGCTCAATTCAAAATTTGACATCCCCCCTTCAGAAAGACTTTCTGCAAATGTATTCAATGCACTTATTAAACCTCCAAACATTTGTGGACCTATATTTGGATCAATTACTCGGCTAAATATTGTTAAGCCATCTTCAGTTAAAATCCATATATCTCTTAAAATTTTTCCCACAATAATTTCCCAATTATAGTATAAATCCTCTATTCATAAAATAATATTTTTTTTTAATTTAAATTTTGATATTTCAGAATTCATATTTATTTTTAAAAGAATAAAATATATCTAAAATCGTTTAACTAAATATAATAAGTTCTCAATCTTAATTTTAGAATTATGGATATCCATTATAACAAAATTTCAGAACAATTTTCAAAAAAATTTAAAAAAATTGTTGGAGAAAGGTCTTTTTTTGATGAATATGAAATTAGATGGACCTATGCTTTTGGAGGATCAGCTTTTAAAGCAGATTGGGTTCCAGATTTGATATTAATTCCACAAAATGCTAAACAAGTTTCTGAAATATTAAAATTATCAAATATAAATAAAATTCCAGTAACTCCTCGAGGGAGCGGAACAAGTTTATCATCTGGCTCACTAAGTCCTTACAGGGGTATAATCTTAGATTTAAGCCAGATGAACAAGATACTAACAATAAATATTGAAAATAATTTTGTAGAGGTTGAGCCTGGAGTAATTTGTGATGAATTGAATGAAACTTTAAAACCATATGGATACTTTTTTCCTCCAGATCCTGGTTCAAGTTCCGTTGCTACTATAGGGGGAATGGTAGCGAGCAATGCTGGTGGCATTCAAGCATTTAAATATGGTGTTACTAAAAATTATGTCATGTATTTGGAAGTTGTATTATCTGATGGAAAAATTTTAAATTTAGGTTCAAAAGTTTTAAAATCAGTATCTTCTTATAATATAAAAGATTTATTTATCGGTTCTGAAGGCACTCTAGGTGTTATTACAAAAATCGGCTTAAGGATTAGACCTTTACCAAAAACACGAAAATTAGGGATATTCATTTTTGATAATGTTGATGATTTGAAAGATGCTGTTATAGAATTAAGACGTAATGGGATTGTACCTAACTTGCTGGAATTCATGGATAAAGTGATTTTAAAAGCTGTTACAGAATATTTAGGTGGGGAATTTGTGGAATTTCCAAATGGATATGTATTATTAGCAGAAATGGATGGAAATTCTACAAGAGAAGTTGATGAAGAATTTGCTATTATGTTTGATATCATCATCCAAAAAAAACCTATTTTCCAGAAAGTAGCTATGAATGAAGAGGAAAGAGAAAGGTTAATCCTAGCAAGGAAAGCTAATCTTCCAGCGCTTTCAAGAGTTAGACCAAATTCATGTGTTGAAGATTGTACAATTCAAATTTCTCAATTTTCTGAAGTTATAAAAAAAATCGAGGATATTCCCAAAAAAATTAATGCTAAAAATTTATTAGTCGCAATTATTTGTCATATGGAAGGAAATCTACATCCCACATTCCTATTTAATGAAAACGATGAACAAGATGTAAAAGATTTTGAAAAAGCAATAGAATATTTATACCGAGAAATTATAATACCCGCAGGGGGAACATTAACTGGTGAACATGGAATCGGTAAAATTAAAACGCCATATCTAAAACTTGAACATGAGTCAAGTGTCATTGACTTAATGGCACAAATTAAAAATCTTTTTGATCCCAACATGATCTTAAATCCGGGAATTGGCAAAGGAGATACTAGGGAAATAATTACAAAAAGCGAAAAGCGCACCTTAAAAAAAAATACAGATAAGATATTGGAATTAAAATGTATGAGATGTGGATTTTGTATCTCATGTCCTTCAAGAATCGATTATCATTTAGAGACATATAGTCCAAGGGGTCGTTTAAGCCTTTTAAATGGCTTAGTTTATGGTGATCTGAAATTAAATGATTTGGTTATTGATGTTTTACATACTTGTACCTTATGTGGCCTCTGTCAAATAAAATGTCCTGCTGGAGTTAACACAATAGCAATTTTTGAAAAAGCGCGAGAAATCATTCATAGGAAAAGTAAAAAATCATGAAATTAGATTATGGAAAAGAGGGTATTGATATAACAGTTGATCCAGAATGGAATATAACTGTCTTCAAGCCTTCAGAACAGAAACCTATCGAGAATCCAATTCAAAAAATCAATGAATCAATTAATAATCCAATAGGAAGTTTAAATCTTAAAGAGATAGTTAAAAAAAAAGGCAAAATTGAATCAGTATGTATTATTGCAAGTGATGCAACACGACCAGTTCCTTCACATCTAATTCTTGAAGCTTTAATAGCGGAATTAAATATTTATGGGATTGCTGATAAAAAAATAACGATTCTAATTGCCACAGGGTTACACCGTACCTCCCATGAAGATGAATTGGAACGAATTTTAGGAGAAAATCTAAAAAATAGAATTAAAGTAGTTGATCATATAGCAACCAATGATAAATCATTGATCAATATAGGAGTTATTGGAGATAATCATCCAATTTTGATAAATAAACTTTATTATAAAGCAGATTTGAAGATTTTAACCGGTTATGTCGAACCTCATTTCTTTTTTGGGTTTGCTGGGGGACGTAAATCAGTAATTCCGGGAATTGCAGGCGCAGAAACAATCCAATATAATCATTCTGCTGAAAATATTGCCTCTTCATCAGCCCGATTTGGAATTTATAAAGAAAATCCATTACATAAACACTCAATTGAAGCATCCAAAAAAGTTAGAGCAGATTTTATTATTAACGTATGTATTAATGAAGAACATAAAATTATTAAAGTAGCATCTGGGGATTTTGAGAAAGCTCACGAAAAACTTGTAGATTTCCAGTTAAAACATATCTTCAGAGAAATTAATAACCGTTACGATATAGTAATATGTGGAAATGGAGGTTATCCCTTAGACCTAAATTTATACCAAGCTGTAAAGAGTATGACAATTGGAGAAATGGCCGTTAAAAAAGGAGGAACGATTATTTCTGTGAATGAATGTGCTGATGGAGTTGGGATTGGACAAGATAAATTCAAAGAATTGATTTTTTCAGGTATGAAACCAAAGCAAATTTATGAAAAAATTCTGAATAAGGAGATTGTTGTTCCTGACCAATGGGAAATTCAAATTTTAGCTAGAATCCTTACGAAAGCGGATATATATGTGATTTCAAAATTAAATGAAGATGAAATTGGTAATATTGGTTTGAAGTATGCTACAACTGTTGAGGAAGCAATTAAAAAGTGTTTAAGAGAATATGGATCTAATGCCTCTATATTAATATTACCTAATGGCCCTCAAATACTTCCATTATTGAAAGATAGAAAGACTAATGATTAAAGTATCAATAATTTGGAATTCTCGTATTAATGACGTACGTGTTAACATCACATATAGAAGTGAGAAGTAGAGAAGAAAAAGATCCCAATATTGGCTTAATCAAATATTTCTATATTATATGGAACACTTTATGTATATTTATCATTGATTTTTATTTTTAGCGTATATATTGAATTAAATACAAATTTCAATAACTTATAATATATAAGATCCCACTAAAATCCCCGTTTTTCGTCTGTTCGCAGACAGATAACAAATCTGTATAGTTAAATATTTATATTATGGAGTAACATAAATAGACATAGTAAATAAAAAAATGTTTTACATAATTATAAAAATTATAATTTAAAACAGATAGTAATTTATATAAAACTAATCATAAGCATCATAGAAACAAAAAATGCGTTGATCAATATCCATATTGATTAAGATTAGTACCATAGAAAGAAATAATTAAAAGTGAACAGATATGAGTTATAAAGATAGACTACGTTCAACAAAAGCAGAGTCGGAGGAACTTAGTTGTAGTTCGGATGCTCAATGTTGTAGTAACCCTTGTATTGAATCTCGTGATGGGGATAATGTATGCTTGAATTGTGGTATGAGTTTTGGTCGCAATTTAGTCGGAAATGAGCGCAGAGCTTATACTGTGGAAGAAGTAAATAAGAGGAGACGTACTGAACCGCGATGGAGGGAATTTGGACCTCGTACTATGCTCCCGAACTCTAAAATCGATTCCAAAGGTCGCTTAATAAATGCCCGAGGTAAAACCTTATTTTCAAGATTATCTAAGATTCAAAATTCATTAATTTCAAGCATCGAAAGAAACTTCTGGGAAGCAAAACCTAAGCTTAAAATGCTAACTAGCAAAATGAATATACCAGAATACATAAAAGAGACAGCATGGAAGATATATTCAGTAGTAGCAAAGAAGAAATTAACGATGGGAAGATCGATTGATGGTTTCATTGCTGCTGCTTTATATGCAGCAATTAGAGTACATGAATTTCCAAGATTACTTGAAGAAGTATGTGAAGCATCTATGACCCCAAGAAGGACAGTCCACCGCTCTTTGGGCATGATCGTTAAAGAAGTACTTCCTGAGTTAAATCTAAAGTATAAACCGATCACAGCAGAACAACTGGTGTTTAGATTCGGTAATGACTTAGGTTTACCAATGGAAACACAGAAGCACGCAATTAATATGCTTGTAGAAGCTTCAAAAAACGGATTATTACGAACTGGTAAAGATCCTAAAGGGTTAGCCGCAAGTGTTATTTATATGGCTGCAAAAGCCGGAAATTATAGAAAAACTCAAGCAGAGGTCTCAGAAGTGGCAAAAGTCACAGAAGTGACATTACGGAGTCGTTCAAAACAAATTAAAAGCAAACTAGCATAAAAATTTATCATTAAGTATCAAAGAACTACGTTTTTTTTTGTTTTATTTTTCTTTATTTTTGTATTAGCAGTTAAAATACAACCCTCAAATTCCTAATTATATTATTCACTTATTTTTTAATTAGTTAATAATTACTTACAAAAAAGTATTTATATACCACTAATTCAAGTATACCTAGAACTGAAAAAAAGTGATAATAAATAGATCCTATTGATCTTTTTCTAAGTATTTTAAGTGTAATAATTGGTTATTTATTAGGGGGAATTTTACCGGCGTTTCTTTTTGGACAGTTAAAAAATATTGATGTAAGAGAGGAAGGAACAAAGAATCCCGGAACAACAAACGCATTCCGAGTTTTAGGGCTTTCCTATGCTATTCCAACTGCATTATATGATACTCTAAAAGGGTTGTTAGCCATGTTAGTAGCACATAGTTTAGGAGCTAATTTCTTTTTTATGCAATTGAGCGCATTTGCAGCTATTCTTGGACATATATTCCCCTTTTATCTTAATTTTCGTGGGGGTCAGGGTGTAGCAACCGCTACAGGTCTGTTACTCTTCTATTTGGTAAGTTATATTATGAAGAGTATAGAAATTTTCTTTGTAATGCTATATTTGATAATATTGGTTATACTTTTTATTTATATTTGTAATGTTAGAACTATTTTATCCCTTATTACATTTCCCATACTTGGTTTTGCTGTTTTTCAAATATATCCAACTAGCGCTTACAATTTCTTCTTTGTATTAGTTCTTATTCACATTGCCTCAATTGGGCTTTATAAAATAATATCTGAGAAAAAAATAATAATTGAGGATGAGGCATTTAAAACTCATTGGTGGCGAGTTGTGATGAGACCTTTTGCTATTTTATTTGTCATTTATTACGTTTTTAATCCAATAATTCCCTCACTTGTACTTATTGGTTCTGTTGCTTTAACTTTTATATTACTTGATTTAGTGAGATTCATACATAAACAAACAAATGTGCTTTTGACTGAAAAAATTAGATCTATTTTTAAAAAAGGAGAAGTTAGTAAATTTTCATCTATGACAATATTTCTAATCGCCGGGTTTATTAGCATTCTTTTGTTTGAAAAAAATATAGCTATAGCCTCGATAGTATTTCTCATATTCGGAGATATTTTTGGGAAAATATTTGGATTAGCATTTGGCAAACATAAGATATATGATAAAACAGTTGAAGGAACGCTTGCTTATTTAGGTAGTGTTCTCATTTGTGGATATTTTATATTTTTTCTTTTAGATATTCCGCTAATTATTCTAGTATGTGGAGGGCTTATGGCACCTATAATTGAACTCTTTTCATTTGGAATAGATGATAATTTCTCGGTTCCTATAGTTACAGGAGCGGTAATGACAGTAGTACAAATTTTCACTGCTATGTAAAATGCTATTAAATTGTAAGGCTTAAATTTTCTTTTTTTTTGTGATAAAAATAACATTATATAGGAGGATTTTTATCTTTTTTATAGACGAATGAGCTACATAGAAAAAAAATATAGGCTTAAGATCACAGAAATTTTCGAAGATTTACCAAGTTTAGAAACCCATTTAATTGAACTATTAAACAGAAATTCTGTTAAAGTTGTTGATGACATAGCTAGTGTTTGTGCTAAATTTAATAAGAGTATTAATCTAATTCTTAAAAAATATTATCCTGAAATAAAAGAAATGAAGGATAAATTAGAAATTAAATCCGTCTTAAAATTTTATTATGATTTGATTGATAAGTTAACAGATTTAGTTAGAAATATTGAAAACTTTCAGAAGATTGATTCAGAATATTATGATAAGTTAATTGAGTTCATAGAAACTAAAGAAACGTTAATTGATGGAAAATATAGAACCATTTGTGCTCAAGAATTAACTGCTTTTTATGATCCAGCCTCACGTGCAAATTTAGAGAAAATAATTTCAGAAAAATATTTGATGAAAAGTAAGCAATATTTTACAATTGGTTCTTTGGAAGAAGAAATCAAGAAAATTGCGAAAATTACAGGGGCGAAACAAGTATCAATAATGGAAGTTTCAGAATCACATAAAAAGCATTTAGAATCAGCGGAGTCAATTATTACTTATACAATTTCAGATGATAAAGATGAAGGGATTCTTTTTAAAATTGGAACAGAACTAAAGCAATATTTAGAATCTAAAAAATATTACGTAGTAGTAAAATCTGGTTTAGTGATTACTAATGCAAAACTACTTCCTGATAAAAATTAATAGAATGTTTTGGATATTTTCTAATATAAGAATTCTTGTCTATATTGACGTTTTCAATTAAAGATAAAATAAATTATATAAATCCCTTTAATCTCGTAAAATATTTAATTTTTGAATTATTATATTTGATGATTTTCTATGGCAAAAAAGAAAAAGGAAACACCTATAACGGGAATAACGGTTTCAAAAGAAGAAGATTTTTCAGCTTGGTATACAGAATTAATTAATAAAGCAGAATTAGCTGATATTAGATATAATATTAAAGGATTTATAGTATATAGAGAATGGGCGACGCTCACAATTAGGAAGATGTACAAAAAAACAGAAGATTTGCTAGAAAAAAAGGGTCATCTCCCCTTGACCATGCCTTCTCTTATCCCTGAATCAAATTTCTTATTAGAAGCTAAACACGTTGAGGGTTTTACACCAGAGGTATTTTGGGTAACAGAAGCAGGTAGTTCTGGCAAATTATCAGAACGTTTGGCATTACGACCGACTAGCGAAACTGCGTTATATAAGATGTATTCTATGTGGATAAGAAGTTATAAGGATTTACCCTTTAAAAGATATCTTTCATGCCAGGTCTGGAGATATGAGGGGAAAATGACAAGACCTTTTCTTAGAGGTAGAGAGT
>JABXKB010000146.1 GCA_013375485.1 Promethearchaeota archaeon | reverse complement strand
GGTTTTAAAATCTTTATTCCTGTACCCAAATAATAAACTTTAGCTTCAATATCCATTGCTTTAGCAGTTTGAGCTAAAACTAACGGTGAGTATTGCCGCTCTGGAGCATCGCTGGTTTGTACATATAAAATTGTTTTTTCATTTTCATTAATAATTAATCACCTTTTAGTTCATTATTATTTTTTATTCAATATTCAAATTTTATTGGTAATTTCATGCTATAATGCAAGAATATCAACGTTTAATAAATCTCGCCTTTATATTCTAAAAAAAAAAGTGAGGTTTAGATAAAAAAACATTGGAGATTTATTAAAAAATAAATAAAATATCAACTTTTTTCTTTGTAATTTACCTATAAATTCCTTCTGGTAATTCTTTGATAGCTTCCTTATATGATTTATTTGCTTTATTTGCTCCCTTTTTTATTTTTTCAATTGCTTTTTCAAAATCTTCCTGAGTAATTTTGACTTTTGAATAAGAGTCAGGATTTAATGTATCAATATCAATTTGAAAAACTCCTTTTCGAATTGCTAAAATTGTAGCTTCTTCACATACAGCTTTTATATCAGCACCAGAATATCCTTCTAATTCTTCAGACAATAATTTTATATTGACATCTTCATCAATAGGACGATTATTTATATGAATTTCAAATATTTTTATACGTGAGATTTTATTTGGTAAAAAGATTTCAGTATGCCTCCCAAATCTACCTGATCTTAATAAAGCTGGATCAAGCAAATCAGGTCTATTTGTTGCAGCGATCAATACAACATTTCTCAATTCTTCTAAACCATCTATTTCAGTTAAAAGTTGGGCTACAACTTGTTCATTTACTTTGGAAGCGGATGATTCTGATCGTCTAGAAGCAATTGCATCTATTTCATCAAAAAAAATAATACAAGGTGCTGCAGATCTCGCTTTGCGAAAAATTTCTCGTACAGCTTTAGCACTTTCACCTACCCATTTTGATAAAAGTTCCGGGCCTTTGACTGAGATAAAATTAATCTCAGTTTCATGAGCGAGAGCTTTAGCCAGTAAAGTTTTTCCAGTGCCAGGGACTCCATATATCAAAATACCATTTGGGGGCTTAGATTTCATATGCTTATAGAATCCTGGGTATTTTAATGGCCATTCAACAATTTCTTTTAATTGTTGTTTAGCATCCTCTAACCCACCAATATCATCCCAAGATTCCGAAGGTTGAGTAATCAATACTTCTCGTAAAGCTGAAGGTTCAATGCTAATTAAAGCTTCAACAAAATGTCTCATTTTAATTTTTAGTTTATTTAATATTTCTTCTGGGATTGGCTTATCTAAGTTAATTTCAGGGATAATCTCTCGAATTGCTAGCATTGCTGATTCTTTGCAAAGAGACTTGATATCAGCACCAACAAAACCATGAGTTTTTTCTGCAATTAATTTTAAGTCTATTTCCTGTTCTAATGGCATTCCTCTGGTATGTATTAATAAGATTTCATATCGTCCATTATTATCTGGAACTTTAATTTCAATTTCTCTATCAAACCGTCCTGGCCTTCTTAAGGCAATGTCAATACTATTTACTTTATTTGTAGCTCCTATGACAATTATCTCTCCTCTTCCTTTTAAGCCATCCATAAGAGAAAGTAATTGAGCAACAACTCTTGATTCGACTTGATTTTTACCCTCATCCCTTTTTGGAGCAATAGAATCTAACTCATCAAGAAAGATTATTGAAGGTGCATTTTCTTTACCTTCTTCAAATATCTTTCTGATATTTTCTTCACTTTGACCGAAAAATTTACTCATAATTTCAGGACCACTAATACTAATAAAATGAGCATCGGTTTCAGAAGCAACCGCTTTTGCTAATAATGTTTTTCCTGTACCAGGGGGACCATGTAATAATACGCCTTTAGGTGGCTCAATGCCTATTCTTTCAAAGAGTTCAGGATGTCTTATAGGGAGTTCAATTATTTCTCTTATCTTTTGAATCGTATCTTCTAAACCTCCAATATCTTCATAAGTTACCTTTTCACGTATTTTTTGTAATTTTTTTTCTATATCGCTTATTCCTTCATATTTTACAATTGTTTTTTTAACTTCAACAAAGTCTTGAGATTGTTCTGTGAAGGTTATTTTTGTATTTAGATTGATTTTAACCGCTTCTGTTTTAGGAGAATAATTAACTACAACTAGATCAATTCTATGCCCCATTGCATAGAAACTTAAACTAGCACCCATTGTTACGACTCTTTTTTCTAATTTCCTTGCTAAAGCTTGAGGTTCACGAGGGATTAAAGAATGATTTAGACCAGTAAATGTAATATCTTCGGCTAAGTTAGCGTCAATCTTTTTAATTTCCACCAAATCATCAATAGATGCACTTAAATTTCTTCTTAGTGAAGGATCCATTCTAATTATTTGCTTTCCTTTATCTTCAATTCTTCCTGATGATAATATAGCAGCTGTTATTTTATTTACAAAAGGATGAGAAATTCTTATGACATCACCTACTTTTAAATCCATTTTACTTATTATATCAGGATCTAATCTTACTATTCCCCTCCCTGCATCTTCTTTAAAGGCATCTTTAATTCTTAACCTTTGTTCTGATTTTAAACTCATATATCCTCCCATCCTTAGATTTATTTATAACTACTATAAATTTTTTTAAAAAAAAAATTAATTTGTGTTTATTTTCAATTTCTCTATTTTTTAAGTAGTTCCTTGGCAATTTCAAAAGCATAATTATAATCAAATATTTTTAATCCCTTTGTATTTGAAGCTTCTTTTAAGATTTGACTTTCTGAATTTGTTTTTAGACGTCCTAAAGCTAATGCTCCAATTCCAAAGATTTCCGGGTAAATTTCTTCGTTTTTATGTTTCGGTTTAATGCCTTCAATACCGTAGGGGGGAACTAAATTAATATCTACAACAATTTTTATACCTGTTAAGTTTTTCATCCATTCTTCATTTAAAATTTCCACACCTGCCGCTGCTAAAGACCATATAATGTCAGCATCTTTTACAATTTCGAATCTTTGATCTAGTTCAGGAACAAATATTCCATTAATTTTTGTTGCTTGATCTCCTGCTTCTTCAGTGAGTTCCTCTGCTAATTTGAGAATAAAATCTTCATTAGATTTATCCCATGTTTCCACTAAATAAGTAGCGCATCCAATTCTAGCAGATAAGATAGCTGCTATTCGACCTACTGGACCAGCGCCAAATATTACTACTTTTTTATCCTTTAAATTTTTAATACCATGTTTTCTTTTAGCAATATCTAAAGTCATAGCGACTACAGCAGAAGCAGTAGTATGAGATCCTCGTGGATCGATAATCACAGGACATTCAAAAGGAGGGACTAAGGATTTTATAACGGCTTTAGCTATTTTTTCTCCTTCTTTAACATCTGAACCTCCTATAAAAAACGTAGTAGGAGCATTTGGTTTACGCGAAAAAATTGCATCTTGTACCAATTTAGGTACATAATCAGCTTTCATCTTACTTATTGGTATGACAATATCAAATCCTGCATCGTACGCCATATTTATATCAAAAGGAGACGCATTGTCATCAGTATCAAAGAAATAACAAATTTTATCCGATATATCTTTCTTTTTAATTATTATAGGTGTTAATTCTATAATTGATTTCTTTCCAAGAATACTTTCAACCTCTCTTTCAACCATTAATATCAACTCTCTTTTTTTAATTTAGAAAAATTACATAAATTTTACTTAAGAAAGATCAACATCTAAATCTTTTTCAAATACTTGTTCAATTTCTTCTGTTTTAATTGTTCTTTTGAGTTTCACTTGTTCGATTTCAATGCCTAATTCTTCTGTTAGTTTCTCAAGCCCATTAAAGTGTCGAAGATCACATATAAATATACCCCTCAATTTCTTCCCTTCAACTTCCCTCGCAAGATTTAGAATTTTCATCATCATCCAAGCTTCTCGAACTTTATACCTTACCTCATCTTCCTGAATATCGTAATCCTGTTGTAAATATTCTTTCCACAATACTATTCGCTGGAAAATATCATCATTCTTTGGAATATCTCCATTATTTTTCATTAATTCACTTATTCTTTTTTCAATATTTTTAATCATATTTCTATGTTCATCCAATGCTGAGGAAAGATATAATTCAGCATTCTCTGAAATTTCTGCATGGTTAAAATGAATTCCTCGCTTTTTGAATAATACTCTTAGTGGTTCACTTGAATTAAGTTTAGTATTCCACATATTTGGCTTTTCTTCTAATGCAAAATCAGGTTTATATTTTTCAATTAATGAGTCAATTAATTGAAGATATTCCTTAGAAATTAAATGAAGATTCCAAAAAATATCTTCCTTTAAATCCTCAGGTGTTTCAAACCACCAATCGATAGGAAACTCACTCTCTATCAATATCAATTTTAAATTTTTATTTTTTAAAGGTTTTAACTCTAATACTTCTGGCATTTATAACCTCCTCTTTTTTTTAAAATATTATTTTTTGTATGAGATGTTTTTTATTATAGGATATTACTTTTACTCCTAATTCTCTTAAGTTTTCAACTACTTGTGGACAAATATCTTCACATATATCTTCTTGAACAAAATGTACGAAAACAACTATATCTTTTTTAAACGATAATGCTAAATCCAACATTTTCTTAACAATCCATTGAGGCCTTAGCTTTAAACTAAGAAATATTTCCCTTTCTTGAATTTCTTCTCCTAACATATCGATCCAATTTTTTAAACTAAGTCCTTTATAAGAGTCTTTATCTTCCATACTTTCATATTCTTCAAACAATTCATTTTGGAATTCCTGTTTTTCAATAATTTCCTGGTATAAATATCCCATTGCATAATCAGGAATATCTACTTGAAAGTATGGAATTTTTAGTTCATCTAATGTGTAGGCAAATGGAGTTATACCAAATTCTTTCATATCAACTTGAAAATCAACTGTAACAAAATCAATGTTGTTTTTTTTCAAGAATTCAACTAATTTAGAATGATCTACATTTTGGAAATATTTAGCATTCTCTTTAGAAGACATATAAACTACAATTTTTTTATTTTTTACTCGCTTCAATTCTAACACTTCCATTTTTAATATCCACCTTAGAATTATATTAATATTTAAATCTATTTACTAAATTGATAATATATTTTACTATTTTTTCCGATACAACTCTTTGAGTTGTTATATTTATTCTAATTAAATTATAATTTAAATTAGATTTAAATAATTTGATAAGAATAATTTTATTCGATTTGATGAGAAGAATTGTCAAAATCTTTTTTTAACAATTTTCGCCTTCAAGTAGAAAATTGAAGGTTAAACCTCACTTTTACAATTTTATAATTTTAAAAAATATATTTTGAAAATTATTTTTGTCAAATAAGATGACAAAAAAAATTATACAAAAAATTAAAGTTACTTCCATATTTAATCAGCAGAGTTTTAATAAATCATCTCATTTTAATGCAATTTTTTGATGATAGAGGTAAATAGCCTTAGATGACTAATACTTACTAATGAAAGAATAAAGAAAAATTAATTAGGCATTAATTAACAAATCATTAAAGATTTACTAAATATTTTATGCACTTTAAAAATATTGTTAAAAAAAATCTATTAATTAAAATAAAGATTATTAATCTCGATCAATATTATTATTAGATTTACCATATCTTTTTATTTTTAGGACAATAATTCTCGATTATCTATAATAAAAATCTCATTTTTGGATAATATTATTAAGGAAAAACCTAATCAAAAGTAAGGATTTTTAAATATAGAATACCTCTTCTATAATAGAGATGGATCTTTTTAAAAAAATATTTTTTTGAAAACACACAATATAGTCAAAATTTTGTATTTAATTCTTGAAAATAGAATGTTTTAAATTAAAAATAGGGGTGGTAATTACACGTTAATAGAACAGGAAGAAAATAAAGAATTATGTAATAAGTGTAAGGCACATTTAAAAAATACTGACTATGTATACAGACGTAGAGCACCTAATGTTAAATCATATGTATGTTCTAAGTGTGGATATTCTGAAATTTATTTCGAGGAGTAATTGTTAATGGCTTCCTATATCAATAAAGGAATTAAATCTGTTAATTCTAGCTTCCATGTCTTAGAGCAAAATATTAAAAATATAATTTCAATGGCAAACTATTGCTTTGCTTGTAATCGATGTGTAAATGTGTGCCCACTTTCGCATTTAGACCTATTCTTTCCACGATTATTGATAGGAGATTTAGTCTTTTCTTCAATAGGAGAAGTTTTAAATAATCATAATATATGGAACTGTCTTACATGTGGTCAATGTACAATATATTGTCCTATGACTCAAGAGAAGGATGGTGTAAGAATACCAGAATTAATTTTAGAATTAAGAAAAATTTCAAGTAAGAATAATTCAGAATTGGATAAGATTGCAAAATGTGAAACTCATAGTGATACTTTTCCATTGATTTCAAGGATCATGGCAAAAAACCAAATACACCCTGATAAATTAGATTTTTTAAGTGAATCGCATTTAGAAACAACAGTTTCAGGTGAAATTGCATATTTTGTAGGGTGTTTACCATTAATGGAAGATATTTTCTATAAATTGGATATTAAATATTCAAGTATACCAAAAACTATAGTTGGAATGCTAAACGAGTGCGGGATAGAACCAGTTGTTTTAAATGAAAAATGTTGTGGACATGATGTTTTATGGGGGATAGGAGATATTGAAACCTTTAAGAAACTTGCTGAGTACAATGTTAAATTATACAAAGATGCTGGAGTTAAAACAATTATAGTTAGTTGTGCTGAAGGATATAGAACTTGGAAGTTTGATTATCCAAGACTTATAAAAGACTTTAATTTTGAAGTATTACATTTTTCGGAATTCTTTTTAAAAGAAAAAATCCTTGAAAATTTTAAATTCCCTCAAGAACTTAATATTAAGGTTACTTACCACGATCCTTGCCGTTTAGGCCGCTTAGGGGGGAAATTATATGATGCTCCAAGAGAATTGATTAAAAATCTTCCTGGAATTGAATTAATTGAAATGGAAAATATTAGAGATGATGCTAATTGTTGTGGTGTTTCGGCATTTACCGGTTGTAATGAATTCACACATTTTTTAAGGCAAAATCGTATTAATGAAGCAGTTAATACTGGAGCAGAATATTTAATTGTTCCTTGCCCTAAATGTCTAACACACTTCAATTGTTATATGAATGAGCTCTCTTTAAATGAAGAGCATAATGAATTGAGAAATAAAATAAAGGTGGTAGATTTAGCAAGTTTTATTGGAAAATTGTTAATGCTTGTTTAAATTAATCTTACAAATTTGGGATATAAAGTTAATAAATTTTCTTAATAAATGTGACAAATGACAAATTTGCAGAGTAGTGTTTTGGTTATTGGAGGGGGAATCTCAGGGATACAGGTATCCTTAGATCTAACTAAGTTAGGTTTTAAGGTATATTTAGTTGAAATTAAACCAACTATAGGTGGTACTATGGCTCAATTAGACAAAATATTTCCCACCCTTGATTGTAGTTTATGTATCTTAGCTCCTAAAATGGTTGATATATATAGAAATCCAAATATTGAGTTGTTTTCTTATTCTCATGTTAAAAATATTAGTGGATCTGCTGGTGATTACACAATAACAATTATAAAAAAGCCAAGATATATAAAAGAAGATCTCTGTAAAGGATGTGGGGATTGTGGCGAAATTTGTGCAGTAAGAGGAATCCCTAGCGAATTTGATACTCATCTAAAAACTCGAGGGGCTATATATATTCCGTTTCCATCATCAGTACCCCCAATATATCTCATTGATGAATCAAAATGTTTATATTTAAATTATAAAATATGTGGACTTTGTGCTAAAGTTTGTAATTCAGAAGCAATAGATTTTTCACAAAAACCAGAAGAAATAAATATAAAAGTAGGGGCTATTGTTATTGCTACAGGAAATAACCAAGAAATGCCAGATGTATACGATACTTTTGCTGGCTCTTCCCCGAATGTTTTTTCTAGTATGCAATTTGAACGTCTTTTATCTGCAAATGGACCTACTGGTGGTCAGATCATAAGATTAAATGATAAAAAACATCCTCATTCAATTGCTTTTATACAATGTGTTGGGTCTCGAGACGTTCATCATCCTGAATGTAAAAAATATTGTTCCGCCATATGTTGTATGAATTCGGCTAAAGAAGCAATTGTTGTTAAAGAACATGATCCAAGTATTGATTGTTATATTTTTAACACAGAAATCAGAGCTAAAGGTAAGAACTTTTATGAGTTTATTGAAAAAAGTAAGAATGAATATAATGTTAATTATGTAAACGGTCATGTTTCATATATCAAAGAAAATTTAGATAATGGAAAATTAAAATTATATTACGAAGATATTGATAAAGGAAAAGTTGGAACTTTTGAAGTAGATATGGCTGTTTTAGCTAGTGCATTATCTCCAACTCCCTCTTATTATGAACTTTTAAAAAAACTTAATGTAAGTTGTAACAATTTAGGTTTTATTCCTGAAACAGATATAATCTTACTTGAAAAAAAGAATATATTCGTAACTGGTTATTCTAGAAAACCCAATGATATTCAAATGGCAGTTGCTGAAGGTTCAGCATGTGCTGCTAAAATTAGCGAAAAATTAAATTCTGTTAGATTTCAAAATATAAAAAAATTGAAATATCCTCCAGAAATACCAGTAAACCCAGAGGATGAACCTCGTGTAGGTATTTTAGTTTGTCAGTGTGGTATTAATATCGGAGGTATTGTTAATGTTTCCGAAGTAGTAGATTATGTTTCTAAATTGCCATATGTTGTACATGTTGAAGAGAATATGTATTCATGTAGTTCTGATTCCCAAGAACGGATTAAAGAACTAATCCTAGAATATAATCTTAATAGATTTATAGTTGCTTCTTGTACACCGCGAACTCATGAACAGCTTTTTAAAAATACTCTAAGAGAAGCTGGATTAAATCCATTTTTATTTGAACTAGTAAACATAAGAAACCAAGATTCTTGGGTCCATCAAAATGAACCTAAAAAGGCTACTAAAAAAGCATGTGATTTAATAAGAATGTATTTAGCAAAAGTAATTAATTTAAAACCATTAGAAACCATTAAAGTAAAAGTTGAAAAGTCAACTCTAATAATTGGCGGTGGAATAGCAGGAATAACTGCTGCACATAATTTGGCGAATCAAGGATTTGAAATTTATCTTGTAGATAAGAGGGCTTCTCTTGGAGGTGTCGCACTTGAATTTATTGATTTGTATTATATACCTATTACGAAAAATGAAATCTTACAGGAAATTAAAGATTTAAATAACAATTCCAATGTTCATATTTTATTAAATTCAGATATAGATGATATTCAAGGTTATGTTGGAAATTACCAAGTTAAAGTTAAGAATATTCATGATAATTCAAAAGATAAAATATTCAATGTGGGTACAATAATAGTAGCTACGGGAACCAAGCAAATAAAAACAAACAGGTGGGTAGATTTATTGGAAAGATATCCTAAACGTCTACTCACACAAACAGAATTAACGGGGATAAAAAATGCAGATGTTCCTAAATTTAAAGATGCTACCATAATACTATGTGTAGATCAAAGAAGTAACGAATTTAATAGGGGAGATAATGTAAAAACTTATTGCTCAAATATCTGTTGTGGTGTAGCATTAAAGAATGTTGAAAAATTATTAGATATAAACCCTAATGCACATATTCATATTTTATATAGAGAGTTTCAATTTTCAGATTTAAATGCTGAAAATCTATGGCGAGGGCTTCGAAAAAAAGTTTCCTATGAAAGATATCGTTCAATTGATGATATCAAAATCAGTGATGAAAATAATAAATTCCATATTGTATATAAGAATATTGGCGCTCAAACAAATATAGAATATAATACTGATTTATTAATATTAGCTACTCCTAAAGTTCCTGCTGATAATACTGAACAATTAGCAAAATTGTTAAAAGTATCAACAAATACAGATGGCTTTTTCTTAGAAGCTGATGCAAAACTTAGACCAATAGATTTTGCAACAGAAGGAATTTTCCTATGTGGAGGAGCTCATTGGCCGAAATGGATAGGTGAAAGTGTCACTCAAGCTTATGGTGCTGCTGGAAGAGCGGCAATAATAATGGCTAAAGGGGAGATAGAAACTGAATGTATAACTTCTTATATAAACGAAGAAAAATGTATAGGATGTGGTAAATGTATTGAGATTTGCCCTTATAACGCAATTGAATTGGTTGAAATTTATAAAGAGATGGGTTTATATAATACAACTTTGAGAAAGGCTCATATAATTAATGCTGGTTGTAAAGGTTGTGGGGCTTGCGTTGTTGAATGCTTAGTTGGGGCTATTGATCAAAATCATTTTAGTAAATTTCAAATTTGCAAAATGATTGATTTATTACTAAGCTTAGATATAAGGGAATATGAAATTGTTTAATTTGGGGGGATTAATACTGATAAAAATTAAAAAAAAGGTAAAAAGTGAATTTGAACCAAATATTTTAGTTTTTTGTTGTAATTGGTGTAGTTATGCGGGTGCAGATTTAGCAGGTGTTTCTAGATTTCAATATCCCCCGAATATTAGGATTATTAGGGTAATGTGTTCTAGCAGGGTTGATCCAACATTTGTTCTACGAGCTTTTAATAATGGAATAGATGGAGTATTAATTATTGGATGCCATATGGGTGATTGTCATTATATGAAAGGATTTGAATATACTCAAGTTAGAATGGATCATTTAAAGAATTTAATAAAATGTATTGGAATTGAAGCGGATCGATTTCAATTACACTCAATTTCAGCAAGTGAGGGAAAACAATTTTCAGAGTTAATTAAAGATTTTACAAAGAAGCTTATAGAATTTGGAGAATTAAAAATCCCTAAAAAACCTGGAATAATTGAATTAGAATATAATTGTAAAAAGAAATAAAAAGAGAAAATTATAATGACTGAATCAGAGTTTCAGAAACTTTTGCAAAATGAAGTAAAAACATTTGAAGATCTTGAAAATGAAATAATTAAAAGTAATAAATGCTGTGCTTGTGGAGCTTGCATAGCATATTGCGAAAGTCAACATTTTAATGTTATTGAGATGAAT
>JABXKB010000428.1 GCA_013375485.1 Promethearchaeota archaeon | reverse complement strand
CTAGAAATTACATCTTCCCTTTTTGTTAAATTCAAATATAATCATCTTCTTTAATTTAAAGCCTGTTTTATCAATTGGAATTTTTTTAATTCAGTTAATGAAAAAGTATTATATTTTTAATGTTTTTCAAATTACCATATTTTACATTGAGAATATAAAACGCCAATTATTTATAAATATATGAAAGAGATGTTTGAAAAACTGTTGATTAGATTAAAGGGTGCTACGAAAGTCGTCTTCATGGGTGTGGGTGAAGAAAAACTTAGAGATGACGCAGTAAGTATTTATATCGTAAGTGAACTCTTATCTTATTCCAATGAGAAATATCAATTTATTAATGCTGGAATTGATCCGATGAGTAGAATTGAAGATGTCGTAGATTTTCAAGCATCACATCTTGTTCTTATAGATACATGTACTTTAAATCAACCCCCCGGAACAGTTGCTATAATCGAGCGAGAGAATATTCAAGAATTGGTGCCAATATCTTCCCATACTATTCCAATCCATATAGTTGTCGACTTATTGCTTGAAAGATTATCAGATTTAGAGGTTTTCATGATAGGAATTGTACCAGAAAGTCTTGAAGGATTTACTGAATTAAGCTTCTATAAAGAAGATGAATACACACTTGAGGAGAGAAGCGAAAATGAAGATCTTCCCTTTTTTAAGTTTAATCTCTCTCCCACTATTCAAAAAGTGGCTGACCAGATTATTAATATCATCAAAGAAATTATACAGAAAATCTAAATTATTATTCTTATTTCTCTGAGATTTTTGAAATATATTCAACAATGATTTCAATAGTCTTAGATAAATTTACTTGTTCTTTAGTATTTAAATCTTCTTTTAGGGTCTCTAAAAAAGCGATAACTCTATCTGCTTCTCTAAGCTTTCTGATATAATCAGAACCATTTTTATTCAATGAACCTCCCCAAGCCATAAACTTCACCTTTAGTCATTAAAATTTTTAATAATAAAACAAAAGTATGATTCTGATTAAAACTCATGGTTATTTCTAAAACCAACAAAACAATATGCTCATTTTATCATTGAATGAATAATATGTATATATATACAAGATATGTGTATTTAAAAAAAAGAGAACATCAATTTTATGAACTTGATAAATTATTAAATAAAAGTTTAAAAATGAAATGTTCTATATTTTAGATGAAATTTCCAGATTAGAATATAGCAATTTAACTAAAATGATCCAAGAATTAATGATTATTAATCAAGCGGGAATAGCTTTATTTTATCACAATTTCATTAATAATGAAAAGTTTGACGATGAACAATCCATAGCAGGTTATTTTGATGTGATTTGTCGATTTACAAAACAGAGTTTTAAAGAAAGTTTAAAAACATTAGAGCTTGACAGCTTTATCTTTTTCTTTTACACGCATAAATCTAATTATCACTTAGTACTTAAATGTGATAATAAAGGATTTGATAAAAAATTATTAGAAACCATTTCTGAGAAGATTGTTGATAAGTTTTTTAAAAAATATAAAGAAATATTACAGGATTTCAATGGAGAAATTTCTCATTTTAAATCTTTTTCTAATCAAATCATAAAAATTCTAAACAATCAATTCAAGGATTCTAGGAAAGCACCCTTTGTGGAATACTAAAATCTGAAAACACTTTAATCTTATTTTAAATAATGAAATAAAAATAAATTTCTAAAACAATTTATAATAAAGCATAATTTTCCACTAAACTCATGTAGAAAATGACGATTTGAGATATAAAGATATTTATTTCATACATCAACTACGTTATAATTTTTGTTTCTATTGTAGAAAACACTAATTGAATTGAAGAGCTCACCCATATTTTTTTGCTCTCGTTTACATAATTGTCCTTCCTTTGGTGCTTACTAATTTATTACATATTTTCTCCAATCAGAATCATTTAAGATTTTGGAATGAATTCCAAAAAATATAAGAATTTCTTTATCATTTACATAACCATTCTCGTTTTTGATAACAAAATGAGGGACTTCATGTAAATATGTCCTTCCAGCAATCATGTAAGAAAGTAAAGAATGGTGTCCATCAAATAAGATCCATTCCGATTGCTTTGTCTTTACTAATTTAATATTTGGTAATCCGCGTGGAGATAGGATATTTTTTCCAGATTTTATTTGTTTAACCATTGTTCTTATCTGGTTCATACTTTTAATGCCATTAATATTGTGGAGGTTTACAATTTCTCTCAATATAACTAGTTTTTTAACTTCTTTGATTGTTTCTTTTATTTTTGAACCTAAATCCTTTTCAAACTGCTCTACAGTATCATAAATGGTAATGTTTTTATTTCTTAATAGAACTTTTAATGATGAAATGCGCGTTAAATTTCCATCTTTAGATTTATACGGATATATTATTTTCACGAATCTATAATTCATCTGTATTAAAAATATTTAACCTAATTTATAAAGCTTTTATGAGTGTTTTAACCAAATATTACATCTTTCATTAAGAATTGATAAAAAGTTATTTATACGATTCAATTTTGCTAGCTATTCTTTAATGAATTATTAAGAAACACAATTTCCCTAATAATCAAGAATTTTGGATAATAATGGAATATCCATGAATTAATAAGAAAGAGATCGTTATACCAAATTATGGTAATAGTACAAAGAGAAAGAGTTCTTTTGGAAGCAACTGAGAACGAGTTTGAAAATCAGGCTGTATTAAACCCTACGGTGGTTCAGCAAGGAGATACATTACATTTGTTCTATCGCGCTGTAAAAGAAGGAAATTATTCAAGTATTGGTTATTG
>JABXKB010000145.1 GCA_013375485.1 Promethearchaeota archaeon | reverse complement strand
AAAATGAGTGATGAAGAACTAATAGAATTTTATGGAATCAATAAAAACTGGCCAAAAGAGGTGCCAAGACATGTTGATTATGATGAAGTTCCTCTTGGAGAACTTTTAAGTAGAACTGCTATAAAATATCCAGATTCACAGGCAATTTATTTTGAAGGATTCCGAATGACTTATTTAGAATTAGATACTCTAGTTGATCAATTCGCAACAAGCCTGGTCAAATTAGGAGTAAAAAAAGGAGATGTAGTATGTATCGACTTGCCTAACGTACCCCAATATGTCATTGCTCATTGGGCTACTGTGAGAATTGGAGCAGTATCTAATCCAATACTTCCTGTTAACCGATTTGTTGAAATAGTTCATCAAGTCAACGATTCAAAAGCTAAACTACTAGTAATCCTAGATTTTTTATATGAAGAATATCTTCTTGGCAAGGAATTAAGCAAAATGCCTACGCTTAAACAAATCATTTTAACAGGAACCGCAGAATATTTACCTCCATTAAAAGCTAAACTTGGAACTGCTCTTGGGAAAGTTCCTAGAATGAAAGATTGGCCTGAAAAAGTAGGAGATATTATATTCCATAAATTTCAAGAAGTTTTAAATAACGGTCTTCCAATAGAAGTTCCTAAAGTAGATTTAAATCTTAAAGAAGATATTTCAGTGTTAATATATACAGGAGGAACTACTGGAGTTCCGAAAGGAGTAATGACTTCTCACTATTCAATGGTAGTTAATGCTCTTCAGACAGATATATGGGCTACAACGCAATTACCAGAAATGAATGAGTTAAAAGGTAAAGGAGGAATGTTGCTCGTAGTACCACTTGCTCATTCTTTTGGTAATATAGGAATGACGGTTTCTGTATTAGAAGGATGGAAGATGATCTTATTACCACGACCTCCAGAAAAAATATCAAAAATTTTAAATTATATAAGTAAAGAAAAAGCTACATATATGCCAGGAGTTCCTACTCTTTATATAAAAATCAATTTAGACCCTGACTCTAAGAAGTATAAAGGGAAATTAGATTCACTTATAGCGTGTATTTCAGCAGCTAGCGCTTTACCTGAAGAAGTTAAAAAGGAATTTGAAGATATTACAGGAGCAAGCCTTGTTGAGGGTTATGGAATGTCAGAATTCTCTCCAGTTGTGTCTCTAAATCCATTTAAAAAAGAGTTTCAAAAAACAAACACAGTTGGATTTCCAATATCAGATACATTCATTAAGATAGTTGATGCTGAGGAAGGTACAAAAATATTACCTCAATGTCTTAATGAGAGTTGTGAAAATTGTGGTCTAGATGAATTTCAATATATCGGTGAAATATGCAGTACTGGTCCTCAAATTATGCTAGGATACTTAGGACGAAAAAAAGATACCGAATATGCGTTAAGAAAGGATTCAAAAGGAACTACCTGGTATTATACAGCAGATATTGGGTGTATAGATAAGGATGGTCATCTCCGCATTAAAGATCGAAAGCGTGATATGATTAAATATAAAGGGCACGGTGTGTTCCCTAGAGAGGTAGAGGATCTCATTTACATGAATGAAGCCGTCAACGAAGTTGGAGTTATTGGGGTTCCTGATCCAGAAGCAGGTCAGACGATTAAAGCTTTTGTCTCACTGAAACCAGATTATAAAGGTAAAGTTACCGAAGATGATTTATTATCTTGGTGTAAAGACAATATTTCGCCTTTTAAATATCCCAGAATAGTAGAAATAGTTCCAGAATTACCAAAATCGGTGATTGGAAAAATTCTTAGGAGAGAATTACGGAAGCAAGAATAATAATTAATAATTTTATTTTTTTTATTTCTGTTTAAAAAGTGAAGAAGAAAAAAAAAAAGAATTTTAAGATATATTTGAGCATAGGTTCTTCAATAACTCTTCAGCTTTCTTTGAGAAACCACTTACAATGTCATCAACATCAATTATGGAATCTATTAATCCACATGTCTGTCCTACTGGTACAGCTCCATTAACCGTGTCCCCTTCGGTATAAACGATTTCATAAGCAAGAAGATCTTTTAAATATTTATCCATCTCGTAAGCTAATTCTTGGGATATTTTTTCTTCCTTAGTTATAACCTCACCATGTTCAAGGCAATATTTATTCTTTAATAATCTAATGGGGCCAAAACCGCCTGTCGTAAGTATTGTATCTCGCGCTGAAGCGGGAGCGATAAGATCTTTATAATTCTGATGGAATTCACTCTCATTTGAGGCGATGAATCGGGTTCCCATAGCAACAGCATCAGCTCCCATAGCTAATCCCGCTGCCACTCCTTCAGGACTAGCAAAACCTCCGCATGCTACCAGTAATTTATCAGGATATTTTTGAGCAACTTGTTGTACTAAGACTAACGTAGTTATACCTTCATAACTTTGATGACCACCGCCTTCGGTTCCTGTCGCTACAATCCCATCACAACCAGATTCTACAATTTTATCTGCTAACCATAAAGCTGGTCCAACATGAAAATGATACAAATCTGGTGCTTTTTGTTTCCACATTCTTCCTACAACACGGGGACCTCCAGCACTAGTTAGGCCATAAATTAATTGTTCCCTGAGTTTTGGGTTTTCTTTACGCCATTGGGGGATCTTTCTTATTAAAACTCTATGATCTGTCTGGATTCGAGCTACGCGTACATTTATACCAAAGGGTTTATCTGTATGTTCAACAACATAATCTAATTGCTCTTTGAAATCTTTGACTGAATTTTTCCCTCTTAAAGTAGCATGACTTACTACACCTAATCCACCCACCTCAGAAACTGCAACAGCTAATTCTGTTGTATAAAATGGCCCCATTGGAGCACTTATTATTGGGTATTTTATCCCAAATTTTTCAGTTATTCTTGTTTTAATCAACTTTTATATCACATCAAAAATTGAAATTAAGATAGTTTATTCTTGCTTTCTAGAAATAAAAACGTTAACTAAAATTGACTTATTAGTTGATTAATTTTAGATTAATTAGTATAAAAATATAAAATAAGGAAAAATAAACTGGTTAAAATTTATATCCACACTTCTTACAAACGTTATTTTTGGCATACATAGGTGCATGACCAACATAACTGAGGACTTTACTTTTATCTTCTTCAACTTTTAGATCCTTTCCTCTCGCACCACAACTTGGACAAACTAAACGCTCTTCACTTGTATATTCTGCTGGTGCTGCTGGTTTTAGTGCTGATAATTCGGTTTCCACTTTTTCTAATCTACTTTTTTGGTCATCAAATGCTTTTTCTTTTTCTGTGATAGCATCGGTTAGTTCTTTAATTTTAGATTCCTTTTCAGTGATACTTTTCTTTAACTCTTCATTATTTTTAGTTAATTCTGCTACTTTAGGCTTGGTTTCATCCATTTCTGCTTCCAATTTATTGATTTCATTATCTTTTAAAGTAATTGTTTTCTTCAGATCATAGACTTCGCTATTTAATTTTTCAAGGTCACCAGCTTTACTATCTAAGTCTGAAAGCTTTCTTCGAAACTCCTCTAATTCAGAACTCAGTTCATCTTTGGATTTTGCTAAGCTTGCGATTTCTTCGTCTTTTTTTTCCAAAATATCTTTTAGTTCATTGATCTCTTTTTCATATGAATCAACCTTATTCTGTAGAGCTTTTACAACCTTATCATCTAAATCTTTGGTTAAATCTTTCATCTCATCTTGAGAAATAACTATTACACCTCTTTCTAATCTCATATAGTTAAATTGATTGCAATAAAAATTCAGAAGTTAATTAATTGAATTTTTTGGCAATTTATAATGAATTTATACAAAAATTTTATATTAGTAATTATATTTAAGCTTTTTTCTTACGATATTTTTTGACCTAAAAAAAGATGCTTGAAATTGAAGAACGATATTCTAAACGAATTGGACTTGATCTAAATGAATTAAAAAAATATAATCTAAATGAAGCTTTAGAAATTGCTATGAAAAAATTTACGGAAATAGGTATGGCTGAAAATCTAAAATTAGATTGGATTTCTGAAAATGAATTTACCTTGGAATCTATTAATTGTTCTACAGCTATAGTTCGTTCTTACATGAAACCAGAAGAATTAACTAATTCAATTTGTCCTTGGGGAATATTAACAGCTACAATTGTAAATGCATTGACAGGAAAAGACATAGAAATCACTCCTAGTGAATTTAACAAAATTGGTGCTAAAAGTAAATTAAAAATAGTAGAAAGCAAATAGTAATTTTAACTTTCCTTTTTTCTTTAAGATAATTTAATTTACAGTAAGTTGAGTACTGATAATAAAAAAATTCTATTTTTTTAAACAGGTTCTGTTAATTGATTTATTTAAAATACCTATTAGATAAAATATCAAAAATTTAAATATTACTTAATTCATAAATTAAACTTAAAATAACTAAATAAAAGAATTAAAAATTAAGAGTGAGAAAAATTGCGAAAAGTAGCAATAATAGGGATAGGAATCACTCCTTTTAGAGCAAGATATTTAGATAAAACTTATTTTGAATTAAATTATGATGCAACTAAGTTAGCTTTAAAAGATGTTTATAAAAATGTCGCTAAAAGACTTAACTTAAGGTTGAAAAATTAAAAAATCTCTAAACATTAATGGTGAGAAAATGAGTAAGAACTGGTTATTTTTAACGTTTTTAGTTGGAATCTCTGTGTATTGGTTTGCAAATGCTGTTTTATGGATACCTTGGATTTTAAATGAATTATTTGGAATAATTATGATGCTTATTCTAGCACCAACCATTTGGGGTTTTACTTCGTATTATTGCTTAAAAAAATATTCAAACGGATCATTTTGGATTGGAAGCCTATACGTAGCTTTAATCTTTCTAATATTAGCAATTATATTAGATTGGATCTTCTTTGGATTGTATCGAAATGTACCTGAACAATTATATAAACCAACTACTTTATCAGCATATGGTCTTATATTTCTTATACCATTTCTAATCACTCTAATTTTCAATAAAAGATTAGAGAGTAATCCGAACACCGAAATAAAAAAAGTGGACTTTTTAGTAATTTTTATCTGTGGGATTATTTTTGTAGCGATTACATTCTTTTCTGTTCAATTTTGGTAATTAATACGTAATAGTGATTGTCAAATTCCTCGTGTATTTAAGTTAACTAACTTAGGAATAAAAGTTGCTCAAGAATTATTACAATAATAACAAAGATTTTATCAAGAAAATTCTTGATGAAAATTTTATTCTTTAAGATCAATTTTAAAAAATATAGAGTTATATAGTTTTTTACCTAATTTTACTTCATATATATAATTGAATTAAATTGAAATAAAAGAATTAAACGCAAATTTTGTGGTAATATATTATAATGCCAAGAAAAGTTGCAATTATCGGTATAGGAATTACACCCTTTCGAGCAAGATATTTAGATAAAACATACTTCGAGCTTGCTTATGATGCAACAAAACTAACTCTCGATGACGCAAACAAAAATGGAGCAGAGATTTCGCATAAAGATCTTGAGTCTACAGTGTATGGGATTTATAATGAGCTTTTTGAGCGTCAATTTATGCCGGATATATTTACTAACAGTTATCTAGGAATGAACAATAAGCCTGGTACGAGAGTAGCGACTGGTGGTGCCACAGGAGGGTATACGGTTCGGATGGCGTATGCAGAAGTTGCTTCTGGATTAAGTGATCTGTGCCTATGTATAGGTCTCGAAAAATGTAATGATTGTTACGACGAACAAACCGGTGTAACTACTCCAGAAGTTTTAAATGCGATTGCTTATTCCGCCGATATGACTTATGAATACCCAATGGGCATGATGGCAGCTAGCTCATATGTTTCGATGGTTAATGCTCATTATGAGGAATTTGGGAATCCAACCGAAGAACAGATGGCTTACGTTAGTGTAAAGAATCATGGGAATGCTATACTAAATCCTAAGGCACAGTCACCTATGAAGGTGACAGTAGAAGAAGTCATGAATTCTAGGATAATATGTCATCCATTCAAACTGCTTGATTGTTGCCTTTATTCAGAAGCTTCAGCTGCGTTAATATTAGCGAATGAAGAGAAAGTTAAAGAATTAGGGGTTGAAAAACCAATCTGGATCACTGGAGTTGATGCGGCTAACACTGATTGCTTTATTGGTAATCGAAAAGATATGGGACGTCTCTACTCAAACATATATGCTGCGAGGGCAGCGTATAAAATGGCAGAACTCGATTATAATAAAATTAAAGAGCAAATCGATGTAGCTGAACTTCATGATGCATTCTCAGGACAAGAAGTTATCTCATATGAAGAGCTCGGTTTTGTTCCTTTTGGAGAGGGTGGCCCTTGGATTGAAAAGACATTTGAAAAATCAGGAGAAGGTCCTTGGATTGAAGGGGAATTACCATGTTGTCCTTCTGGAGGGTTAATAGGTTGTGGACATGCTGTTGGAGCAACTGGAATTATGAGTACAGGAGAAGCGGCACTTCAATTAAGAGGAGAAGCAGGAAAACATCAAGTAACAATAGAAAAAGGGCGAGCTATTTCGCATTCTATAGGAGGACCTGGAGCAGCGTATGCCGCTGTTATAGTAATGGCAAATGAGGAGGGGTTGAAAAAATCATGAGTGAAGAATTTCAGGACCATCAAATAAGAGATATAATTAGGATCAACTATAAATACACAATGGGAGGTCAATCCAAATTTTTTATAGAGTTAATGAATAACAAAAAGTTATTAGGTACAAAATGCACTAAATGTGGAAAAACATGGATGCCTCCCAGGATTAATTGCTCTGATTGCTATGCACCAGCAGACTGGGTGGAACTTAACCAAACTGGAACCATAGAAGTTAGCACTATAGTCTGGTATACTACTTCAGCCTTTATCAAAGCGATCCCTTATGGAATAGGGTTTATAAAACTTGATGGTGCGGAAACTGCATTACTTCAAGGTATATTCTCTGAGAATTTGGTTCCCTCTAAAATAAAAAAGGGGAAAAAAGTCAAAGCAGTCTTTAATAAGGAGAGAGAGGGTAAAATGACTGACTTTTTCTTTGTCCCTGAAGACGAATATGAAAAATGGATATCAAAACCAGAATATGAAGGAGGAGAATAATAATGAGCCAAGCAAAAGAAAATTTAAGTAAAATTGTAGAGAAATTAAACACGAATCCTAAAGCTCAAGCTGTATTTGTGACTAATATTGCGGGAAAAGATGTTGATTGGGAAATGTCATTTCAATTCAATCTTGATAATCAAGATCCTTTCTTTTTAGAAATCAAAAATCGGAACGCCACTGTAACTGAGGGTACAAAACCTGATGCAATCATCTTAATGTCTGGAGATCCTACGGCAATCGTGAGAATTTGTGAAGGTAAAGGAGATTTTACTCATGCTATTTCACGAGAGCAAATTACTGTTAAAAAAGGAAAAGTAATGGATGTTATTCGTCTTACGAGAGCAATTACAATTGTATTAAAAACTAAATAATTTTTTTTATATTTCTTTAAAATTGAGTATTGGTTATGATTACATTATTTGGTATATTTAAGAAAAGAATAAAAAACGAAAGATAATTCAGACTCTTATGTGTTTTTATATAACTTCCGCTTTACCAAATGATACAAATATTGAATCTATAAGAACAATTATAGATCAATATAATATGGCTTTTTCTCCAATTAATAATATTAACTTAAGTTCTCAAATCCGTCCAGGGGAGCTATATTATCGAGCAACTAAAGATTACTGTGATTGTGATACGTCTTTAGGGATTTTAAATAGAGAAAGAGAATATCAAAAGTTATTGAATTCCAAGAAGGTTAAGACTCTAAAGAAAAAAAAATGGACTGTAGGTGAGATTAATGATTGGATTAGAAATAAGTTACAAAAGAAACCTATACATAGTAAAGGCTCAATAACTGAACATGAACGACAATTAGACATAGAAAGATGGATTAATTTTATTATAAAAATTATAAAATCAAAGAAAGTCTCCCGAATTGGTATCCTTAAACATTGGTATAAATATGGATTACAGGATGAAGATTTTACTCTAAAAAGGACTGTTAAATTGCATATAGATGAAGTTAAACCTGAACTTCTTTTAGATCTGGAAGAAGATGTATTATATGAATTCTTTCCATGATATGAATCCTAATAATTGAAATTAATTATAAAAAGTTATCTTTCAGAACTTTTAGTTGCTTGAACGATACGAATAGGTTGCCAGTTCAAACTTTGATGCTCAAAATACTGCTTATACAGTTGTCCATATTTTCCTCCAGTAGCGAGTAAGGACTCATGAGTGCCTTCTTCGATGATTTTCCCTTTTTCCATCACAATTATTCGATCAGCATTTAAAATAGTTGATAGTCGATGAGCAATAATTATTGAAGTTCGGTCAGTTAAAAGCACCTCAAGAGCCTCTTGAATTATGGCTTCTGTATAAGCATCAACACTTGATGTAGCTTCATCTAGGATGAGGATTTTAGGATCCATTAAGAGTGCTCGAGCAAAGCTAATAAGTTGTTTTTGACCCGCAGAAAGACCTCTTCCCCTTTCGCCTATTTTTGTTTGAAGTCCATCTTGTAAATATTCGATAAGTTCTTCAGCATGAACTGCTCTGATAGCTTGCAAAAGATCTTCTTCTGAAGCGTTTTGTCTTCCGTACCGGATATTTTCTTCTATTGTACCTGAAAATAAGAACACATCTTGTTGAACCATTCCTAAATTTCTTCTGTATGAATCTAAATTTACGTCTCTAATATCAATTCCATCAACTTTAATCGAACCACCTTGATATTCATAATAACGAGATATGAGTTTTACTACACTTGATTTTCCTGCTCCTGTATGTCCTACAATTGCTAATTTTTCACCTTTTTCTATTCGCAGATTTAAACCTTTAAAAACCCATTCACCTCTTCTATAACAAAAATCTACATCAGAAAAGACAACTTCTCCTTCTAACTTATCAACTATAAAAGTTTGTGAGTTCTGCTTCACATTAGGTTCTGAGTCAAGAATTTCAAGAATACGCTCATAAGCTGCCATACCAGCACTGAGTTGGGGAAAAAAAAGAGCTACTACCATGATAGGACGGAAAAATCTCTGAAGATATAAAATAAACATAAAAATTGTTCCAGGATTTGTAATTCCTCGAAGGACAAAATGACCACCAAAATAAACAATAATTATTAATGTAATTCCAGAAACAGTCTCAAGTAAAGGTCTCCACATGTGTGTTGTTGCTGTTATTTTAAAACCTGTTTTAAAATATTCTTTATTTGTCTCATTAAACTGCTCAGAAACTATAGCTTCTTGCCCAAAATTTTTACATACTTGTATGCCTTCAATTGATTCTACCATAGCAGCATTAATATTACCAATTGATTTCCTATAAGCCCTACTAATAACTCTAGCAAGTTTTCTTAGGGAAAACATTAATAATAAGATAATAGGAACTGAAGCTAAAGTAATTAGAGCTAGTGTCAGATTTAACCAAACAAGAATTCCAAATGTTAAGATACTGATAAGAAAATTACCTATTGTATCAGTTATTAAGATAGTAGTATTCCCAAAATCTAATGCATCATTTGAGACTCTTGAATTTAACCTACCACTCTCATACTTATCAAAGAAACTCATATCTTGCTCCTGTAATTTATCAAAAATATCCATACGGAGTTTATCTAGAAAAAAAGGAGCAAATTTACCTATCTCTCTCCGTTGAAAGAAAAACATTATCCAAATTATTAAAGATAATAAAAGGTAACCAAATCCAGCGACAGTAGCTACCACTATATTACGATTTATTTTAGAAAGCTCATCAACGGCAACTCCTACCAGAAGAGGATTGATAACTTCAGCTATTGTTGATATCAAAACAAATAAAGAAATGAGGAGAACATTTTTTTTAAAAGGAGCAACTCTCTTTATATATCTAATAAAAAGCTCACGATCCTTATACTTTCTTACTGTCTGTTCATTAAATATTCCAGAATAAATCCCCATTTTTATACCTCATGAGCTTTTTTAATTTTTAATTCTGGTAAGGTTAAGTGTTTCCCAAATATCCGTCTATAATCTTCTGAACTATAGAGTAATTCATCATGATTACCCTCTGCTACAATTTTTCCTCTCCTGAGTACTATTATCTTATCAGAAGTTCGAATTGTGTGTAAACGATGAGTAATTATTAATGTAGTTCTATGTTTTAGAATATTTTCCATAGCACGTCCAATTTTCTCTTCTGTTTCACTATCTACAGCGGAAACTGAATCATCGAATATAATAATTTCAGGATCTGTTAAAAAAGCTCGAGCAATTGCAACTCGTTGCTTTTCTCCTCCAGAGAGCCGTGTTCCTCTCTCACCTACAATCGTATTATACTTTTCAGGAAATTCTTGAACAAATTCATTAACTTGAGCTAGCTTTGCTACTTCTATTATTTCTTCTAGTGTTGCATTTTGCTTACCAAAAGCAATATTTTGATTTATTGTTCGCGAAAATAAGTAGATATCTTGTTCTATATAACCCATATGTCTTCTTAATATTTGAAGAGGGTAATTTCGAATATCTATTCCATCTAGTAATATTGTTCCATTTTGTGGTTCATAAAGACGTAAGAGTAATTTTACTAAAGTTGTTTTTCCTCCACCTGTTGGACCAACAAGAGCAACTCTTTGATATGGTTCAATAGTAAAAGTTATATTATTAAGAATTGGTTGAGTGATATCATCTTCGTTTCTATAAGCAAATGTGACATTCTTGAATTCAATTCGCCCTTTGAAACTATTAGACCATTCAAAAAAATTATCCTCACCATGTTCGCTTTCTTCTCTTGAAAGAGCAATATATAAACGTGAACATGCAGCAAACCCACTCATCATATCATTAGTAGCCCAGAATAGAACATTAGTAGGATCTATAAGCGTTATCAAAAGCAAATTTATTGTAGCTAATTCGCCAATTGTTAATGTATTCTGAAAAACAAATGCACAGCTGACCAGAAATGTAGTTCCGATCACAATATATAGTATCAACATAGGATAATATTTTGATTGAACTTTAGTTTCTCCAATCCAATTATCCCTAAAAGAATATACGGCTTGGCTGAACTTTTTTCGTTCCAGTTTTTCTGCAGTAAAAGACCTAACCACAGCAGCACCAGTAATACTATCTTGTAAAACTACCGCCAAATTTGAATGTTTTCTCAGTCGTGCTGAAGCATATGGAGAAATTTTTTTACGATAATACAATATAAAGATCA
>JABXKB010000427.1 GCA_013375485.1 Promethearchaeota archaeon | reverse complement strand
TCTGGAATATTTTTTACAACTTTAATATTAGAAACGGGTTTATCAAACATACTTCTAAGAGCAATAGCAAAGTGAACAACATTTTCTTTGTCAATAGAGATTCCGAAAGATTCTAAACCAGTTTCAACAAGAGTTCCACCATCTCCCCATGTTTCTCCCTCCATTTCCTCTTCTTCCTCTTTCTCTTCCTCCTCTTCAGCATCAGGTTCTTTTTTAGAAGGTTTATAGGGTTTAGAGGAAACACCACTTTTTTTATCCTTAACTTTTAATAGTTCTTTCTCAATATCATTGATGTTTAACACATCATCCGCATTGGGATTTGTGTTAATAAATTCTTTAACAAGAAGCAAATTTTTTATATCCTTTTTTATTTTAAATTCTCTTGAGTCAATATTCTCTGGTTCTTCAGTACCTAACTCTCTTATTGAAATATCCTTTGATTTCAAATCTGTACTTCCAATATTTTCAAGTGAAATGTCAATATCCCATAATCTATCTACTTTACTAGGATTTTCAATATTGAATTTTCCATTATGTGTAAAAGATTCAATATTAGCATAATGATCCTGTTTTACATCTACTTCTTCAATTATTTTTACTAATGCTAATAATCCTTCTCTATTACCTCCTTTCAAAACGATACTACCCTCGAGTTTCCCCGTGTCCTCATCATAGGTCTCTATAACTGGTGTCTTTGTGTCTCGATCCATCAGTTCAACTCGACCTGTGTCCATATCTTTTCTTTTCAATCCATCAGCAACAATTTCTTCATCAACTTCTGTTTTATCATAGCCCATTCGCGTTGTTGGCTTCGGTTCTCTCTTTTTCTTATCTTTTTTAGCCATTGTTTTTTACCTAGACTTTATTTTGTATTAAATTGAAAATTATTTACCAATTAATATAAATTAATCGATAAAATAAAAACATCCCCAAACATATAAAAAATTTTTCAATATAAGGTAAGAGAATTGTGTGTAACAGAATTTAAGTTTTATCCCAATTTACACAAATTTCTTATTATTCTTTTGGAAGAAATGGAAATAAGTTAGGATCACCAAATTCATGACCACACATTGGACATTTAATCTTAGGAATTCTTGTTTTCATATCGAACTGAAAACTAAAACCACAAACGGGACAAATAATTACATTACTCATCTTGATCACATTTATTAAGAGTCTTATTAATTTAAATTATCTTAAAAGGAGAATCAAGACTAAATCATTAACATTGCATCCTGTAGGGCCTGTTATAAGTTCAACACCTAACTGTTTGAAAAACCCATTTGAATTATTATTTTCTAAAAACTTCTCTAAATCAATATTCGTTGAAATTATTTGTTCCAAAACATAATTATCAACAAGTGCTCCCATTGCTTCACTGTTACCTTCAATACCATCAAGATTAGCACCAATAATTAAGAAATTATAATTGATTTTTTTATCTTTTACATAATTTAGGAAGCCTAAAAGCATCTCTTGGTTCCTTCCACCAACCCCATTCCCTCTAATTGTAACAGTCAATTCACCAGTTCCGATTAAAGCAAGATTTTCACTTTTATTGCGATCTAACCACTCTTCTATATATTGGCGAATGATACTATAGATAGATTTTCCAAATTCCGTAGCTTCACCAATTATTTCATTAGAAAAGTAATTATCCACAAATCCTTTTTCATTCAAAAAAGGTTTAATTTCTTCAACAGCAGAAATCACACTCCCAATTAAATAATTATGAACATTAGTAAAACAGTCATCATTGGGTTTTGGATTTTCTAAGGTTTTATCTGTTACTCCCACTTCTAAATACTTTTTTACGGAATTAGGGATTTCTCCCAAGAGTTCATATTTCTTAAGTATTTCAAGAGCATCCTTAAATGTACTTTTATCAGGTACTGTGGGTCCAGAAGCAATCGAATCTAAATTATCTCCGACAACATCTGAGATGATCAATGATATCAAAGTAGCTCTACTTGAATTATATAATTTCTTTACTAAATTACCTCCTTTAAAATCTGATAAATGTTTTCTAATTATGTTAATCTCGTGAATTGATGCTCCAGAAGATAAGAGTAAGGAGTTAACTTTTTGCAAATCTTCAAGTTTTATACCCTGTTTTGGCAATGTAAGTAAAGCAGAACCTCCTCCAGAAATTAAACAAAAGATAAGATCATTTTCAGTCGATTTCTTTACAATTTCCATCATAGATTTAGTTCCCTTAACTCCACTCTCATTTGGAATAGGATGGGAAGCAGGGTTAATGAAAATTTTACTTTTTTTAAAAAATTCTTGTTTTTCTGAATTTTCTGGTATGTTAATAATGCCTTCATAATCAATATCCTTCGAACTTATCAAAATTTTTTCTAGTGTGAATACCATTTCAGCTGTTGCCTTACCGCCCCCAATGATATAAATCTTTTTAAATTTTTGTAAATCATACTCATCATTTTCAATAAATAATTTATTATTTCTGAAATAAATTGATTTTTCCATTAAATTTTTAGGTTTTACAGCATAAATTGCTTTTTCAAGAGCTTGGAGTCCGATTTCTCTTAAAAATAGTTGATTTTTTTCTAAATCATTAAAAAGAAGCTGAGAAATATTCTTAAGATACAATGCTAACATTTTAACAATTAGATAATTTTTGTATTATTTAGAGTCACACTATCTTTGTATATATTTTACTTTAAAGGACGCTAACTTTCCATTTTTAATTAATATTTCTCTATAACCCCCAGCAGTTTCAGGGTGTCCATATCTACCTAAACCCAATGCAGGAGTTTGAACGACAAAAGGTCCATTATCCTGTATATCTTTTGTATTAGTATACATCTCAGAATA
>JABXKB010000144.1 GCA_013375485.1 Promethearchaeota archaeon | reverse complement strand
GTGTATCCATTTACCATATGAAACACATAATTTTTAAATAATTTTAATTGTTATTTAGTTAAATTGCATGTCATTTATATTTCTTATTTGAATCAAATCTCTTTTCTAGATTTGTAAATATAAATCTTGATTCCTCTGAAATGGTTCAATATATTTATTATAATTCTTACTAGAGTGTTGAGGAAAAACCAAATTATTATTATTTGTAGATCAATCAAAAGGATATTTCCCTAGTTTAGCTCTTGGATCAGTTTTTACTCTTTCTTTATAGAATGCATAATCCTCACCTATATAACAATTATCGATAAGATCAAATGGTCGATTATCTAATACCTCATCAATTTTTCCTAGTGTATCCTTTGTTAAACTTACATCTAATGCTTTAAGATTCTCGTCTATCCTTTCAGGATGTCTGGTACCAATTAAAGCGGAACTAACTAGAGGATTACTTAATACCCACGCATAAGCTAGTTGGGCTAGAGTTATTTCCATTTCTTGAGCAATTTCCGATAATTTTAAGATTTTTTCAAATTTCGAAGTTTCTGGCTTTTGATTTTCATCCCCAATATACCTTAAAATTGGTTTAATTTCTTGATCACTTAGGTCTTCAATTTTTTTTCCTTTATACTTTGATGTGAACAATTCATCAGCTAATACTTTATAAGCAACTATACCTATTCCAGTATATTCTGCCGTGTAGGGTAGTTCACATTCACTACTGAACCGCATCACTAGATTATACTTAGCTTGATCACAGACCGGACCACGTAAGCCTAAATTTTTAGCTATTCCATAAGCCCTCTCTAGTTGGGCAGCAAACCAATTAGATGTTCACCAATAAAGAATTTTACCCTCATCGATTAAATCGTTCATTGCTCTTACTGTTTCTTCCAGAGGTGTACTATAGTCATACCGATGGCAATAATATATGTCTAGATATTCTATATTCATTCGTTCCAAAGTTTTATCAATAGCTTCTGAAATATGCTTCTTACTCAGCCCTCGATCATTGGAGTTTAAACTCATTGGAAAGAAAACTTTACTCGCTAAAACAACTTCTGATCGATCATAGTCCTTTATGAATTCTCCAATTATTTTTTCTGTGGGACCAAATCCTCCATATATATCTGCACAATCATAGTGATTAATACCTCCCTCCCATGCTTTCTTAAGACAAATTAATCCCTCTCTTCGTGAAACTGGATTATCAGTTGCATGCCACTGAGCTCCTCCATAAAATAAAGAACCAAAACCTATTTCGGATACATGCATCCCCGAATTACCTAATTTTCTATACTTCATAAGAGCTATTTACTCCTTTTCCTTGAATATTCTAAACTTTCCCTAGAACTCATCAAGTTAATTTTTTTTTTACTTTTTCTTTTAAAATACTATTATGAATTTTGCCAATATATAGTTTGAAATTTTGAACTCCACTCGAAGTCCAAATTTAAATCGAACTAATAAATTTGTAATAATACTTATAGAAACATGATAATTACGCTTAAATATAGTAAAAAATATTTCTTGTAAAGAAATGGTTCAAGATCTAAAAAATCTTGGATATTTTGAATTTAAAAGAGGTGGCAAATTGCCTTCATTTGAGAGTTTCCCTTCTAGCATTCAGAAAGCTATTGTATTGGGTGTTTTTGATGGAGATGGGATTCAAGGAACAAGTCGAATTTGTACTTCTAATGTTCAGTTTTTACACCAACTAAAAGAGTATTATAATATCAAGTACGAAGTAAGGACTAAGGTTGATATAAATGCTGATTACATTAATAATAATCCTATAAAACCTACTAGAAATTTATATGGCTTAGCTTTTGGTGCATCCTTATTTAATGATCTACTTGACAATTACATAGATAGTATGGGGAGAAAGAGAATCCTTTTGAATGAATATCGTGAAAAATATGTACATTTAAAAGAGGCAGTTGGTAGCAAAGAATACTTACAGAATATGATTAATAGTTTTCCTCAAAGTTGGTTAGCACGACACTTTGATTGTAATGTTAAGACTTTGCATAAGCTTTGTCTAGAGTGGGGCATTGAATTACAAGGTAATGGTTTCTGGACTTTAGAGAAATTAGAAGAGGCTCGTGAGAATTTCAATAAGTTAAATAAATAAGTTTTGATAAGATCTTCTTTTTTAATATAGAAAGAAATATAAATTTGTTAGTATTAAAAATCAATATCTCAAAAAAACTATTTTAAATTATTTATTTAAATAACAATTTTTAGTGAACAAGAATGAGTTCAAAAGTAAAAGAACACTTAAATTTAGTAATTATCGGCCACATCGATCATGGAAAGATTTAGTTTGCTCCAAACTTCATCCCATAGAGTCAACCATGATGGGCGCGATGCTTATTGAAACAGGAGCAGTTACAGATAGGGAAGCTCGTGAATTAGAAAAACTCGCAAAAGAATATGATAGAGATTCTTGGTCTTATGCCTTTGTTTTTGATAGATTAAAAGAGGAGAGACAGCGAGGTATTACAATTGACTTAGCATTCAGAAAATTTGAGACTAAAACAAAGTATTTCACAATCATTGATGCACCTGGCCATGCTGACTTCGTAAAAAATATGATTACTGGCGCAAGCCAAGCTGATGCTGCTATCTTAGTTGTTTCTGGGAAGAAAGGTGAAATGGAAGTTGGGATTGCCGCTAATGGACAAACTCGTGAACACGCTTACTTAGCACAAACCTTAGGTGTAAAGCAACTTGTTGTTGCTGTCAATAAAGCTGATGTTTATGAGTATTCTGAGACAAGATTTAATGAATGTAAGGAAGCAGTTGGAGATCTTCTAAAAAACATTGGTTTTAAGCTCAAGGATGTACCTTTTGTCCCTACTTCTGGCATGCAAATGGAAAACCTTTCAAAGAAAAGCGAAAAATTATCTTGGTATGATGGTCCAACTTTGATTGATGCAATTGATCAATTTATTCTTCCTGAAAAACCAACTGGTAAACCTTTAAGACTTCCCATTCAAGATTCCTATAGAATTAAGGGAACTGGAGTAGTACCTGTAGGTAGAGTTGAGACTGGAATCTTAAAGAAAGGAGATAAAATTATTATCATGCCAACTGGATTTAAAGGAGAAATTCGAAGTATTGAAATGCATCATGAAGAGATTCCACAAGCAATTCCTGGTGATAACGTAGGATTTAGTATTCGAGGCATTAGTTTAGAGGATGCAAGTCGAGGAGATTGTTTAGGGCATCCAAGTGATCCACCAACTGTAATTACTCCAAAAGGAAAATGGACGGGACAGATTATTGTTATTTGGCATCCTACTGCAATAGCCCAAGGCTATACTCCAGTAGTTCATGCACACACTGCTCAAGTGGCTGCAAAATTCAGTAGTCTAGTTAAAAAATTAGATCAGAAAACTGGGGCTGTAATTGAGGACTCACCTAAGTTTCTTAAAAAGAATGAAGCGGCTATCGTAGAGCTATCTCCAATTAAGAAAATGTGTCTTGAAAAGTATGAAGTAATTCCAGAAATGGGCCGATTCGCAGTACGCGATATGGGTAGAACAGTTTGTGTGGGAATAGTAAAGGATATAGTTACAGGCGAATAATACCCCTACATTTTTTGATTTTTTTTCATTATAATTTATAACTTTTTTTGAAATTGTATTTCTTTTCTACTTTCAATTTTTTTAAGTCCTAAGGAATAGATTTTGAAAAATGAAGATATTCTTAAAAGAATATTTAGGTATCATACGAATATTATTTTCTTTTTTGTAGCTTTATTTGCCTTTTCTACATAAGAAGGTTGTATTTAGAAAAGGTTGATTAAAAGTTCATACAACAAAACAAAAAATTTGTTTATTAGGATTAAGTAGCGTTGGAAAATCATCATTAGTATCTTTACTTCAAGGTCGAGAAATATCGAAAGAGAGAAATCCGACAGTAGGATTAGATATTGAGAATTCTGTACTCAATGGAAAAAAGGTAAATATTTGGGATTTTGGAGGCCAAGAACGTTATCATTTTATGTGGCAAGATTTCTTAAGAGGTGCAGGCTTAACAGTTTTAGTATGTGATTCTACAGAAGATAATATTGAAAAAACTAAGGATGTATTTAAGAAGTTCTCACGATATATGGATACTAAAATTATTGCTATAGCGAATAAGCAAGATCTTCCTGGTGCATTAAACGCAAAGAAAGTTCAGAAAAAATTAGGTATACCCACCTATGGAATGTCTGCCATCAGATTGGATCTACGAGAAAGAATGCGGGAAATTTTGGAATATGAAATTGAAAAAGATTAGATAAAATTATAAACTCTCAAAAAATTTTTCCAATTAAGTGTGCTATTCTCACTGATTCTGGTAATTTGGAATCAATACATATTTTTTCTAAAAGCAACTCGACTTCTTTTACGTTAATACCCTTGCAATGAAAAAATAGTTTTGATATACCGCCTGCTGTATTTATATCTGTTTCATATAAATTTCCAGCCTCAACAATATATCTTAATTTACCTTCATATGTATTAGGAAATTTACTTTTTAGAGCGCTTTCTACAGAATCGAAATCTACTTCTCGTTCTGTTATAGCGATAATAGGTTTTCCTGTTTCAGTATAAATATCAGTTAAATTAACAAGATTAAACCCACCAAAAGTGATTGTATGGGTTAAAACATATTGTACATGTTTTTCATTGTCTCTAACAAGTTTTATTATTTTTTCAGTCGCATCATCGCCATCTATCTTTATATTATCTCTTACAACTCTTACCATTCTTGTTCCTTGACAGATTACCCCAATTAACTGAGTTGTTTTAATGTTTGTTTTTAAATTGAAAGTTGCATCGTCAAATCCAATTGTTATAGGACTATCTTTCATTTTTCTAATTTTCAGGTAGAAATTTTTTAGTATGATTTAAAAGGTTAGTAAAAGCGATGATAGCTTTTTCAATTTCTTCAGTTCTATTATAAAGATCCCCCGAAAGATTATCTACTAAAAAATCAATGATTTCTTTTAGAGACATTTTATTGTCAAGCCACACGTAAGCTATTATTGATTCAACAGTATCAGCAAGATCATGAGCGCTAGCCCTAGATTTTGCAAAACTTTTCATATTTGCATTTTTTAGGGCAGTTTCTAAAATTATTTTACTTACTTTTTTTCCCGTTCTAATAATATTATCATTAGGATTGTTTTTTGTTAGAAAAATAGATTTTGCTACTGAATAAGCTACATTTACAATTCCATCTCCGATTTTTGCCAAACCCTTATCGGTTCCGATAATCTTTTGTGATTTATTTAAATTTAAATCAGTAATTAAATACTTATAATCCATTAAGATAAGTTGAATTAAGACTTCTTATAAAGTTTTCATAAAAGAGAGAATATTTTTTTAAGTAAGTTTTTTAAATACTTTTTGCACTTCAATGACTTTAGCTCTAAGTGATTCAATTCCTTTATGTAAAATATCTTTAATTTTGAAATCTTTTGAATTTTCAAGTCGGATAAAAATTTTTGGTAATTCCACATTGTTTACTTTATAAGCAGCGATATTAACGCCCTCAATTTCTAATAAATGTTTTACAAGAATATTGCAGAATCCATGTGATTGCCCTTCAATTGATATTTCATAATCATTTTCTCCCAGTCCTTTATTTATTCCTACATTGAGATACTTATAATCAGGAAATCTTGGTTCTTCTTCAATCTCAAATTCTTCTTCTTCCTCCTCTATTGATTCTTCAAATGATGCGGGTGATGGTTCAGGTTTCTCTTTCTCATCTATTTTTGGATATACACTCTCAACTTCTTCATCCTCTAATAATTCCTCAACTAGTTCGTCGATTTCATCTTCTTCCGTATCTTCTGGAATGATTGCTTTTTTTTTAGCCATAATTTTTACTCCTAATGATTAGGATTTGATAACCTTAATTTAAAATATACAAAATCAAATAAATTTTTTTTGGTTTTACAAAAAAAACTAATCTTTTACAAATAACGATTTGCTAAATCTTTTAATCTTTCGGTTGCTAAATATTGGAGATCTCTTGATCCAAAAAGTGTAATCTTTATGCTTTTTCCTTCAATAGAAACATTTAGATTAAGATAATTTATTTTTTTCTGAATATCTTCAAGAAATCGAATTACATTATCCAATGTACCACTGTTATTATAGAAATGAATAACTTTTTTTCCTGTTTTTCTCACTAATACACACTTACTTTTTTCTGAATAAAAAAGATAACTAGAATCTTAAATTATTAGCTACATTTCCATAATCACTGGCTAGTTTTCTTGTTTCTTGGTTTCCGCATCGATCACATTGTAGTTTATTATACCCAATTTTTGTAAGTGGGTTTCCACAGATAACACAATCGGCATAAATAACTCCAAGATGTTTGCCAGTTGTACTTAATTTAAATTCATTAAAATTTTGTTCTTGTACACGAGCACGTACAATGTCTGTTATCTGAAAAGCATCGCGTATTTTTTCTACATATCTATCTGAAATCTGTGATACATGAATATTTCCAAAACAACTTGAATTAAAATGAATTTTTTTATTAATCGTATAAAAACTAATTCCAACTGAATATTGACGCAAAAAAAGAATAGTACCAATAACAGTATCTCCAATTTTTACTATTTTTCGATCTTTTTCTTGATGTGTGCTTATCTCAATTTTCCTTTCTTTATCATTAACACTTATCATACCTGTTTTACTGGCAAATATTTTTCCATCTTTGATAAATGTAGATTGTTTATCAGGGAGAAATTCTTCTACCACTCCTAAATATTGACCAGTTAAGACAATATCCTTATCTTTATAAGATTTCTTACTCAATAATATCAACAATAATTATTTAATTTCTCATACTCTTTCTAATTTAAGTAAATAGTATTAAATAAGATAAATAAATTTAATGTATTAATTTTAAAGGAGTAACCATTTTTTTGGATGAAACTTAGCAAAAAAGAACTAGTCTCTATTATACAAAACACCGAATCATTCAATAATCCTAAAATTCAATTAGAACAATATTGTATCGATGCAAGTTGTGCAGTAGATATAATATATTACGCTGGTTTTGAACATAATGATATCGATCAATCAACTTTTATAATAGATTTAGGTGCCGGTACAGGGAGATTATCTATTGCTAGTGCTTTTTTTAAGGCAGCATATGTTCTTAGTGTTGATATAGATTTAAGCGCTTTAGAAATTTTGAAAGAAAATATTCTAAGTCTTGAATTGAGCCATATTATATCTCCTTTATGCGCAGATATAGAATATTTAGAGATTTCAAGGAGACTTTTACCAAAAAATATGAAAATAACAACAATTATGAATCCCCCTTTTGGAGTCCAATCTAAATTTGCAGATAGACCATTTTTAGAAAAAGCATTCTCTTTTTCAGATATTGTGTATTCTATTCATCTCGCAAACAAAAAGATACAAAAATTTATTTCTAATTATGCTGAAAAATTTAAATGGAAAGTTGATAATCTACTCCCTTTTTATATGGTCTTAGAGAGAGCATTTCCATTTCATACACAAAAAACTAAAGAAATTAATGTGGATGTATACAGGTTTATAAAAAAATAATAGAAAGAATAAATAAGTTAAAATTATATGAATTTTTTCCAGGAATCTAAATTTTGGGGATATTTTGCATTATCTCCTAATATTTCTTCAATCCTTAGAAGCTGATTAAATTTTGCACATCTATCACTTCGACATGTTGCACCAGTCTTTATTTGACCTGTACAGAGGCCGACCGCTAAATCTGCGATAAATGTATCTTCTGTTTCCCCTGAACGATGCGAAACCATAACATTAAATCCATTATCAAAAGACAAATTCGCTGCTTTTATAGCTTCCGTTAATGATCCTATTTGATTCACTTTAAGCAATAATGTGTTGCCTGCCTTTTCTTTTATTGCTTTTTCTAATATTTTAATATTTGTTACAGTTAAATCATCGTCAACGATTTGAATACTTTTATCAACCTTAGCTGTTAAATTTGAGAAGTTCCTAAAATCTTTTTCATCAAAAGGATCTTCAATTGATTTGAAAGGGTATTCATGGATTAAATCCATATAATACTCCAATAATTGCTCTTCTGAAAGATTTTTGCCGTCGATATCGTAAGTTCCTTCCTCAAAGAATTCGCTAGCAGCCGCATCCATACCTAAGACAAAATCTGCCCCTAAAAGAAATCCCGAGGTTTCAATTGCTTCTATGATTATCTCTACGGCATCAGATGTTAAAGATAAATTAGGAGCAAATCCTCCTTCGTCTCCTACATTAATAGCAGAAGGACCATATTTCTTTCTTAGCAATTTCTTTAGATTTTGATACACTTCAGAAGCATTTTGTATAGCTTGGGAAAAAGATTTAGCACCAACAGGTAAAATCATAAATTCCTGTATTGATAAATTGTTACCTGCATGTTCTCCCCCATTAATTATATTACAGCAAGGTAGAGGGAGCAAATAATCCTCTCGAGTCTTTTTAAATGATAAGTTATGGATATGCGCAAATAAAGGTATTTCCATTAATTGAGAGGCTAATTTTGCAACTGCCAATGAAACAGATAAAATAGCATTAGCACCTAAATTACTCTTATTTTCTGTACCATCTATAGATATCATTTCCTCATCAATCTTAGCTTGTTCTCTGACATCAAATCCTATTAATTTTTTCCCTAGTATTTCATTTACGTTAGATACCGCTTTTAATACATGTTTTCCCATGAATGCTTTTCCACCATCTCGTAGTTCAAGTGCTTCTAAAACACCTGTTGATGCCCCTGAAGGAACAGCAGCTCTAGAATAATGTTTTCCTGCGAATATATCCGATTCAACAGTGGGATTTCCTCGTGAATCCAAAATCCACCTAGATTTAATTTTAGTAATTTTATAATCAGTCATACTAATCTTATTGTTTTTTTATGGATATGAATATTAATAAAGAATTAAGCAAATTTAATTCTTAATATATATTATTTTAAAAAATTTAAATCATACTTAAATAGTATGTTCGTTGAGAATCGACCTTGGGTTGAGAAATATCGACCTAGAGTACTGGATGAAGTGGTAAATCAACAGGGGATTATCAAACGCTTAAAACAATTTGTAAAAGATAAATCTATGCCTCATCTTATTTTTGCGGGTCCTGCAGGAACAGGAAAAACTACTTCAGCTTTAGCAATGGTAAGAGAATTGTATGGACGAAAGATGGTTGTAAATAGGACTTATTTAGAATTAAATGCTAGTGATGCTCGTGGAATCGATGTGATCAGAACTTATATAAAAGATTTTGCAAAAGCACGACCTCCCGTAGACATTCCTTACAAAGTGCTAATTCTTGATGAAGCCGACAACATGACGGCTCCTGCACAGCAAGCCTTAAGGAGAACTATGGAAAAATATACCAAGAACTGTCGAATGGTTTTAATTTGCAATTATTCGAATAAAATAATCCCTCCAATTCAATCAAGATGTGTAGTATTTAGATTTGCTTCTCTAAATGATATTGATATTAAAAGTAGAGTAAAATATGTAGCAAAACAAGAAAAAATTACTTTAGCTCCTGGAGGCTTAAATGCAATAATAGAAGTTTCTCGGGGCGATTGTAGAAGAGCAATAAATTACTTACAATCATGTGGTACAATTTCAAAAAAAATAGATCAAGAAATTGTCTTTCGTGTTGCTGGAGAAGTTCCTCCTAATAAAATAAAAGAAATTCTAAATACTGCAATAGAAGGACAACTATCATTATCTATCAAGTTTTTAAAAGATTTAATAAAAGAATATGGGCTTTCAGGTCAAAATATTATAAAAAATTTACATAGAGAGATTTATGATTTGAATGTTAAAGAAACTCTAAAAATAGAACTATCAAAATTACTAGCTGAATTTGAATTTCGATTAAGCCAAGGTGGAACGGAAGAAATTCAACTTCAAGCACTATTGGCTAAAATCGTTTTGTTGCAAAGCTCTAAATAAATAGCGTCTAAGACCGAATTTCATCTCGTTTTTTAAAAAAAAATTATTCATTCTAGCCTTAGATTTTAAATCTTCAATAAATTTGATATTATGATTATAATTAATATCCCATAAAATTAACCCTTTAGGATCTGCTGGTTGATAAGAAATAACTTTCGAGGTATCAAATAATTTCATGAAATCCCCATAAAGAATTTTACCATTTCCTAAATCTAAAACGATTTTGATTATTCGTCTGATCTGTTGTCTTAGAAAAGATTTACTTTTAAATTGAAATATTAAATAATCATCTTGAATTGATAATATTACAGAATCCATCTCTCTTTCAGTATTTATTACATCTCTTTCTGATTTTGAAAAATTAAGAAAATCATGTCGCCCCTCTAATTGTTTGCATGCTTTTTCCATAATATTTATATTTATACCTGAGTTTTTTTGAAGAAAAGAAAATGGTAAAGGCACAATATAAATATAATGTCTTAAAATAGCATCATATCTGGAGGAGAATTCTAATGGTACTTTAGCATACGCCCAGATTCCAATTTCATTTGGCAAAACACTATTAATTTCCATCAATATCGGTTCTTTTTCTACTATACATGTGAAACAAGCACCTCGAGCAGACACAAATCGATCAGTTCTACTGGCAAATTCAAATTCTGAATTTTTAGCCTTATGAATATACCCTCTAATCTTCAATACATTTAATAAAGATTGCTCAATTGTTAAGAAATTAAGTTGTCTTTGAGATCCATAATATATTTTTTTTCCAATATAGTAAATTTTAAAGAGAAACTTAGATTTAGTCATAGGGATCATTTCCTTAGATTTTTAAGAATATATCCAAATCTCACAAACTCTTTTCATATTTTTTTGAATTTTACAATTTGTTAGATTAAAGAAAAACATTTTAATCTTAAGGATTTTTTTTATATTCAAATTTTAATTATGGTTATTAAATTAGTTAGTCATAAAAAATTGAACATAAAACTATGGTAAAGATCTCTACTTCACTAAAGAACTTCCGTGATCGCATCAGGACATCAGTATCCGTAAAAACTAGTAATATTTTATTTTTTGTGGCAGTGTTTTTAGTAGTAACTCTAGCCGTTCTTATTAGATTAAGCCCGCTTATTAGAGGGATAACCTTAATTAAAGCATTTGATCCTTGGATCCAATGGTACAATGCTGAATATTTAAACGATCACACACTTTATGAATACTTTATTTGGAGAGATTATAAAAGCTGGTATCCTGGAGGTTATTATAGAGGAGGTCTACGACCTGGACTAACTTTAACAGTGGTATCTATATATAGAATTCTTAATTTTTTTGGATTACCGATATCATTATATGATGTTTGTTTTTACTTTCCCGCATTTATGGGTGGGATAACAGTACTTGTTATGTATTTTTTAGGAAAAGAAGTACTCAATCGTGCTACAGGATTATTTTCGGCATTTTTTTTAGCTTTTAATCCAGGATTC
>JABXKB010000143.1 GCA_013375485.1 Promethearchaeota archaeon | reverse complement strand
GAATTCCTTCCATTTTTGATACAATTATTAAATCCTCAAGTTTATAAGGTTGATCTTTAAAATCTTTAATGTCTATCATACGAACTGCTCCTGCATCATCTAATGAAGTTGGTGACAAAAATGCTTTATACTCAGTTTCTGATATTTCTGTGATTAATTTATGAACAAAAAAATCTCCTGCGCCTCTACAACCAACACCTTGTTTTCCTATTGAGACATTTGCATTATTAATATCAAGTAAATCTTTTACAAAAGGCTCTGATACAGATCTAATATCACTTTTTCTACATTCTTCAAAAATGGCTTTAGCAAATTTCATTGCTAATGAACTATCAATATCTTTAAAATCGTGATACTCTTTTACTATTCTTTCAAGAATCTGTTGTTCAGAGTATCCCTTTTCTATTAAATTCCGAGTCAAACCTTCTAAATCGCTCAAATTGTTCAAATCCTTCTAATTTTCTAAAAACTATGAATAAAAGTATATAATACATTTAAATTATTTTGAAAATTCTTATTTATAGTCTAAAGTTCCTTAAATAATAAAGATAAATATGACTTCTTTAAGGATAACAACCCCATGTAGAATTCATCTCTCTTTAATAGATGAGAATGGATACACTGGGAGAGTCGATGGTGGTATTGGTTTTATGTTAGACCGTCCCAATGTAGTTTTTGAAGCTTCTAATACTGCTAAAGAATTTAAAATTAAAGCTAATAAGTATTATCGAGAATCAATTGAAGTCATCAATGAAATAGCTTCAATAGTATTTAAGAGATTTAATATTAGTAATAAGAATTTTCATTTTTATCTCAAAAGATACTTTCCTTCACACGTAGGATTGGGCTCAAAAACTCAATTATCCTTAGCTATAGCTACAGCCATAACGAAATTGAATAACATTAATCATTTAACTCATAAAGACCTAACTAAATTAGTAGAAAGGGGTGGAACATCTGGAATTGGATGGAAAGGTTTTAAAACAGGGGGATTTATTTTGGATGGAGGACATGATTTTGGCAGAGGGAAAGAGAAGGAGACATTTTTACCATCTTCAGCTTCAACTTCAGCTACTCCGGCATTAACTATTTTTAGACATGAAATACCAGAAAATTGGAGATTTGTACTTGTTATCCCGAATGTAAAAAAAGGAGTTTATGGAGACGAAGAAATCTCTGTTTTTCAAAATTTTACACCTATTCATAGAAATGAAGTAAATGAAGTATCAAACCAAGTGATCATGAAGATTTTACCTGGTATTATTAAAAAAGATTTAACTTGCTTTGGAGAAGGCATAAAACGAATCCAGAGCTTAGGTTTTAAAAAAATTGAAATTGAGTTGCAGCATCAGATTGTTAAAGATCTACTAAATTTTTTTGAGGATTATGGACTAAAAGCTTATGGTATGTCCTCTTTTGGACCAAGTGTTGTTGGAATTGTAGAATCGGTCTCAGAAGCGGAGATATTATTAAAAGAAGTTCAAAAAAATCAAAAACATCGTGGAGGTTATATTTATATTTGTAAACCTAACAATACTGGAGCAAAAATAGAATATATAGATTGATAATATATGCCGAAAACTAATGAAAAAATATATTTCTCCCCTGATTTAACTGAGAGAGAAAGAGCTTGTTTTGAGGCAGGTATTAAACTAGGTGCATTATATCATATTCTTTGTGGTATTCCAATAACATCAAACGATAAAATTATAGATTCTATTGAAAATGGTATTGAAGCAGCAATTGCTTGCCAACCTTATGTAAAATCAATAAAAATAATATTAGATAGAGACAAAATTACCAAGAACAAATCTACACAATTCGATTATGACGAAATATCGGGGAAAATTATTCGTGCTGAATTAACTTTAAAGTATGAAACTATTGAAGTTATTGCAAAAATTGATTGGATTGAAGATTTACAATATCCTCTTATGTTTATTGAAAAAATATATTAGATCAAAGAATTCTATTTAAGTTAATTGATGCTTCTTAAAACTGGAAAAAAATAATATTTTTGTTATATATATTAAAATTTACCAATGAGAATAAAATTTAATGAAGACAAAAAATATAAGTGTTAATATTAAAAAAGACGAGAAAATCCCCTTTAAAGAGACATATATCGCATTTTATAAAAGTAAAAACAAGATAAAACTTGATCAAAAATATGTAGATAAAACTAAAAATCAATCAATAACCTTAAATTTTAAAGAATGTGAAAGGTTAATAAATTTGCTTACTTTATTTGTATTTAATGGGAAATTTAAGCCATATAAGGGAAAAATGCTTATGTTTGAAGAAGATTAATCTATTAAACTACTAATATACTTATCCACAAGGTAAATTGTTTTTAGTGCTCTTTCATTTTTCCCAAATCTTTTAGTATTCTCAACAAAATCTTTTATTTTTTCATGAATTTTAGAAAATAGAGCTTGGTTTTGATTTTCTCTAGCAATCTTTAAGCGGGTTGCTAATATTATTGCTTCTAAAGCTAGATTTTCAGCTCTATTAAATAGTTTATGAGTTTCCCGAAGTTTTTCAGTAAAAATAACATCTAATTTAAACACGGGTATAATAAATTCTCCTAGCTCATCATTTTTAGTTTTCTGAAATTCATGTGAAACTTCACCTATCAAAATTCCCCATGCTTTTTTTATATAAGGTACATCCATTGCACGAGATTCTAAATATTTAAAATCATAGTACTTTGAGGGAAATTCTGTCAAATTTATTGGAGAGTCTGGTTCTTTTAAAGCAGCTAAAGCATATAAATATACATCATCAACGAAATTAATTGCAATCATACTATACTCTTTCAAGTTTTTATAAGTAATTGTACCATAGAAAGGAGATATTTGTATTTGATCTCCTTCTATCATTCTAATACCCATACAAGAAGCATTGGGCTTAATTTCCTTACTGTCTTTTGTTATAGAATAGGTTGTGGCGATAATTTCGTATAAATTATCTTCTTTTAGTCCGAAATCTTGATATTTAAACATTTTTATCCAATTATGAGACTTTGTATTTTTCTTCTTATTGATCTTTTTTAGATTCTTATCTAAAGAAAAATTTAAAGAGTAAAATTATTTACCTTAGGTTTTGTTTCAATTTCAGGATAAATTTTACCAACTATAGGTGGAGAACTATTATATATCTCTTCAATATCTATTAACCCATATTCGATATTTTCAACTGATTGAATACTTGTAAATGTTCCTTTCACTACTTGACTAGCCATATCGAAATTAGCGCCAATTACAGCAACTTTAGAGTTAACAGGAATCTTTAAAAAATCTTCCTTTAATGCTGTCAATGGGAAATAGAGCCTATTATGATCAATAGCATTTAGTTGAAGATTCGGAATAATTATAGGATATCCATCGAAGGGATCAATATATGCAATTGCTCTAACACCTATTTTATTTGTAAATAGTTTATATCCTATTACATTTAACCTCTTTTCCTCTAGATTAGTTTTTGCTTCTTTTTCAATAGCTTTAATTAATTTTCTAGGGATACCACCAGGTGGTAAAGCTTTAATAGGGGTTACAGCAACAACATTGTTATAAAATACTTTATATACGTTAATATATGTAAAATATCGAAAAAAATCTGATTGGTTGAAATATTCAAGGTCTTCTCCTTCGTTTTTAGCATGGGTAAAATCAGCTTTAACTTGGATAAACTTAAATGGAGCTTCAGGAGTCATGTAAAAAATTCCCTGTTTTGGATTTTTTTGCACATATTCTTTGCTCGTGCCTGCGAAAAATTGTCCCCATACTATCTGATCTTTACTTTTCGCCCGATTTGATGTAATAATTGTGAGATGGGGCCATCCTCTTGGATCTATTGTAGAAACTAATTTTACCATTATATCTGGTTGAGTAAATTTAATAAGTTCATCTGAAAATTCAGAACCCCAACCAAATTTATTCTTATCTTCACTCATATTTTATCAAGTTTTTTATCTTATATAAATTCTTAATGGATATTATCAACAAGATTGTTTTGTTGAATTTTCGCTAATTCCAGTATTTTTGTTATTATGCTCCGTTCTTTTTGTCAATCCCGACCAATGTGGATTCTTAACACCAGTAGCTTCAGCAATCTTAAAAAAATGTTCCATATCTTCCTTTTTCATTAACTGTTCATCTTTCAATGACCATTCCATATCTAATCTTTCATATTTTGAAATGCATAGATTATTAAAAGAAAGAAGATCCCATCTTTCAGGAAAATTTTCTAATTTATTGACTATAAATTCACCAATTCCTCTAATATTTTCATCTATTGCAGTGTAATTTGGTATAATAGGTGTCCTAATCCACATTTTTTTACCATTTTTTTTCAAATTTTTATAAATCCAATTTGCATTTTCTAAGATGGCTTTATTAGGAACACCTATATACTCTTTATGTTTATCAGAATCTATATGCTTTATATCTAAAAGCACAAGATCTACATAGGGTAAAATTTGTTCATAGATCCTTTTAGAAGAGTATCCACAAGTGTCTATTGCTGTATTTATTCCATTTTCTTTACATTTCCTTAAAAAATCGGTTATAAACTCAGGTTGTTGAGTTGGTTCACCACCAGAAACTGTTATACCTCCTTGAGATGTAGTATAATAAATTTTGTCTTTTTCTATTTCGTTAAAAAGATCTTCCAACTTCCACCATTCGCCTAACATGTTTAATGCTGTAGAAGGACATTCTTCTACACAAACTCTGCATAAATTACATTTTTCTCTATCTATTAACAAGCTATTATTGTCAAAAGATAATGCATTTTGTTGACATGATGCTATACATGTTTTACATCCAATACATTTATGTTTAAACCATTCAAGTTGCGGGGTTTTAAGTATAGATTCGGGATTATGACACCAAATGCATTTTAATGGACATTTTTTAAAAAATACAGTTGTTCGGATACCCGGACCATCTTCTGTTGAAAATTTTTGAATTTGAAAAATTAAGGCTTCGGGACTTGCCATTATCTTAAATCTATTATCTAATTTTTTTAATTAAATGAAATAAAAATTTTTAAATTCTGTGAGATTCTCTGGCAATAATCTCATTCTGTAATTCACGACCTATGGCAGTGAAATATGCATTATAGCCAGTTACTCTCACTAAAAGATTCTTATAATTTTCGGGATGTTTTTGAGCATCTCTCAACATTTCAGCATCAAGCATATTAACCTGTAAAGCTGTCCCTCCATTTTCTATATATCCTCGTAAATAGGCTTTAAATTTCTCTTTGTGCTCGGGATCTTTAATATTAGAAGGATTAAAGGTAATAGTATGACTTGCTCCATTTGGTAAGTAATTAAAATAATCTCCGGTTCCAGATTTTCCTCCTAAGACCTTACCAACAGAATTTGTGACTGCTGTAGGTCCTTTTATATCAGCTCCATCTGTAGGACAGATAGCATTCGATAGAAATGATCCTTTATTTCGTCCATTTGGAGTTGCAATTGTATAACGAGCATCCGTTCCAGCCCAATAGTTCCATGATAACATTCCCGGACGAAATTGATAATTAGTAGGGGTCTTATACTTCCAACATTCTTGTGCCCATGCTTCCATTGCTAATCTTGCAAGTTCATCAGCGTCATCCTCATCATTGCCATACTTAGGAGATTTATTTTTCAAGAAAGTTTGCATTACTTCGCTTCCCTTGAAGTCGTTCATAATAGCATCCTTAATCTGTGCTATTGTGTATTTTTTATCTTCGTAAACAAGCTTTTTAATTGATAATAATGAGTCTACTGTTGTTGCAAATCCTACTCCTTCAATTGTTACAAATCTTAATTCAGGTCCTCCATTTGTAATATCTAAACCTTGTTCTATGCACCCTCGAACCAATGATGATAAATATGGTGTACGAATAAAATCTCCTCGAAGTTCTTCACATAAATTATTAATATCTACAGTATGTTTAATGATGAATTTGATTTGTTCTTTCCAAGCATTAAAAAACTCGGCCCATGTTTGAAAATTTTCAGGATTTCCCGTTTCTGGTCCTAACTGTTCACCAGGTTTAGTAGTAATATCATTTTTAGGCATATTTTGACCATTCCACAATGTTAACTCTATAGATTTAGTTAAATTAGGATTGCAATTCACAGTTCCACTTCTATCATTACCTTGCATGGTATTTTCAAGACAACCAACAACTCCATAGTTCCAAGCATCCTCTTTAGGGATTCCCTCTTCGATCATCCCAGCAATACTCCTCTCATCAAAATTTAAAATAAATGGAGAACCTTGTGAACGTGCTATAATTTCTACTAAGATGTCCAATAGTTTATCAGGAGAATTTCTATGAAGCCTGATATTAGGTTTGGGTTCAAGGCTTGGGTACCATGAATCAAGAATTTCAATCATAGTGTATGTAAGTTCATTTGTTAAATCCTCTCCATTTGGACCACAACCAGAGAGGGTTACTATTTGACCGAGTGACGATGTTATTCCCTGTTTACCGGCTCTGATCATTGCATCATATACTGTATTACAATGAAACCAGAAACTACCCAAAATTTCTTTTGCAAACTCTTTTGTAATTATTTTTTGTTCAATAACATCCTTTTTGTATAAATCCCAAAGATATTGATCTATTCTTCCAAAGGAAAGTCCTGCTCCGGGATATGATTCTTCAGCCATTACTAACATATGAATAAGCCATATTGCTTGAACACCTTGCCAAAAAGTCTCAGCAGGGGCCCATGGTACTTTTTCCAAATTTTTAGCCATTAGTTCAAGTTCTTCTATTCTCTCAGGGTTTTTTGTCTCATTTTTTAATTTTCGACATTCTTCAGCGTATTTTTTTGCTAATTTCTTAGGAATTTCCGCTGAAATCATCATTGCTCTGAGTTCTCCTCCTTTTGCGCCAGATTTTTCATCTTCGCTGAGTTTATCATAAGTTTGACGAGCTTTTTCGTATATATATTTAAAACCCTTCATTACTATTGTTTCATAATCAGGTATAATATGACCCGGTGTTGCTCCTAGATTTCCGAATCCAGATCTATGAAATTTAAAAAGGGCTTCTCGATTTCTTATGTTTTTTTTCCAATATTCCTTTGCTTCTTCCTGATTAAAGCATTTGCTTAATTGTGTATTAAATCTCCCTCCTGCTATTAAATCATTTTTAGAAATGATTTCTTGAGGAATATAATCAAGCATAACTTTTTCGAAAAATTTAGCTCTACGTTCGGATAAAGATAATTCCCAAAAATAATCTGGTAAATCAACTATTATAGCCATTGATCTAAAAGATGATGCAAATACACCTTTATCATTTTTTCCTAAAACTTGGATATAGTAATACAATTCAGGAGTTATATAATAATCCCCCTCACTAAAAATGATATCCCAATCTGTTCCTGTCGTAAATGGCATAAATTGGTTATTCCACTCTCGGTCAAGTCCCTTAAAATAATAATCTCTAAGCCATTTAGAACGAGGAGAAAGACCATGAGATTCTGCAATAGGGAATTTTAACTTTTTTCTTTGATAAACGTTATTCGTATTAATCTTACTCATTTAATACATCTCAATGCATTATATCAAATTAAATTATGTTTTAATTTATAATCTAAGTAAAATAAATCGAATTCAATTATAAAATTTAAAATTATTAAAAATATAATTAAAGAAAAAAAAATAAAAATTAGAGTGAAATAATATTTTCAATTCTGAAGTTCTTTTACAGGATATTGATAATTAATAGTAAATTTACTTAAGTCTTGCTTCCGAAAGATGGAGATGATCTGTTTCGACTTCTACAAAAGCTTGAAATATTTCCTTTACTCTTGAATTTTGAGCCTCAGCTGCAGCTTGCCCGTAAAATTTAATCGCTCTATCCTCTCTTCTATGTGACTCTTCTAAGTTCGGAGTGTATTCTGGAGCGCATTTATCGTATTTTGGAATTTCTAATTTATCTAACTTTAAGATTTTCTTCCAAACAGAGGCATGTTCTAATTCAACCTTAGCAAGTATTTTAAATAACTTTTGGCCATCTAATTCAGGGGTTTTACCACTCGCACATTTATAAAAGATATTATTCGATATTTCGACTTCTAAGGCTTTTTCAGCATTAGCTTTATCTTTACTATTTAATTCTACTTCCCAAGCACCAGTATCATCATATTCTGTTGATTCTACGAAATATTTTTTAAATACCCCGCAAAAAGGGCATCTGCTTGGGGCATCTTCCCCAATATAGGCTTCTCCACATATCTTGCATACGAATACTTTTACAATAATCTTTTTTCACCACTTTTAATTATTATATTTCAAAAGATTTCTTACAACTTAGTATAAGATTTCATTTTTAGATTAAGTTATTAAAGATTCCCACCGTTTTTATAGTTTTAACTTAAATTCTAAAAAAAGATTACTTTTAAATACAATTATTAAAAAAAAATAGAATATAAAAAGAATTATAGTACCTTTTAAAATGCATTAATATATTTAATTTGATTATCGTTGTATAGAGTTCTAGGAATAGACCCTGGATCGAAGAGTTGGGATTTCTTCGGTTTGGAGGATAATAAAATAATTTTAGATACTTCTTTACCTACTAAAGAATTAATTAGCGATCCTCAAAAAGCAATTACTATTATTAAATCTGTAGAAAACATAGATTTGATGGTGGCTCCAAGTGGGTTTGGTCTTCCGTTAAAAAATGTGCATGAACTAACGGAGCAAGATATATTTTTTACATTACTAAAATTTGAACAAAAAGATAAAAATAAATTAGTCGGCCTTGGAGAGGTTTTAAGACTGATTAAAGCCCAGAACATCCCTGGAATTATTGTTCCTGGTGTTAAACATTTAACCACTGTGCCTAAATATCGAAAAATTAATAAAATTGATATGGGTACTGCAGATAAAATTTGTACTGTTGTTACTGGAATCCGGGATCAAATGGAAAGGTATAAAGTTAGTCCAAAAGACACTAATTTCATTATGGTTGAAATAGGTTATGGATTTACGGCAGTGTTGGCAATTGAAAATGGTCAAATAATTGATGGAATAGGTGGATCAAATATTATGGGATTTAGGGCATGTGGATCTCTTGATGGGGAGTTAGCTTATCTTATTAAGACTATTCATAAAAAAAATATATATAAAGGTGGGGTTGCATATATTTCTGGTTATTCTGATTTGAGCTTAAAAGAGATAACACTTTTAGCAAAGAAGGATGAACAGACTAAAATTGCTCTAAAAGCTTATATATCAAGTGTAAAAAAAGCAGTTTTTGGAATAGCTTCATCATTTTCATCTAAAGATAAAATAAAAGAAGTACTATTAGCTGGAAGGGGATCAAATTTAACATATTTTCGAGAAAAAATGATTCGTGGTTTAAATGATATTGCTCCAGTTAGAATCATGAAAAGTTTTAGTCAAATAGCAAAACGTGCTGCACAAGGAGCAGCTTTTATTGCTAATGGAATTTTAGGGGGAAGGTTCGAGTCAATAATTAACAATTTAAAAATAAAAGAAGCTACAGGTTCAATCTTGGATGATATTTTTATACCATTTGAAAAAGAAAAGCTGATAAGTGATTTAGATTAGAATCCTTATAATTACTGGTCAACAGAGTTACAATATAATAGAAAAGATAACCAAATCCTCGAAAGAGCATAAGATAAATATTATAAAAGCACCAATAACAATTTCCGCTTTTCTTACTGAATCCATAACTTCTGAAATACTAGAACAAATAGAAATTTCTAACCATGATATTGTTTTAATACCTGGATTTGTGCAGTGGGATTCCAAGAACTTAGAAGATGAATATTCAATAAAGATTAGGAAAGGACCGGAATTCGCTTCTGATTTACCCATTACTTTAAAAAATTTAGAGAATTTAGAATTATCAAATACTATACCAGCAAATAGACTATTAGAGATTTCAGGAGAAAATAAGTATTCGGAAATAGTTAAGAATCAATTAAAATTAGCAAAAGATAAGTTAAGCTTTCATACATATTACCTTAATGAAAAAAAATCTAATATTATAATTGGAAGGAATTTACCACCTCCTATAATTGCTGAGATTGTGAATTGTACCGAAAAAAGTAATGATAATATATTAAAAAAAGCAAAACATTACATTGATTCTGGAGCAGACATTATAGATATTGGATGTGTAGTTAATAAACCAAAACCTGAAAGAATAAAAGAAATTATTAAATTGATCAGGTCAAAGTATAATGTATTATTAAGTATCGATTCAATGGTTCCGGAAGAAATAAAAGCAGCGACAGATGAAAATATTGACCTTATTCTAAGTTTAGATCTCGGAAATTATAATGAGTTGTTAAATCTCCCTAAAAACATCCCTATTGTCATACTTCCTACTAATGTTAAGCAAGCCTATTTTCCTAAAGATCCAGAAACTCGTATTATAAATTTGTTTAATTTAACAAAAGATTTATTTAACAATGGATTTAAGAAATTAATTGCTGACCCATTATTAGAAACACCAATTAGTCCTGGGATATGCCCTTCTTTAGAAGCCTATTTTTTATATAAAAAGAAAGCAACTGAAAATAAATACAAAGCTTATGAATTACCAATGTTTTTTGGAATTTCAAATGTAGTAGAACTAATGGATATTGATTCTGTTGGAATTAATGGACTTTTAGCTAGCATTGCTATTGAATTAGATATGGGAATTCTTTTTACTGTTGAACATAGTACAAAATTAATGGGAGGAGTAAGAGAACTAAAAGAAAGTGTAAAATTAAATTATATTGCCAAACATAATAAAACACCCCCAATAAACCAAGGAATCTCAATATTTAAGGCTAAAGGAAAAACAAGTCAAGTAATACCTCCGATAAATCAAGCTAATGTGATATTAGTAGATAAAACCGTACAAGATTATATCCCTGATACTAATGGATATTTTAGAATTTATACAGATAACTATTCTAAAAAAATATTTGTTCACTTCTATTCTTTTAATGGCAAATTACTTCAAACTTTTATTGGGGAAAATGCTGAAGCTTTAAGTAAAAAGATAATTCAAAATGACTTAACTAAAGATATATATCATTTAAATTATTTGGGTAGAGAATTGAAAAAAGCAGAATTTTGCTTATTTTTTGGAAAACCTTATATCCAAGATGAATAAAAAAAAAAAAGTATTAAACAACTTCACGACATATCTTTGCGTCGATTCCAGGTTCCAAAAGTGGACCTAGTTTTACCATATTCTTACCTAAATTTTTATTATGTTGTTTCAATGCATCAGAATCAGCATATACTTCATAAAAAATAATTGAATTTTCCTCTCCCTTTATTGTATGAGGAATGTATTGTAAACAACCTGGTTCTGATTCTTTTATTTTAGGTACCATTTCTTTTAATGCTTCAATTGCTTTTTCCATATTTCCCTTTTTCACTCGAACAGTTGCAATTAAGGTTATTGGGATTAGAACCACCAATTCTTTCTTTATAATTTTAATATTAATTTTAATTTTTAATAAAA
>JABXKB010000142.1 GCA_013375485.1 Promethearchaeota archaeon | reverse complement strand
ATACCTCTTTTTTGCTTTAATCTTAATTCTTGTCGCCGAAGAAAAAGCATCCTCTGAAATTCTAAATCTTGTTTATAATTAATTACACTTCTAACAATTTCTTTAACCAAATCTTTTTTAATATTATTCCCTTTTATATTAATTCCGCCAAACATCGGTATTTCTGAACACTTTTTAATCAAACTGCTTAACATTTCTTGCGATAAAACATCAGATCTATCTTTAATAGCATTTTGAATTATCTCTCTCAAATTGCAGTAATTTTCCTTCTTACTAAACTGACAAAGCATGCATTTCGAAATGCGGTTTCTAAAAATGTTTAGAATAATAATTCCGGTGATTAGTTTAAAATTTTGAAATAAAATATCTATATTGTTATCTCCATTACCATATTCCTCAATCGATTGCTCAACATGTTTTTCAGCTTCAGAATATAACCAAGAAAAAAAAGTTGCTCTTGAAAAGTACGCGGGAGCCGTACAAAAAGTTCGTGTAAACCAAAATGGATTAATACCTTTTGGGGGTTCCTCAGAAAAAATATAATAAACAATTCGTCCATTCCGTTCTTTATATAAAATTGATTCCTTATTTAGCATATTTAAATATGTTGATATGGTAGAACGCGCAACATTCTTAAAATAACGTCCATATTCTTCTTCAACCTCAGTAGTAGAAACTTTTTTTTGTCCTTCTAGATAAAACTTTAAAATTATACCCAATATACGATTTTCATGAAGTAAACCAGTTTTAATCTGCTGTTCTTCTGCTTCATCTTCCCTATATTGATATAAACAGGATATTTCTGGAGCAAAATCTTGAATAACATTATCTATTAATCGAAACGAGGAATTAGTTTTCTCTATCCTTTCTAATTTAGGAGTTTCAATTATTCTCTTGTCCTTTTCCATTTTTTCTGATAAATTAGGTAAAGTCATTCTATTATTCTCTACTCCTAAGTAGTGGTAGTTTTTCAATTCCATTTATAGATTCATGCTTCGCACTTCGGTGGGAGTTCAGACTTCGGTCTGAAGTATAAAGTTTATATAGCAAAAACGAATTATTTATATATAAGAACTTTTAAGCGTGTATTTCATTATGAGTAGAACAAAAGGGATCGTATATCCTCCAGAAGATGTATTAAATCCTATTGTTGGAAAAACTGATTATGACTATGTTATCCTTTGGATGCTTTCTAATAATGATTATTGTGAATGGTCAGATTTCATAGCAAGTATCAGTGAATCAACATTATCAAGTCATTTAAGGAAATTAAAAAACAAGAATTTCGTTGAAAAACCTGAGAGAAATAAATATCAAATTACTCAACATGGAAAAGAACAATTTGATGAATTAAATTATAATAGAAAAGTGGGAAAAAGGCGTTTGAAGTATCCTCCTAAGACTATCCTTAATAGACGGAATTATGATCATTGGATTTTATGGATGTTATATAACAATTATTCATGTAAATGGTCAGATTTCAAGCAAAACCCCTTGTTTATTAATCAATCTGCTTTATCAAATAATTTAAATTCATTATTAGAAGATGGATATATAACTAGAGAAAATAAAGAATATATAATAACGCCATTAGGTGAATCACAATATTTTGAAACATTAAAACATTATGATTTAGATCGTCAATCAATTTTAGAGCAACAAAGCAAAAGAATAGAAGAAATTACAGAAAAGATATCTGATTTTTTCCATAAATATAAAATTAAAGACCAGGAGTTAAAATTTCGATATATTAATCATCTTTTAACATTAAATTACTCAAAAGTAGAATCCACCTTGAGAAATGAGGTCGATTTTTATAAAATTTTGTTATTCTTAGCGATTAATCATCCAGATCAATATTCTAATTATATTTCACCAGAAAAATTTTCTATAAAGTATAGAATTGATATTACTACACTTAAATATTATATAAAAGAGATAGTGGATAATCAATTTTATCAAATTAAGTTTTTTAAAATAGAAACTGAAGAAGGAAAGGTTTATTACTTTCAAAAAAATGAGCCTCTTGAAAAAATACTTAATGCTATAGTTGAGAAATATACCACAAAATTTACCTATTTAAATAAATTTCAAAATAATCCCACCATAGATATTGAACTTCTATTAGATAATATCTTGAATGAAGTATGTAACACTATATTCAATGGTAAATTGAAAAATACATTAAAAAACTTTTTACCAGAATATATTAAATATTTAGCTTATAAAATAGAAACAGAGAAAACTTTAATTAATAGCGAAGCAAAATTAGAAGGTTTGGTTTGGCAAAATATTTTTGAAGAATTTCAGACATTTATTCCATCAACAACTCAAACAACAACAGGAGAATTGGAGGAAAATTACTATTTAATAGACAAACAAATATTTGATATACTGGAATTTTTCTATGTATCAAAATTAAATTTCTTAAAGACCGATGACGTTCAAGATATATTTAATTTTAGAAATGTTAACGTTTTTGATGAGATCAGTAAATTATTATATAAGGATAACACTTCAAAAGCTAGAGCTTTGTACGAAAAGGCTAAAGGTGATTTAACTTACATACATCAATTAATTTTACAAGATGCAATCGTTACATCAGAACATAATTATATTGAATCAATTAAAATTACATCAGAAATTATTAAAAAGTATCCAAAAGAATTTATAGGATATCTCTTACAGTCAATTTCTTACTTTTTGATGGATAATTATGAATATTCTTTAGAGATTATTGAAAGAGGGTTCAAAGAAGCACCTAATATTCTTTTATTATGTCAAAAGTTTCAAATATTTATTAAAAACCATAGAGGAGAGGAAATAATTAATGATATTGATGAAGCTCTATCAAAATATCCTCATCACAACACTTTACTACGTATAAAAATTATATTATATCTAGCTGACTGGGACAATTTTGTAAAAAGTCGTGATTATTCTATTAATCTCATTAACTCTGCTATCAAAGTGAGTCCAAAGGATTCAGAGCTCTTACTGCTAAAAAGTATATTCTATCTCTTAACAAACAAATATTCTGATGCAAAAAAATTTCTGATAAATGAAATTAATTTAAATTTATTCAACAAAAATCCTAAAATAGATATAGCTGCATTTTTTATTTTAATTTGTTCTTATACTGCTTGTGGAAAATACCATAAAGCTCTGAGAATAGCAGATCAACTCAATGAAATTTATCCAAATCATCCAATATCATATCTAACAAAGGCATTAGTCCATGGTTATAATTTAATTTATAAATTCAACTTAGAAGAACCAAATCTTAATACATTTTTCGAGTTGATTAATAAAACTTGCTCTCTTGAACATCATAAATATAATAAGGTAAAATATCTTCTTTTACAAGCAATTGTATTATATGGAATAAAGCAATTTGACCAAGTAATAGAAACTATCAATAACGCTATTGAATTATTACCTAATTACTATTATTTACGCCATATGAAAATTTACTACTTGATGATTGCAAATAGGGAGTCTGAAGCTTTAGAATTGATTGAGGAATTGGTTGATAAGCATCCTAACTTGAAGAATGCACTCTTTTACCAGAAAGTCTGTGTTCTTTTTAAAATAAAAAGATATGATGAGGCATTGAAAATAAATGAAGAATTACTCAAGTTATACCCTGAAAGAATTGAATTTATAAATAATAAGACTATGATCTTAGGTTATTTAGGAAAAAGAGAGGAAGCTATAGAAACTGCTGAAAAATTAATACAGCTTAATCCAAATATCAGTAACTCTTATGATACCTATGGTGACATTTACATGAAGTTTCAAGATTATGAGAATGCAATTAAAAAATTTGAGGAAGCTTTGAAAATTGAATCTACAAGTAACATTACTTTCTATACATGGTTAAGATTAGGCTATTGTTATAAAAAGATAAAAAATTATGAAAAAGCACATAAATATTTTGAAATAGGCAAAAAACTTGCAGAAAGAATGATCCCGAGCATAAGAGAATTTTATTTACCCGAAGCTCAAAAACAACTCTCAGAACTAAGATCGATGATGAAAAATGAAAATTAGAATTGATCTATCTAAACAAAATATATCAAACGGAGTATAAATTGTTATAAAAATTTAAACTTAATTTTGATTTTAAAAATTTAATATCAGTTGATTTTAGCTCAAATTAAAAAAATTCAAACCTTTTTAATCTAAAGAAAGAAATCGTAAACGATATTATTAATTATGCTAAAAATAGAGAATTTTTAGATTTTAGATTAATTATATTATGAAAATCTTCTATTTAGAGAGAAGAGTGAGATTTTTTCTCACTCTTTTCTTTAGAAATAAAGATTCGGAAAAGAAAAGAAAACTATTATCGTTCTTCTACAAAATAAGGGTCATAAATATATGGTTTTTTTGTACTCTTTTGGCATTTTTTACAAAATGATTTGATAGAATTAAAATCTAATTTCATCTCCTTGCCACATCTCATACAATTTATTCTTATTCTTTTTGTCATCGTAATTTGATTTTATTTTATTCTTAATTTTAATAATTTATTCATTCATAAATAGTTCATCATGCGGGACTTCAATGGAGTTCGAAACCAAATACTGAGTAGTGAATATTTAAATAAAATAATGAACAATAATTATTTGAGAATGAAGATTTTAACTAGTTAAAATTGATCAAAATGAGCAAATCAAAAGAAATTATATTACCTCCTGATGAGATTTTAAACCCCCCTATGGGTAAAAATTTTGAATATATAATTCTCTGGATCTTAGACAGAAATAAGCATTGTGCATGGTCAGATTTTACTGTTGATGCTTCAATCAGTTCCTCAACATTGTCAGGTAAACTTAGGATGCTGATGGAGAAACAGTGCATTGTGAAATCTGAAAGAAATCAATATAAAATAACTCCGAGTGGCAGGAAAAGGTTAAATGAATTATCTTTAGCAGAAGATTCAGACACTGAGTTAAGATATCCTCCTGAAATAATATTAAACAATCAAAGGAATTATAGGCATTGGATTTTATGGATGGTTTATAACAACTCTTCCTGTAAATGGTCGGATTTTCTTGAAGAGCCTTTGTCTATTAATCAATCATCGTTATCTAAAAAATTAAGAAAACTTATTGAAGAAAAATTAGTAATTAATGAAAATAAGGAATATAAGATAACTCCTAAAGGAAGAATAGAATATATAAATATTTTAAAACAATACAATTTGGATAGGCAATCAATATTAGAAGAAGAAAGCAGAAGAATCGGAGATATTACAGAAAAAACAATGGCATTTTTTGAAAAATATAAGATTGAAAATGATGAATTAAGATACCATTTTTTAAATAATGCTTTGAAATTAGAGTATAATAGAGCTAAAGATTTATTAATAAATGATGAGGATTTTGATAAAATTTTACTTTTTCTCTCAATAAATCATCCAGATCAATATCCTAACCATATTTCACCAGAAGACTTTTCATTAAAGTATAAAATTAAAGAGACTCATCTAAAATATATTATAGATAAAATTATTGAGGAAGAATATTTTCAAGTAAAATTTTTTTTGATAGAAGATGATCAGAATAGGATTTATTATTTTCAGGAAAATGAACCTTTTGAGAAGATTCTTAATTCTATTGTCGAAAAACATATTACTAAACTCACCTATTTAAATAAATTTCAAGATAACCCTACCATAGATATCGAACTTTTATTGGATAATATCCTGAATGATATAAGTGGCAATTTATTTAATGAAAAACTGAAAAACCCTTTAAAAAACTTCTTGCAAGAATATATCAAATATTTAGCTTATAAAATTGAAACTGAGAAAAAATTAATTGACAGTGAGGCAAAATTAGAAGGATTTGTCTGGCAGAATATTTTTGAAGAATTCCAAACTTTTCAACCCTCAACAACTCCCACAAGGAAAGGCGAAGTGGAGGAATATTTCTATACTTTAGATAATGGAATACTTGAAGTGTTAGATATCGGTTACTTATCAAAATTAAATTTCTTGAAAACAAATGAGGTTCAAGAAACTTATGACTTTAAAGGTATTAATTTTTTTGGTGAGATCTATAAACTATTATATAAGAATAAAATTTTTAAAGCGAGAGTGGTATTTGAGCAAAATAAATCTAAATTAACCGAAATCTATCAATTAATTCTAAATGACCTTCTAACTACGGCAGAATATAATTTTACAGGATCTCAAAAAATTACTAATGATATTATAAAAAAATTCCCGAAAGATTTTATAGGATATTTATTAAAATCAATAACTTATTTCCTAATGGATGATTATGACAATTCATTAAAAACGATTTACAAAGGGTTGAAAGAAGCTCCTAATATCCTTTTATTTTGTCAAAAAGCTCAAGTATTTATCAAAATCCGTAGAGGAGAAGAAATACTTAATGAAATTAATGAGAAATTATCTAAATATCCAAATAATGTTTCTTTATTACGAATAAAATTCTTTCTTTATCTAACTCATTGGGAGTATTTAACTAAAATTTCTGATAATCTTTTAGTATCTTTTGAAGCTGCTATTAAAATTAGCCCAAAGGATAAAGAACTCATTATATTGAAAAGTTTTTACTATTTTCTAATAGACAATTATAAAGAAGCGAAGAGATATTTAATAAAGGAAGTCGATTTCAACATTATCAAAAAGAATCCTAAAATACACACGACTGCTTTCTTTCTTTTAACATTTTCATATTTGGCTCGTGGAAAATTTGAAAAAGCGCTCCAAAAAGCAAATCAAATCTGTAATTCTTATCCTAATCATCCCATTTCTTATCTAGCAAAAGTTTTAGTGCTTGGTTATAATTTAATTTATAAATTCAATATTCAAGAATCAGATTTAGACAGATTTTTAGAATTAATTGAAACTACAATCTCTCTCGAACCACTCAAATATAACAGAGTTAAATACCTTATTTTGAAAACATATGTCTTACACGGAATTAAACAATATGATGAAGCGATTGATACTATTGATAATGCAATTTCTCTCATTCCAGATCTATTTGCACTAAAGATTATGAAAACTTACTTTTTGATGAGTGCTAAAAAAGATTTTGAAATTTTGGAATTAATTGAAGAACTAGTTACAAAATATCCTGAATATAAAAAGAGACTCTATATACAAAAATCGTTTACTCTTTTTAGAACAAAAAGTTATGATGAAGCTTTAAAGACTCTCGATGAGTTATTAAAAGTTTATCCTAAAGATATTAGTATTGTTAATAATAAAGCTATTTCATTAGGATATTTAGGGAGAAGAGAAGAGGCTATAGAAACTGCTGAATATTTAATTAAACTGAATCCGAATGTTGGTAACTCTTATGATACTTTTGGAGAAATATACATGATTCTTGGAGAATATGAGAATGCAATAGAAAAATACGAAGAAGCTTTAAAAATTCAACCATTTGGTAAATTATTATTCCAAACTTGTTTAAAATTGGGCATTTGTTATAAAAATCTTAGAATGTATAATAATGCACTAGAGTACTATGAAAAAGGGAAATTACTTACAGAAAGGATGATACCAAGTTCAAGAGAACTGTATTTACATAAAGCAGAAAAATATATTTCAGAACTCAAAACTTTGATGAAAAACACCAAAAACAAAAATCATTAATAGTAAAAATGTGATTTTCATGGAATACAGATTAGTGAAAAGAATTAAACTTAATTTTGATTCTGGAGTGTTATTATCCATCGATTTTAACCTATGTCGTGAATCTAATGATTTATCTAAAGTAACTGAAGAAATAATAAATGAAATTAAAGATAATATTAAAAATAAAGGTTTTCCTGATTATTTATGGTTTAGAGGAATTGGGAATTCACTAAAATATTCTAGTTGTAAAAATATAATAGATGCGATCAAAGAAATCTATCCACATCAGAAAATTGGTATGTATCTGAATTGTGAGCTTTTTCAAGAGGAAAAACTCAGAAATGATTTCTATAAAAGTGATTTAGTAGCAATAAATTTGAATAGTATCGATTCAGTTGACTTTTCAAAAATTAATAAATGTTCAAACCAAGTAAATTCTTTTGATGTATTAGAAGGTATAAAAGAATTCAGAAAGAGATTTAAAGGTAATCTAGGGATATATACATTATTTTTAAGAGGAATAAATGATAACATGAAAACAATTGAACAGTTAAAGTCTTTTTTATTAGAAATTATGCCTGATCATTTTTCTGTTAGCAATTATATTTTAGATAACTTTGAACCTATTTCTGAGGAATTCAAGAAGAAGATTAAGGAAATTTTTAGATATCTCCCATTTAAAGTAATTTACATGTTTTAGTAATTTTAAAGTAAAACAATGTATTATTATAAAAAAATAAAAAAATTATTCTATTGACTCAGAAATATTAGTTATTTTACTACTTTCAGGTTTATCCTCTTCTAAAGCAATTTCCTGTTTTAATCTTACATTTTTTCTCCGGTTGGATACCATAAGTTGAAAATCTAAATCTTTTTTATATAAATTCGCATATTTTGATATTTCATTGATGATATTTTCTTTAATATCATCATCAAAATTATCGGTTCCATTAAATATTGGTATTTCTGAACACTTTTCAATAAAATTTTTTATTAAATCCTCTGATAAAACATCACTTCTATCATGAATCGCATCATTAATTCTTTCTACTAACTTATTATATATTTCTTTCTTACTAAACTGGCAAAAAACACATTTTGAAACTCGATTTTTTAATATATTTAAAATTATTAATCCTGTAATAAATCGGTAATTTCTTGTTAAAATATCGATATCTTCACTCCCGTAATTTTTAAAGAATTTATGTACATTTTTTTCAGCGGTAATATATAAATTGGAAAAAAATAATGCTCTATTAAAATACGCAGGCACTACACAGAAAATGCGAGTGAACCAAAAAGGTTTTATCCCTATTGGGGGATTTTCTTTAAAGGAATAATAAACAATTCTACCATCTCTTTTTGTTTTTAATGTAAAATCTTTTTTAAGTATATTTAGGTAAGTTGAAGTGGTAGATCGAGCAATTTCTTTAAAGTATCTTTTATATTCCTCCTCAATTTCCCCAGTTGTAACCTTTTTTTTCCCTTCAAAATAAAATTTTAGAAGAATACCTAAGATACGATTTTCATGAAGTCGTCCTGTTTTTATCCGTTGTTCTTCTGATTCGTCTTCCCTAATTTGATACAAATATGCAATTTCTGGTGCAAAATCTTGAATAGTTTTATCTATTAGTTGGAGTTCAGTGTCTGTAATGTCTAATTCTTCTAATTTTATATTATCTATTAAGCTCTTTTCAATTTCCAATTTTTCAGACATTTAAACAACTCATTGAAGTGATTTTGTTTATTGTTTATTTTTTTAGTATTAAGATTTAATTTTTCACTTCGAACTTTATATTTTAAAATCTTCTTCTATTAAATTTTAGGAACTATTGTATAAATAGATTTTATTAATGAAGTTGAACTGAACTCGAAACTTGCACTGAACTTTTTCGTTTTTAGTTAAAGTAAAGTGGCTCTTTTATATTAACTTCTGAATCCATAAAATTAATTATTTTTTAATAGTTCTCAGATAATAATTTTTTTAGGAATAATTGAAAATTGGACATATTTTAAAAAGAGTAAATAAAATTTAAATAAAAAGAAAAAAATAATTATTCAATAGTTTCAATAACTTGGACAACTTCCCCTGGTTCTTCTTCTTTTGATAATTCTTCAATTTTTTCTAGTTGTTCCGCTTCTAAGAGTTTCTCTTGCTCAATAACTTCAAGTTGTCTGATTTTTGTGAAAAACCAAAATATATAAGGAAGTATAATACCTATAATCGCAGCGATAAGAAACAAATTAATTATTCCTATAGCTTCTGCTAATGGTCCCGCAATAAGCGCTCCAATTGGAGCTATCGCCATTGAAATCATATGATCAATTGACATAATTCTGCCAATTTTATCTTTAGAAACAACCGTCTGTAGTATCGCTAAATAAGTGGAATTTACAATTGGAAGTATCATCCATGCAGGAAATAAACAGATCATCATAAGAATGAAATTCCCCTTAGGTGCTAGAATTGCAGGTATTTGACATATGAAAAGTATTGATATGCCAAGTATATTCAATTTTATTTTGTGTTTCCAAGTCTTCTTAACTGACATAATCAGAGATCCTATGATACTTCCAACCTGAGATGAAGTCATTAACAATGCTAAATTGAAAACCGTTCCCTCATGTGTAATTAATATAAAGTATGGCATTAAAACTGCCCAGGGTCTAATAAAAAAATTCCCAATCATCGCGAATGCGATCATAGCAAGCAATCCTGGAACCATTTTGATTGTTAATAACCCTGTTTTGAAATCCTTAAACATTGATTTCTTAGCAGCTTCTTCTGTAACTCGATGGACTTTAGGTATTTTTATTAACAGAAAAGGGACAAGAGCTATTAAAAAAGTTATAATGTCAACAAAGAAAATTTGATTAATTGAAAAAAATGCTAAAAGTGTTGCTGCGAGTAATGGACCTGTAGTAATAATTACTCCCCTAAATAAGAAATTTATACCATTTATCCTACTTAATTTATCCTTTGGAACCATAGTTGGAACGAGGGATGAAACTGTAGGATATTGAAATGCAAATAATGATGCCCTAAATGTGTTTACACCTAAAACCAACCAAACATTTTGAAAGTCAAAAAGAAAAAATACAAATAGTAAAAAGGTTACCATTGCTTGCATCGAATCAGTGAAGGCTATTATTGCCTTCTTATTCCACCTATCTGCTATCACACCACTGAAAGGCGTAATTATGATTTGCGGTAGAAACATCAAAAATACCGAAATTGAAAGAATTACAGGGCTGCTGGTTTCCATAGTAAGCCAGAATGTAATTGTAAAACCGACTATCATTGATCCCAGCATTGAAAATTGTTGTCCAAATAAGAAATACATATAATGCCTGAAATTTCTTTTCGTTGGAGTTTGTTCCATTTTTCATTGCCTATTTTACAGATTTTTCTTTTATTAATTCTAAATAACTAGTTTTATATATAGATTGATTTAATGAACTATAATCGAACTTTAAACTTGATATTGAACTAATTCCTTTCCTGCTGCTTCTTCGTACATTTTTGAAATCACCATTTAATCTCAATATTTCAGAAATTAAAAAAGAGTTTTTAATCATTAAACTAATCTAAGTAAGCACGAAGACGAATTTATTTCTTATATTTGTATAACTAAGATTAAGATAGAAAATAATCAATGAAAAATAAAAAAAAATAAATAAAAATTATTCAATAGTCTTCGCAACTTGGACAACTTCTACTTGTTCTGTTGCTTTTGCAATTTCTTCGACTTCTTCGAATTGTTCTATTTGTTCGGCTTCCAAGAGTTTTTCCTGCTCAATAACTTCAAGTTGCCTTATTTTTGTGAAAAACCAAAATATATAAGGAAATATCATACCTACAATTGCAAAAGTAAGAAATAAGGGCACTATTCCGAATAT
>JABXKB010000426.1 GCA_013375485.1 Promethearchaeota archaeon | reverse complement strand
ACTTTTATTAATTACTAATTAATTAATACTACTTCAATTAGATAAAGTTTTTTTTTACAAATATTAATATATATTTAATAATACCTTTTTTTACTAGTAAAGATAAGAATATTAGTTAAAAGAAAAATAATAAATAAATTTGATACCTGATGTCTGAAAATAGTAATAGGAGTATAGCAATTAAAGATTTCTTTAAAAGAAATGTTCTAATTAATGAACTTGAAGAAGTTTTAAGATTTAAACCAGACACTTTAATAGGTGTTGATAAAATCAGTTCTGATAATTTATATAATGAGGGAATAAAATCTATTGAAGATTTAGCTGGCTTAACTACTTCAAGTCTACCCGAGATAAAAGAAATACTCCCAAACATGCTACTTAAATGGGTGAAAATTGCTCAGGTTATTCAAAAAAATGTAAAGGAACAACTACGTCGCCATAAGAAAATTTTAATGATAGGACTCGATTCAGCAGGCAAGACATCTATCCTCGCAGTAGTTCAAGATAAGTTTTCTATTATTAAGTCTCTTTTACCCACCAGAGGAGTAAAAAGGGAAAAGCTAGATTTTTTTGGATATCCGATCATATCATGGGATTTAGGAGGACAGGTTCAGTATCGAGAAAAACTGTATTTCAATAGACCAGAATTATTTTTCACTGAAGCGGATATTATGTTGTATGTGGTTGATAGCCAAGATCCAGATAGAATCCCTGAAGCTGCAAACTATTTTCGAGAAGTATTAAAAGTATTAGAAGATTTACATGAAATACCCTCAGTCTTGATTGTTTTAAGCAAGAGTGATCAAGATATACGTAAAACACTTCAATGGCAACAGAATGTAACTAGTATAAAAAATAAATTTAATAGTATCGTTGATGAATTTGATGAATTCTCGATCGATTATTGCGATACAACGATCTTTCAGAGAGAAACAATAATGCAAATGTTCAGTGAGGCGTTAAAGAAAGTGTCTGATACATCAGAAATAATCGAAAATATACTCGAAGAGTTTACGCATCAAGTAGAAGCAAAAGCTTCAAGTTTAGTATCAATGGATGGTCTAATTTTTGGAAGTTATACTGGATCAGATACAGATGAAATGTTAGTAAATAATACAGCATTATTACTTCAAACACTTTCAAGCTTCTATAATTCAATAGGGTTAATAAGAGAAAAGTCGATAAAACTGGATTTACCTCTTAATGGGTTTACTATCCGAGGAGAAAAATTATTTGAATATTCAGAATTGCAAATTTCTGTGTATCTTTGGATGCTTTCACAAAATCCAGAATTATTGGAAAGCAAAATTGATTACTTCAGAGAACAATTACTACCGTTGATTAATCTCTTTCTATAAATATCCTATTTCAAATTTTTATAGATTTGATCTATTAAAACATATTATTGAGTAAAACCTAGTTATATTCCAATTCCTTATTTGCTGCGAGTAAAAATTCATTGCATTTATCTAGCATTTCAATAGCATTGTCTATTTTTGCAACTACTGATTTTAAACCTTTTTCTTTCGCTATGTTTCGCCATTTTAAAAAGTTTTCTTTATGAGAATCATTGTGATCGGCCCAATGTTTACATAATTTTGATAGCTTTAAAATATCTTTATCATGCTTATCCAAAATATCTCACATCACTAACACTAATCATATTTAGTAATAAAAATAAGTCTTCCACATTAACTTTGGGTTTTTCCATTTAATTAGATTTAAACAATCATAATTTATTATTGAATAATTACAGATTCTTGAAGATATTAATTTTTTTCTATGTTTAATGATATAAAATGACATTAAACATGTGAATAATTGATTTAAAAGAAAAATTGTTTTGATAAACTATAGTTCTATATCAAAAATAAAAAAAGAAAATAAAAAAGAAGATTAAGTTCTGCACATTCTTTTTAAAATGGTTGGATCCACTATTTCTTTTGGTTCCCAACCTTTTTCCTTCAGATACTCATGGATTTCATCTTTCATATTAATAGGAATATCCGCTTCAAGACGAACAAATTTCTCTAAGTCGTTTGGGAATTTAACACCCTTGTATTTTCTTTCCAAATCTATCCAGTGAGACAATTTTATCATTCGTCCTTTGGAGTTATCTGCTGGTCTTAAAGCAAGTTTAGCGACTAAACAGATTGCTTGTTCTATACTCTCAGCTGTTGTTAATAGATGTTCAGGTCCAGGTCCAACTAGATGCCCTTCAGATCCATCTCTCGCGTTATATACTTCCCAAGTATCCTCATCATAGGAGCGTCCAATGTACATTCTCCGATATTCAGCAGCATGTGGACCTACAACAGCAGGAACTCCTAATCCATTTGCCATACTAGCAATACTCGCAGCTTTTTGAGACATAGCACCCCAAGCAACACCTACAGCACCAACTCTGTTTAAGATATAATCTGCAATTTCTTCAAAATTACCCCGTAATGGCCTTCTGGCAAATATGTTGGCAACTTTAATTGCTGCTCCTGTTATATGTGGATTCGATACACACGAACCAACGTTTACCAAGCCACCTCTATCAAAATCACCAGGGAATCTGTCATATAAAGTTTTACCGTCCTCATCTTTTACGAGACCAATATCCATTGCCCCACAACCGGATACAACCACAATGTAATTCCTCACTAGGAACTCTTCAGCCATTTTATACAGTTCTTGAATTTCATGAGCATAATTTCCACAACCAATAATGGCTACAATACCGGGAATTTCTCCTAGTACAATTGGAGCTCCTACATTTCTAATTTCTGTATCTTGAATAGGACCTCTACCAGCTCGACAATTATATTTCTCTGTTTTTATATATTCTCTACCAGCATACTGTATTAGCGTTAATGGTGAGACATTTTTCATACAA
>JABXKB010000141.1 GCA_013375485.1 Promethearchaeota archaeon | reverse complement strand
CTCAATGGGTTTTGAAGTAATAAAAGTTCCAAGGCAAAACAGCGACGGTTATTATCTATTTATTAAAGATTCATTTCATAACCTTTATGAAATTAAGGAAAAAAAGTAAGTGGTTTAATCTGAGTTATTTAAAATTCCTGAACCTTTAATGATTTCCATATGATCAAAAGCTAATTTTAAAGAAGTGATTTTTACTAGGGGCACAATTTCCAATGCTGCAGCATCATCTTTAGCCTTCGGCTTTTCTTTTTTTGTTTTTGGCTCACATAAAAAAGCGATAGTAACAACATGACCTCTTGGATCACGCTTAGGATCGGAAAAAACACCTATTAATTTGACAATTTTCACACTAATATTTGTTTCTTCTTTTGCTTCACGAATACATGCTTTTTCTACTGTTTCGCCAATGTCTACAAAACCTCCTGGGAACGCTAACTCACCTTGGAAGGGAGGATTTTTTCTACGAATTAGAACTACATCTCTTTGATTATTAACCAAAATAACTGCATCAGTAGTTAATAAAGGAGTTACCGGTTTAGGCATATTATTCATCCCATACTGCTGATGCAAGTAAATGCTCTATCCTTGTTTTCCTAGGTCTTATAAATTCTGTATGATGTTCCTTACGTTCCACTAATAAACTCTTGTTAAGATTGGTTGAATCAACTATGTAGACTTCTAAATCACCTTCACTAAGAAAAATATGATTAAAACTAGGGGAATCATCAGCACGAACTTTATTTGAAGTTGAAGTACCACAGTAAAGAAAAGTTGTACTTGATGAATTCTTCCAAGAAATTGTATAAGCATGAGGAACATGGCGATGACCCATTAATACTAAATCAATTTCAAATAAATTTGTAAACTCTATAATTTCTCCCGCATCTCGAACAGTTGTAAATTTTTGTCCAGACATTGGAATTGGAATTAAATGGTGATGTAGTGCTATTACTCTATCTTCTAAATTCCTGTCAAATTGGCGACCCAACCAATCCAATTGTTCATCTCCAATCATTCCTTCCGCCATATCATCTCTCGCGGAACAAACACCTACAATAATGGAGTCTTTATCGTCGAGAACTACTCTTGAGCGTCTTGGACCTATTAGTCTTTCAAAAAACACGATACCTGAATTCTTTGCATCATGATTGCCTGGTACTGCGATAAATTTAGTAATATCCTTTATTCTATTTATATATTGAACTACATTTTTAAATTGAACAACTCTTCCCTTATGTACAACATCTCCAGTGCAAATTACGATATCGGGATGAGTTTCTATAATATAACTGATAATATTTTCAAAACAATCTTCTCGAAATTCACTTCCATAATGTAGATCACTAATTTGTACAATTTCTACCAATTTTTCAGCATCTCCTCATATTAAGTTTAATTTCTAAGAGAGAATTTCTATTATTTATAAATTTAATAATTAGTGCTAAATTTAAAATGTTTTTGATGAGATAAAAATCTTAAATTAAAAAAAATTAGATTATAAATATTTAAGTTAAATAAAAACTAAAAAAGATTTAGTTGTAGTTCTCAACATTGAGAGAATGAATTGTTATAGCAAGTTTTTGCTGTAATTTACGCTGTACTGCTAATGATATAAGAGTGTTTTCATTATAACAATCAAAACAAACACCATTAACATTTATATGACGTAATTCTCCACATTGTGGACAGTAAAACTCTCTAAATATAGGTTTCATCATTTTTTCTCCTAAATTTGTATTTTTAAAATATATATTCTATAATCTTCTTTTTGACCTAATAAGGTCAATATAATCTGATTAAACATTATTAATGTCTGGCTTCTTTTTTATCCTTTAATTATAATTAAAAAATTTAGAGTTATAAGCAATCTCGTCATATTATATAAAGTCTATATACTCTATATAGATAAAAAAATAGTATGAAAAATTATTTGAGATAAATTTTTATGTTACATTCTTTGAATGTAGAAAAATAATTAGATTTAAAATTTAAATCATATATATTCTTTTTTATATAGGTCTACCTTCTGAATCCCAACCTCTTAGAGTGTAGTAGTTCTCCAACATATCTTTAAGAGGTGGTATATTCCCTTTAGTTCCTCCCTTAGGAATAGGATTTGAAAATTTTGTACCAATTGAATCATCCTTCTTTGTAATACCACATTTTATATTATAATTTCTTTTTAAATTGAATAATTTCTCACCAATTTTTACCCAGTCATCAACTGTATATGAACGTCCTGTAATGGCATTAACAGCATCCACCCATGGACTAATCTCACTGGAATAAAAAAAACCAAACATGCATCCACCTGTTGCTGTATATGATTCGCAAGCATCTTGTATTTTTTTAACAGCATTTACAACTTCCTCACCTCCAGAGAAGGCATCAATCCTTTCTGTAAGTCCTAGTTCCTTTTTTAAATGAGTTGCAAATGATAAGTGAAAGGGCTCATAACCATGATATGCCCCTCGAGAAGATGTAGCAAGATCTAATGCTGTCATGTTGTTCGAACGAGGTTCATGAGCAGGTATTTCAAGTCCCTTCCCCTGTATGTTTAGATCATCTGGCAAATTATTATTTTGACAGAATAATCGAACACCATCAGCTAAATCATTCCCAATTTCTTTTCGAAAAGCAATTAATTTAATTAAATTATCAATTGCAGGAATGTCACCCCAAATTTTATATTGATCTTTTTCAGGTTCTTTTTTAAATCCTAGCTTATTACAATCAAAATCTATTAATCCTCTCTCTGCAGTTTCAAGAAAAACTCCAAGAACTCCACCAAGAGAAATACAATCCATTCCAAAATCATTAACCATAATATTCCATCTAATTAAAGCTTCTAAATCATCTATGAATAAATTGGAACCCATCATTGCCAAGAATTCATACTCAGGCCAAACTACCCATTCATTATTATACTTAATTTTTCCCCTACATGCAGTCCAACAATTAAAACATGAATAATGTTGTATTTCATAACTCTCTTTCAAAGCATAAAATCCAATATTTTTTGTTCCCCTCCACCGACTTAGAGTGAAGTTCTTAATCGGTACATCTCCAGCACTCACATAATTATCCATATGAGCAAGAGTACCTACATCATGCATTACTACCGATAAAGGAGCCTCTTTTGCGATTGTTTGAATTCTTTTTACAGCGTCCATTAAATGATCTTTATTATCGATGGGTACATCTTTTGTACCACGCACGACTATTGCTTTTAATTTTTTACTACCCATTACTGCACCCATCCCACAACGTCCAGCAGCATGACCTTTTTCACTCATAATTGAAGCGAATTTAACAAGATTTTCTCCTGCTGGCCCTATTGAAGCAACTTTTACTTTGTCATCACCAATTTCCTTCTTTAACAAATCTTCTGTTTCTCGAGTTCCTTTTCCCCATAATTCTGTAGCGTCTCTAATTTCAATATTATCATCATGAATCCATAAATAAACTGGATTTTTACTTATTCTGCTAAAGATAATGTGATCATAACCTGCTTTCTTCAATTCATTTCCAAAAAAACCACCAGCAGAAGATTCACCTAAAATCCTGGTTAATGGGGATTTTGCCATAACAAAATGTCTACCACAATATGGTATAGCAGTTCCACAGATTGGTCCTAAAGAGAAGATTAGGAGATTTTGAGCATCAAACGGGTCAATATCGGGGGGAACTTGTTTGATAAAGAGTGCTGCAGCTACTCCAGCCCCTCCGATATATTTTTCTTCTAATTCAGGATCTACAATTTCAGTAGAAAAGTTTTTAGATTCTAAATCAATTCTTAATATTTTTCCCATAGTTAATTCATCTTTTTAGTTAAAAATATCAAAATAATTCTATTAAATTTAATTATATTAAATTGTTTTTATCAGTTCATAATAAAACTACTTCATTTATTAATACGAGTTAAAAATCGTGATAATCGAAATCTGAGAAAAATAAATTAATCTGCTCTTTTTTCTTATTAGAAATCCATTCAGAATGATTGTATAAGGGTTTAATACTAATCTTTTCTGGTTTGGACAACCATAATGGATTATATGGTAAGAATCCTATTTTCTTTATTTGTAAAGATTTTAAATAGCGTGCTAATTTTCTTAAATTTTCTGATGTATCTGTTATATCAGGAATAAGGGGGATTCTTGGTAGAACTTCTATATAATTTTTTTTAATTAACATTTCAAAATTTTCAAAAATTCGTTCATTAGAAACTTTGCAATAATGAGCGTGAAGATTAGGATCTAACAGCTTTAAGTCAAAATAAATTAAATCAACATACGGTAAAATTAGATCATCAAATTGATTTTTATTATAAAAACCACATGTTTCAATACATACATGAATTTCTTCTTTTTTAAGTTCTTTGAGTAGATTATGAACAAAATCAATATGGTAGAGAGATTCTCCTCCCGATAGGGTAAGTCCACCACCAGAATTATCATAAAATACTTTATCTTTTAATATAATAGTCATTAATTCTTCAGTTGTATACTTCTTTCCTACAAACTTTAATGCTTGATTTGGACAAAGATCTATACAACTTCCACACAAGTTACATATACTTCGGTCAATACGATACTTATAATCAAATTTAATAGCAATTTGATCACATACTTCCAAACATTTGCCACATTCTCCACACAATTCCTTATCAAAATAGATCTCCATAAAAGGAGATTTTGCTTCTGGATTTTGACACCAAACGCAAGAAAGTGGACAACCTTTAAAAAAGATAAGAGTTCTAATTCCTGGACCATCATCTAGGGCATTTTTTTTGATGTCTACTATAAGTGTTTTTTCTGTCATTATTTCAAGAAATAAAAATTAAAAAATAAAAATATAGTTTACTTGTTATCTTGTATGATATTCATGCCTTTCAATTAGTTCTAATTGCATGTTTTTATTTAGTTTTGTGAAGTAGGCATTATATCCTGAGACTCTAACTAAGAGCCATCTATAATCAATCGGATTAGTCATCGCATCTCTCATTGTATCCGAAGATACAACGTTAAATTGCCATTGCATCCCATTTAGATCAAAAAAGCTCTGGACATAACTCGTGAAAATATCTAGTGTTTCTTTATGGGTATCCCCTGGATGGGGAACAAGTTTCACATTATAAGAAGCATTATTTGCCATTTTTAAGTAGTCTAAAGCTGCAACACTTTGAATGCTCGGAAGTAAGATATCAGTGGTACCAGGTGCGGGAGTTAATCCAGGAGTCAACGCTTTTCCTTTCTTTCGACCCGATGGTAAAGCTCCAGTGAGCATTCCAAATCCAGTGTGATAACTTATCGACCAGTAGCCCACTAGATATTTACCACCCCTGTAATTTCCAGCAGAATTGTAGATATCATAACAAAAATCAATTATATCTTGAGCCATTTCAATAGTGCCATATTCACCTGAACCAAACTTGGGAATTTGTTCTATTTTATGCAAGATGGACTCGTAACCTTCGAAGTTATTATCAATAGCATCCATTAATGTCGTAAAAGCAAATTCCTTTTTATTGTAGACTAAATCCTTAATGACCAATAAACTATCAATTACATCCGTAAGTCCCACCAGAGCAACTCCCGATGTATTGTAAACAGCGCCGCCATGAATGAGATCCTTACCTTTTTCTAAAGGACCTTCGTAAAAACCCGATAAGAGTGGCGTTGGATGGATATATCTATGTGATTCCCCGAGAAAATTATTAATTTCAATTGATTGCTCTGCTAAATATTTAAGTTGAGTTTTATAAGCATCTAGAAAATCTTCAAATGTTATAAAATTGGTCCGAACATCACCAGTTTCAATTCCCATCTTTTCTCCCGTTAATGGAATAACTCCGTTATTTAATGTCATTTCTAAGGGAGCTACCAAGTTCAAAAGCATGCAATTCGTATGACCATAATGTTTTCCTACGATGGTTGGCTCAACACATCCAGTTGCAGCCCAGTCTCTAGCATCTTCTATAGCAAAACCTTCGTGAACTAAAGCTTCAATCATAGTTCTATCATTATGAATGCTTGGAGATGCCCCCATGTTCATATTCACTTCAGTTAAACGCCGTAAATATGCCTTTGAATTAATTCCAGAATGATATCGAGCATTCATATTAGGATCTTGGAAACCAAGCATCTCATTTGTCTTTAAAATAATAAAGCTCATATCATTCACGGCGTTATTTCCTTCTCTATCAACACCTCCAACTGTCACCGTATCATCTGAAGAACTACCTCCGAAAAGTTTCCACCCCACATTTGGCATTAGTGGATCATGATCGTTAATTCTAATAAACAAGGAACCGATTAATTCAATTACCTTTCTTATGATTTGTTCTTTTTCATCGTCATTTCTAGCTTTCTCAATCTCTTTTAAAAAGAATGGTTGGAGCATTTGATCTAATCTACCAATTGACAAGGCAGAATTAGCATTTTCACAATGTAAACAAACAAAACTCGTCCAAATAGATTGGATTGCTTCTTGAAGCGTTTCTGCTGATTTTGCTGGTACTTTCGCACAAATTCTGGAAATTTCCTTTAATTCAGCAATTCTTTTTACTTGTTCTGGTTCATTTGGATCCAAAGATTCAGCAATTCTTGTTGCTTCTTCACTCAGATTTTTAGAATATGTTAAAACACCATTTGTTGCTATTTGAATCGCCTTGTAGAAATTTATTTCCTCTTTAGAATCAGCTTCTTTTTCCAATTTTTCAGCTTTATGTTTTACACTTTCTAATCCTTCGTTTATAACCATTGGAAAACCCGGGACTGTATGACTGATGGCATTGGTTTTCATCATAAAATAAAATACCCAACCTTCTTCTAATGCTTGAGATTTGGGATTATTGAATTTTGTACGACAGTACTCTCTTACGTTCCGTTCCATCCAATAAGGAAAAACCTCTAAACTTAAAATATCTGCATCTTTGTCGGAAATATCATTAGGATTTAGCTCTCGTTCACCAATAGTCTTCAGTTCAGGCCAAATAGCTGTCGCAATAAGTTCAGGATACATCGGGATCCCAACTTCTTTTGATGTAGTAGAACCAGCAATTAGATGTCTATCATGAATTATAGGTCTTTTATGAGATGTTATGTAATTTACTGCTCCTGCTTGTCGTAGTTCTGGATCTATTGGATTTCCAGAACTATCTTCCTCGAACCCATTCTCCCTATGATACTGTGTCACTAATTTAGCCCTTTCAACACAAATTGCCGGTTTTAAGGCAAAACGCCGGTTTTTTAAATATTTTAAACGTGGAAAATCATCTAAAGAATATTTTGCGAGATAAGGATCTTCTAATACCTCAACATTATCAACTTTTCGATTCAAACTTTCATTCATAAGCCTTCTACACTTTTCTCCACTATCAATATCCTCAATTGAATATAATATTCGGTTTTCAGGACCTTTATAATCCTTGATCTTCGCTCCCATAACGAGCGATGTGAGATAAGAAAACTTGGTAAGGTAAGACATATTTCCGATATATCCCATCTCGTTTGTTAAAAGATAATCGAGCGATTCTTCAGCACTTTTGCTATAGAGATTTGCCAAAGTCTCTTTATCCTTATAATATATAGTGATATTAGGATCTTCAATTTTTCCATCGGCTACAGTCATCTTTCCATCTTTAAAAATCACGTGAACATTAAATGCATCATCCTTAGTTGTAAATTGATACTTGGCATTAAAGATGAAGCCTGTTTTTTCATTATATATTTCTCTACGCATTTTTCTGCGAGTATCAAATATCATTGCCAGCAAATTTAACTGATCTTTGAAATTTTCAAGCTCTTTATCAATTTCTAATTCATTCATCTTATTTCTCTCAAATCTGTAGATTTATTGATCTAGATTTGTAATAAAGATTAAACTTTCAATATTATAATATTAGTATTTTATTCATTAATTATTTATATCTTCACTATTAAACTAAATAGTGGAGTTAACTAATTTAATTCTCTTTTTTAATAAAAAAGATCTATTATCTATTTATCTTTAAAGTCTATTTTAATAAAGAAGTCATTTAATTATTGATAAAATTTAGATTTTTATGTCTTAGGAAATGGTATTAATCTTCATAGTAATTATCTTCTAAATATTTTTTTACCTTAGATTTATCAACAGAATCATCTATTATAAGTCCAGTGGAATAGCTATCATTTCCACCACCTTTTCCATAATCATCAAAATGGTTAACACAATCCATGACCATATTATATGCACTGTAATCAGATTCTTTCAGAGGTTCAGGACCTAACATAACAGCTACTTCTATTCCCTTCTCTCTTTTAGAGACGTAAGCGGTCATCATATTTTCTGATGATTTAAAAACGTTTGCACTGACTTTTTGAAGATCTTTTTTTGGTAGATCATAGTCTTCTATCACAATTTGATATTTGGGATCACCTCGAAAAAATCTAGCCTTCTTTTTTAATTCAATGACATTCTTATCACTAAGAAGGCTCTGTCTTAGATTTAAATGTTCTTTACTTTGTTCCCATTCTGAATACAATTTTTTAATTTTAGAAGGAATCTTTTCCCTATTAACACGGAGAATATTAGCTAATTCAGTTAATATATCCCCCTTAAATGTCTCTTCAGATTTTAATTCTAAATCATCTTTCTCTACTTTTTCTGCTTTATGAATTAACCTATTGCGTTTATCTATTAGTTCCTTAACTATTCCAATAAGAAATTTAGAATCCACTTTTAAAAATGATTCTAACTCAGCAATAATTCCTTGATATTTTTCTTCTAACTCAGAAGTAGCTTCTCCTGCTGTAAAAATTAACCTTACAATGCCATCCTGAATTTTTTGGGATTTAACAATCTTAATTTTTCCTGCTTCAGATGTATTATTTAAATGTGTTCCCCCACAAGCCTCAACATCAACCCCAGGTACCTCAACAATTCTTAAGTTTTTTCCTGGCACAGCTCCTCCTTGATATATTGTCATACCATATTTCCGTTCTGCTTCAGCACGAGGGATGAAACTGAGATTAAGTTCTATTCCTTCTTCAACTATCTGATTTGCTTTCTTTTCAATTTCAAGAAGTTTATCTCTTGGAATTTGTTCATAATGGGTTATATCCAAATGAGAATATTTAAATGTTTTTTTAGCACCAGCTTGATTTATGTGGCTTCCTAAAATGTCTCTTGCCGCAGCATTTAGAATGTGAGTAGCAGTGTGATGTTGGGAGAGTTGAGTACGCCAATCCTTATCAACTTCAACTTTAACGATATCTCCCTCCTTAAAATTAGGTTTTTCATCTAAAACATGAATCGTATAGTTCCCTTGTTTAAAAGCATCAGAGAATTTTTGGCCATTAATTGTTCCTATATCATGAAGTTGCCCTCCCGAAGTCGGATATGTTACTGTCTTATCTAAAACCACCATTTTATCTATGATTTTTAAAACTTCCGCTTCGTTAGAAGTCTCGGTATAATCATAATAATAAAGAGATTTTGTTTCAGGGATTCCTTCTAAATCTAATTCAAGTTCTTTTCCCGTTGCATGGACTTGCTCAGTTATTTCATGTCTTTCGACTACTAAATTATAAAAATCATCTGGAATGTTTACTTTTAAACCAGATTTTTTGGTTGCTGTTTTTACCATATCAGGACTTATACCATTAGAATCATATAATTCTATAAGAGTTTCAGTAGAAATTTCTCCCTTTTTCAGGATTTTTTCTAAAATTTTACCAGCTTTTTTTTTAGTGGTATAAAATTTCTCTCTTTCAACAGTCAAGATTTCTCGTATTTCATCTAAATGTTCTGAAACTTCAGGAAATATCCCTTTCAATTCTTTAGCGTGCCAAGTACACACATCAGCCATATCAATATCCCAATTGAATTTATCGATAAAACTTATAGCTCGCCGAAATATCACCCGTAAATTATATCCCCCACCAACATTTGAGGGAAGCTTTCCATCATTTATCGCAAAAAGTAAGCTACGTGCATGTTCAGCAATAGAATATAGTGCCGTTATTGGTAATATTTTTTGTTTTAGTTCCTTTACGCCAATCTCTAATTCTTTAGCGACGCGATTCCAAGCTTCATCCATGTTGTCTACTTCATCTACATTTAAATAAGCAGAATATTGTGAAAAGCGATTAAATAAATCTAAATCTAACTCAATTTTAGTTATTTCTCTTAATTTTGATACAACCAAAGGAAAAATTGCTTCGTACATATTTGGAGTACCTTGCGAAAACCATGCTACACGATCTTGACCAAGTCCCATATCAAGAACTTTAAGTTTAAGCTCCCGTGGACCTTCAGGAGTTTGCTCAAACATTGTATACACTTGATTAAAAAGTTCTACACCTCTACTGAAGAATTCAAGGCTACAACCAAATGAACCTCCTCCCGCCCATGAGTCTTCATGAATTGTTATTTCTTCTTTAGGTAAACCTACCCCCTTATGAATAAAATCATGTATATCCATAAAGAGTTCACCTTGATTCCACTCTTCCGGGGATACGAACGAATGTTGACCAATCATTACGAATCCTGTGTTGTGCGAACCAGTTATCCCCACATTTTCAATGTCATTAAACCTTAAACAAAATTGAGGAATTACTAGCTTTTTAGCGGGAGGTTCTACTTCTCCTGTAATAACGTAGGGTTGAAAGGCAGATATTGATGCAATTGTAAATTCTGAAGTTGGATTCCATCGAGCTACGCATGGATACCTTTTTATGGGAAGATAACCTCGGGGTTCTAAAATCTCAACAATTTTTTCCCAAACTCCTATAAAGGATAATTTTACTTTAGAAGGATTATCAATAACAACTTGAAATCCTCCTGAACATACGGGATCTCCACACACTTCTCTGTTTTTAAGTGTAGTCCAGAAAAAAGTGCCACACGATTCACATTTTTTTCTCATATAACCTAATTCTCTGAGTTCAGTAGTAGGAAAATAAGCATCAGGATTTCTTGAAGCAATTTTTTTGAAATTTTGCTTTAACTCCTTATCTGTGTGAGCATCTTTAAGTTCTAACTGTTCTTTATCTGAGAGCACTTTAATCAAATTATGACAATCTAAATTATTTTATAAAATAATTAAAAGAATTATGATTCTCCTATAATAATCTCATTTAATATTTCGTTTCTTAACAATTTTATTATACATTTTCTTAATTAAGCTTTTAATAAAAAACCGTAACGTTATCATTAGTACTCCTCAGATAAAGCTTTTAAACTATAGAATTAATTTTTTACATGTAAAAAATTTTAAACTATAATTAAAAATAGAGGTAGAAATTAAATGGCTCATATGTTAGTTACAGGTTGGTATCCACCAAGTAAGGCTAAAGAATTACTGAAAGTATATATGTCAAAAGATAAACCAGTATACCCCGATTTCGTAAAAAAAATTCATCACTGGACAGTAGTGTCTTCAGATGGTCACTATAAAACATATGCTGTGTATGAGTTTCCAGATGATAAAATAATAGAAACACAGAAAGCAATTGGTAAAAGATATACTTTATATGCTACAGTGGAGGGCTACAGATACTATCCTGAATTATTAATGGATGCTGAAGAAGCAATCAAAATGTTTCTTTAATTTTA
>JABXKB010000140.1 GCA_013375485.1 Promethearchaeota archaeon | reverse complement strand
TTCAAATTTGGAATATGGGTTAAATATGAGTAATTTATGCTCTTTATCTTGAAAATATTTATAAAGATTCCATAACACATTGGCAACTCCTCCAAAATTTGGGTAAAAGTCATCTGTAATGAGTAATATATTCATAATTTTTAGAATTCTTAAATCCTTAAAAGATTTGTATACTTGATTTTTTGAATCTTACCTAGTTAAATCTTTAAAAATTATTTTAGAATTAGAGAAATTATCAAATTATCAGAACATAGAACATATTTATATACTTTAGAGCAACAAATTCTGATAATACGGTTAATTTTTAATAATAATGAAAAATAGTGTAAAAGAAATTTTGAAGAATAAAATTATTAATCGTTGTAAAATTACTATAAAATCAAAATATCAAATGGTTTATCAATAATAATTTCGATTTAAAATTATTACTTATACATAAAAATCTCAGTAAAATGCTAACAAGGAAATCTTTAAGAAGAAATATAAAACAGACGACAGCTTTAATAGAAAGAAACATATTTTTTGAATTGCGCTTTAAATTAGTTCTTTTCACGAGCTTCTTAAATCCTTTTATTCAAATTGCAATGCCCTTGATAATTTTTGGAGCAATTTTTTCGATAAGTGGAGATTATTCTTTTGGATATTGGTCGGGTCAAAATTATTTGCTATTCCTGTTAATAGCTTTTTGTATACAATTTCTCCGTCGAATTGTTGAGAATTTTCGTCAATTATTTTTTAGAGAGAAATTCTGGAAAACTCTACAGGCATTAATGGTTGCTCCAATAAATCGCTATGTTTTATTGTTTGGAATTTTAATATCTGAAATGATATTACTCAGCATTCCCTTCGCATTTTTCTTAATATTAACAATAATTATTTTTCCAATTCCAATTTTAAATCTATTAATCGTTTTAGGACTATTTTTTTGTCTCGCAATCTTCTTTGGTAGTTTAGGGCTAATTGTTGGTGTATTAATAATTACTAAAGAAGGTATTTATAGGGTATTTAAATTAGGATTGACATTTCTTTATTGGTTAAGTTGTGTAAGTTACCCTTTACAAATTTTTCCTGAAATTGTTCAAAATGTTATTGTTTTGAATCCTTTATACTATTTTATCGATCTTATAAGGATATTTTGGTTGATGGGAATTGACTATAATTTGGCAATATCCTTCTTAACGCCACTTCACATAATTATGGTGTCAATTTTTACAATTCTGCTCCCAATTTTTTCGGTTGTTTTATTCAATATTTTTTATAAGAAATATGGTATTACGGGGTATTAAAATGGGAAACAATGAAAATTTCAATTCGGAATACGATATTGAAATATTAGATTTAACAAAAGTGTATAAAATTAAAGGCAAAAAGAAAGAAATTAGAGCTTTAGATAATATTAATTTTAAAGTAAAAAAAGGAGAAATTCTTGGATTACTGGGGCCAAACGGAGCGGGCAAAACTACGATGGTTTCAATATTAACTACTTTAATTCAACCTACAAGTGGAAGTGCAAAAATTTTAGGGCGTGACATCTTAAAAAACAAAAGATTCGTTAAAGAAAATGTAGGTTTAATGCTTGGAGGGGACATGATTTATTATAGACTTACCGGCTACAGAAATCTAAAATTTTTTTCCAAAATCTATAATATAAAAGATTATGACAAAAAAATCAATGAGATATCGGAGAAATTAAATTTAACAGATTGGTTGCATCAATATGTTGAAAACTATTCCGCAGGTATGAAGGTAAAACTAGCTTTAGCACGAGTTCTATTAATTGACCCTAAAATTTTATTTTTAGACGAACCTATGTTAGGATTAGACCCAAAAATTGCGAAAAGTATAGCTGATATATTGATGAAATTCAATAAAACTATTTTTTTAACATCTCATCAAATGAATATTGTTGAATCTCTCTGCGATAGAATAGCCTTCCTTAGAGAAGGAAAGATTATAAAAGTTGATTCCAAACAGAATTTCAAAAATTTTTTTAAAGGAGATACTAAAATTCAAATCCATGTTTCTAATAATAGAAAAAATGATTTAGTTAAAACTTTGAGCAATTTAGAATTTGTAAATAATCTTAAAGTTGAAAATGAAGATGTTTATTTTAGTTTAAGAAGTAAAAGTAATTATCCTAATTTATTTGAAATTATTAGTAATTTTCCGATAACTAAATTTAAAGAAATTGAAACAGATCTTGAGGATGTTTTTATAAAACTAAGTAGTTAAAGCTTTTTTAAAAAGATTGATGTAATCCTTGATAATAATCTTCAAGTTCTAAATGATTACCCTTTATATTTTTGAACTGGTGAGATTAAAGATTTGATTGACAAAAATTCAAGGGTTCGGGAAGATCAGTTCTCATTCTTAATAAAAGGTTTTGTTCTAGGTAAGTATATGCTCAAATCAATTAAATTATGAAGAAGTTTAATGAACTGAGCTTTCATAAATATAAAACCTTTAAGAGAATAACACCTTATTATTTACTACTAATTTAAGTTAAAAAACCAATCTTTGAGAGACTATATTAGATTAATTCAATTATAGATAAAATGAATGGTTCTAGATAAAAATCTTAACTTGGCGTCGACAATGCTTAAAATATGCTTTTATGGGTCATTCTTTGGGGTTCCTATTATAAAAGAATTAGAAAAAAATGGTCATACTATCCTATATAATCAGTTTTCTAAAGATGCCGATATTGTATTAGCAGAAAGCCATATGAATATGTATGAGATATATCAAATCCTAAAAAAGATAAAAAAGTATAAATTAAAGCTTGTTAATCTTATACTTGATATCCCTCCTTGGCGTTTATCCGTTGAAGGTGAACAATATGGTATTATCAAGTTAATTCTACAATATTTTTACCATATTGTCCATAAGCATTATTTTTTAGATAGAATTCTGACTCACTTACTTCACTTACTTAATAAATATAAAAGAACAAGAAAATTTTTTCGAATAATCAATTTTTTGCTAAATTCTAGCTATAAAAATAAAATGTTTTATCAAGTTAATTATAAAAAATTATTAAAGAAATCAGATTTAAATTTATCAATTTCAAAGTTTACTCAATTTTGCGTTAAGAAACTATTAAATGTGAATTCTAAAGTTTGGTATCCCAGTGTAAATTCTAAACTCATCGAAAGTATTAAAGATCTTCCAATAAAATATGATATGATAAACATTAGCCGAATTCTCCCTTACAAAAGGCAAAATCTAATTGTTAATGCTTCAAAAAAGTTAGGTTTAAAATTATTGATTATCGGCCAGCAACAAAATAAGGAAATAAAATTAGATTGCCCTCACTTTCATATCCCCGATCATTTAGGTGTAATGAGAGAATTAAAAAAATCACATCTTTATATAGACGCATCGATTTTTGAAGGATTTGGAATGACACCTATAGAAGCTGCTTTTTCAGAAAAAATAACTATTGCCTCGGATACTTATATACATAGAGAAGTGCTTGGAAATTATCCCCTCTATTTTATAAAAGATGATTTAAATGACCTGATGAAGAAAATCAAACAGGCTTTAAATGGTGAATTTCAATTAGATAAAGAAGCAGTGGATCAGATTAAGATAAAGTATTCATTAGAAGCTGCTAAGGATAGATTAGAAGAGCTTCTTAATTCAATATAAAAATCCATAAAATTCCTCTGTTTTGCCATAAACAATATCGAGCATATTTTCTATCTTAATCAGGTAATTATGCTTTTCTTTAGTAAAATTTTTAACATTTAATTTTTCTTTTAACCTTAATTTTGTGTCTTGGAGATAATTTCGTATTATAGCTTTTAGCTCTTCTTTTTAAAATACTATATAAGATAAAATAAAAAAAAATATATTATAATGTAGAAAATTTTGAATAAAATCAAAAAGTGAAGTGAAATATATTTACTTAATATGTCTCTTAAAACTATAGAAATAATTATAAGTTTTTTTACATTAGCTTTAATAATTATAGTAAATCGTTAAAATCCTATGATATTTAATTGTGCCGTTACAGTTAAATCATTTAAAAGTGAATACTGGATTAAAATGTTTAATTTACTTCACGAAGATTTAGATTTAGACCTTTTGAACCAGACTTCTTTTCCTATTCCATTTCTTCTAGTAAAATATAGAGATGTCCTTTGGAAAAATAAGGAAAAAATCGGTAAAGTATTTTTAAATCCAATTAACATAAAAACCGTAGATCTTTGGAGAATATGGGAATATGTACAAATAATTGCCAGTATATATCACTTTTCTAACAATAATTTAAACAATAAAAAAATTTTATCTTTAGGTGCGGGGTTTGAACCATGCTTATTCACATTGGCGAAATTAGGTGCTGAAGTTTATGCCTCTGATATATATTTTTCCCCAAATTACTGGCATTCAGATTTAGTAAAATATATTTATGAAAAACCTGAAGTTTTTAGCCATTATAAGACCTTTAAACCAGACATCAATTATCTAAATTTAAATTTAAAATCCAAGAAAAGTTTTGCTAAATTAGGTAAATTTGATATCATTTATAGCGTTTCTTCGCTAGAACATATTTATAACTCATTTAGAAAGAAAAAGAAAATGTTTAAACGAATAGCTAATCATTTAAACGCTAATGGAATTTTAAGTTTTACGACTGAATTAATAATAAAGTATGAAAAAAAACCTATGTATACAATATATTTTAAAAAATTTCTTAGTACATTAAAAAAATTAATTAGAAATCATAATTCGAGTGATAATAAAGGTGCTATAAAATCATCAAATACAAAAGCTCTTAGGCTTTATGAAGGAATAATTAAATCAAATATCAAATCGGATTACTTTAGAAAGATTTTTAACATGCTTGAAAGTTTGCCAAGAGACAATAGAAGGTATGATTTTTACACAATTGAAGAACTACTTAGTATAATAAGAGTTTTATCAAAACAAAAACTTAAACTAGTAGAAAATATCGATTGGAATACATGTACAGAAAACGTGGTATGTACAGATAACTTAGTCTTTTCTAATTATCCCGCAAAACAATATCGAACATCTATTTCTTTAACTTTTTTAAAAGAATAGTATAAATATCCAATTTATAATTCTTATCAGCAATCTCATGGAGATAACCATAAAAGGAAGTACTCTTATAAGGAACTTTACAAAAAGAACGTTTATAGAAGATTTTTGTGTTATCGGTGTTTTTGATGAATATAAATTAAGCAGTGTTAAACGGGTCATTATCCTTAGCTTAATATCATCAAATTCGGTTAATATATAAAAATTAATTCATATTCATTTTCCAATTTTATAAAGTTTTATTATTTTCCTTCACAATATGAATGATTCTTTTCATAATTTTCTCCCAACTAAAGTTTTCACTGACAAATTTATTCCCTTCAGCAGCTATATTCTCTCTAATTACATCATTTTCTAAATAATAGTTAATTAAACTGATAAGTTCATTTTCAGACTTAAACCAATCTAAATGAATTTTTCGTTTAAAATATTTCTCTAAATCTTTACAAGATTCACTTAAAAGGAAGGATCCAGACCCCATCGCGTAAAGTATGCGATCTGAAAAACCAATATTCCCTCTCGTAAAATTTAATATAATTTTTGATTCTCTATACTTATCAACTAACTCATTTATATATATAGATTTGTTTTCCCATCCGTTACCATAACATATGACATTTACATTATTCTTTTTTAAGAAATTTATGAATCTTTCACGTTTATTAGTTTTAGCTCCGGTAAATATTACATCTATAACTTTTCTACTTCCATTTATCGACTTAAAGATGTTTGAATCATAACCTTCGATGATATGATAACTATTTGCACCTTTTTTTTTAAAAAAAGTATTTACACTCGAAAATGTTGCACTACTCCAAGTACTTAGAGCAGCGTACTTATGTGCATTAATATACAGCACAGTTGATAGTGGATCCATTATAAAGTACCAGGTTTTGCTGTATTTATTTATTTTAGGAATTATTTTATAAGATAAAGGTTTAATTTTACATAGGAATACTAAATCGTATTGGTTCTTTTTTATTTCATAAAGCAAGCGTTTAGTTATCCTCCAAAATCCTTTTAAATTGCGTATTTCCATCCATTTTTGGTAAAATGGGAAATTTCTTGTTTTGAAATAAGATGTAAGTCTTTTTATATAAGATATCCTTAATTTAGATTTTAAAGTATTTCTTAACAGGGTCTTAATATTTTGAGGTTTTTGGTTAATATAATTCTGTTTTTGCGTTTCGTCTTTAATTTTATATCTATAATTGAAACAAAAAACTTGATTACCATCTTGCTTAAGCCCCCAAGCTCGTGGAAAATCAGCGGACCATGGAACATTAAAAGCACCAACAAATAATATTCTCATCTAACCACATGAATTTTTATTTTTATAATACATAATTAGTATATTCTATTAATTTTATCATTATCTTCTTTCTTTATCCGTTAAACCACAAAATACTTCTTTTAATTTAAAATAATTTCAATGATAAAATTTATAATACACTATTTTGTTGTAAAATTAATTAATTTTTAAGAATATCGGAGTAAAAAATTGAAACGCTTTAAAAAACTTGTAATTCCTATTTATATTGTTTGTTTTATCACACTATTTTTCACTTTTTTATATACATTTCATGTTTTACCTGAGGGACTTGGGGCTCCAGTTATTTTATTAATTGGTTTTGGATTACTAATTGCTGGTTTTTTTTATTTCTTTTTTTTTTTAATTAATGATAATGAAAATAAGATAATTCTTAGATTGAATATATTTAGTGAGAATACAATTACCACCATTTTAATTGTATTGATGATTATCACTTTTTTTATCCCAGCAATTACATTTTCTGAGATGGGGATAGATTGGAACCAAATTCCTGTACTAAATTACATAAGATCAATAGTTTTCGTAATTGGATGTGCTTTTGTTCCGGGATCCAGCATTTTCTGTTTACTTTTTCCAAACAGCACAATTCACGAGAAACTAAAAATTGAGCCGTTTTTTATTAAATTAGTTCTTTACCCGTTAATGTCCTTAACTTTCTTAGGTTCTGTTTCCCTTATCCTTGATCAATTAGGTACAATGAGAGAAAATTTTTCATTAATATTGTTATTAACTTTAATATTTCTACATTTATTTAAAATCGTTAAATTCAGAAAGGAACTTAGCATAAAGGAAGTTTTTCACAAATCAGAAGTAAAAATCTCCAGAAACACTCTTTTTATGCTATTTTTAATGATTTCTATCATAATAATATCTCTAAGTATCCATTTACATGTAAGATATAACCATGGAGTTGATGGTTATATAGCAATGAGCTCTTCTAGATTTATAGGTTTACCCGGTATCCAGATAACTGATATCTTTTTTAGTTACACACTTTATTGGGGTTATATTACTTTTAGTTTAAGCACTCTAAGTGGGATTCCCGCGATAAATATTATGGTTCTTTATTTTTTTCTTATATATCTTTCATTTGCTTCAATCTATTTACTCTTTAAGGCTTTATTAGCAGATATAAATGATAAATATGCCATTTTAGCAACAATATTTGCCATAATATTTACAAGTTTTTATTTATTTTACGAAAATAATCAAGAATATGACAGCATATCCTTCTTTACATATGATAATCTTTTTAACTTGCGTTACAAAGGTTTTGGGGTAACCTTATCATTCGTATCAATGACATTATTTATTATAGTCTTTAAAAAATCAAAATTAAAGAATTTAAAAAGAGTTAGATTTGTTAAAGATGGATCTATTCTTTTGGTAAGCGCTTTTTTTTTAATTCAAAGCTTTATGATATACTTTCTTCCAATCATACCCGCGCTTTCGCTAATTTTCGTTTTAATGCTGGTTTCATTTAATAAGAGAGAGCAGCTTAAATCTTATTTGTTCTTTTCACTTTTTTTGGTCGGTATCTTTATTCTTTTTGATCTGGTTCTTAATAATTTTTTTAGCAGACATACCATATCTTCTTATTTGCTTCTTTTTAGTGAATTGATAAGTTTTCCAATTGGTAATACCCTATTTAAATTCACCGTAATAATTTTATTATTAATAAGTTTGCTAGCAATTATTCCTATAATTTCTATTTGTTTTAAGAAATTAGTCTTATTTTATCGTAATTTGAATTTGAGAATTAAATTAAACCCAAAATCAATTATTCAGATTATTATTATACTTTACTCTGCTTTTTTCTATTTAGAAATTTTACTGAATTTTGTAAGAACGATTAGATCGCTAACCTATTTCACTTTTATACTGCATTTATTTTACTATAATTTAGGCCTCACGGGAATTTTAGGCATTTATTTATCGATTTTGTGCTATAAAAAGAATAAACAAATCTTCTATATTGCATTTATTTGGTTTCTTTGTTTAGTTCTTATTTCTATTATTCCAATTATTATTATTTGGTTGTTTTATCCGTTTTTAAATCCCTTAGAATTACCTGGAAATCTACTTTGGCTTTATTCTATCTGGTTTAGTAGAACATGGTATTATTGGATAATTCCTATCTCGATACTAGCATCAATTGGCCTTATTAAATTAATTAAGTTATTATCGTTGAAATTTACACTTCTAAGGAAGAAAAAAGGGATTTTCTTATCCCTAAAATTAATATCTTTATCTGCTTTTGTTTTCTTTTTATTTTCAAATTCAATTATTGCTGGAATGGTCATAAATAATGAACCCTGGGTATCAGTAAATGATGAAGAAATGCAAGTACTAGGATGGGCTACGGAAAATCTTCCAAGTAATTCAAATATTTTAGTAGATAGAAGACAAGTAGATATATTCTTGAATTCGATAACTACAAATCACGCATATAAAATAAATGAAGTGGTTGAAACGGCGATCCTTAACCTCTATAAATATGATATTTCTTATAATGCGGATGCCAATTGCTCAATCGGTTATTTAGAAATGCTTGGTGATTATGAAAATGTAATTGATTTGTTTGACAATAATATCGATGGACAGATCTCAGTAAATATAGATCTCCTTTCAGATATAAGACGTGGATCAATTCAGTTTTTAATTAAAACAACTAATACTTCGAAATCGCTTTGGTTAAATTCTTCATTGTTAACATTGACCGGATTCTCCCTTTGCTTAACGAATGATTCATTTTTTTATTTTAATGGAAATAATTACACAAAAATCATAGATATTGAGAACGACAAATGGTACAATATGAAAATCGATTTCGAATGTTTATACAGTAATTATTCGGGATTAGCCAAAAATCAATGGAAAGCAACGATTAACGGTACTGAGTATGGTAATTTTGATTTCTGGCACGATATTCCTTTCATCAATTACATAGACATATTTACGTCAAAATCAGATTCTGAGTGGAACACATATATTACGGGGTTAAACTTCTCTTGGGACTCCGATTTTAAATTTGAACATTACATTTTTAGGTATTTAAAAGTTATAGATTATTTAGAAAGAAAGAATGTACATTTTTTTATATCATCAAAAGAGCCTACTACATTCAGAACTGAAGCAGAAGAATTTATTGATATTGATAACGATTTGATCTTAAAGTTTTACAAGAATAAACTGTATGAATACCAAGATTTGGCTCTCTATTCTGATAATTTTTAGCTGACTAGCTTATTTATATGAATTTTAATCAAGAGCAATTTGTAAATTTTATTCTCGAAAATTCACGTTTAAATCATGCTGAGCGTCTTTTCCTTTATGAAAACGGAAGAGCGTTATCTAAACTTACTTCAACTAATTAAAACCTTTAATATAATTAGTAACCTAATTTGAAATTGAATTAACATACTTTTTTATGAATTTATTGATTTAGTTATGTGGCGTTAAGTAAAGTTATATATAATAAATTTCATTTTAATTTAATAATAAAGTAAAAATTTAGTGAGAAAATATGTCTAATGATGAACATAAAGTTGAATATACTACTGTTTCTATTCCCAAACCTTTAGCAGATAAGGTAAAGGAGCGAATGAAAGGGACTGGTTTTTCTTCAGTATCTAGCTATGTAACTTATGTCCTAAGGCAGGTTTTATCTTCAATTGAGCAAGACGAAAAAACAAAACAGGCGTTTACTAAAGAAGAAGAAGATAAGGTTAAACAACGATTAAGAGATCTAGGATATATCGATTAATTTAAATTATCTAAGAAAATAAGAATTAAGAAAATAGTTGAATCATGATAGAACCACATGGGGGTAGTTTGATTAATAAAGAACTACCTGATAGAGAAAAGCAAAAAATTTTAGACCAAATTGACGAGTATGAAAAAATAAAAACCGATTCGGATACTTTAAAAGTTATTAAAAATATCGCATTTGGAGTTTTCAGCCCTTTAGAAGGGTTCATGACCGAAAATGATACGTTAAATGTTCTGGATCACATGTATTTAGAAAACGAGATCGCATGGCCATTTCCGATCGTGCTTGATGTCTCTGAAAGCGAGGTATCGAACCTTAAAGAGGAAGATTCCGTAATTTTAACAGACTTTTCTAATAACCCGATTGCTTTATTCAACATTACAGATATTTATAGTTATAACAAAAAAAACTTCGCAGAAAAAGTATATGGCACAATAGATAAAACTCACCCAGGAGTCAAAAAAGTTTTTGACCAAAAAGAAAAACTAATAGGGGGTGATATTTTCCTAGTTGACGAAATTGCTCCCATTTTTCCCGAGCTAGATCTAAAACCAATAGAGACGCGCGTTTTATTTAAAGCAAAAAATTGGGATCGCGTTGTAGCTTTTCAAACGAGAAATCCTCCTCATTTAGGACACGAATATGTCCAGAAGGCGGGCTTAACATTTGTGGATGGGCTTTTTATAAACCCTGTAATAGGTAGGAAAAAAACAGGGGACTTTTTAGATGAAGTAATAGTTAACGCTTATAAGGCGTTGATTAAAAACTATTACCCCGAAGATCGCGTTGTTTTAAGCACATTTGAAACGGAAATGCGGTATGCGGGTCCAAAAGAAGCTATTTTCCACGCAATTGCTAGAAAAAATTTTGGCTGCGATCACATAATAATAGGAAGAGACCACGCTGGAGTGGGAGATTTTTACGGGCCATATGACGCCCATAAAATTTTTGATATGTTTCCAGATTTAGGGATAGAACCGTTATTCTTTCGATCTTTTTCGCGCTGTAAGAAGTGTAGTTCAATTGTAAACGATAAAATTTGTCCTCATCCTCCTGAACTTCATGAGTTTTTTAAAGGAACAGATATTCGTGAAGCTCTTCTTGCTGGAAGACCACCAACAGCGGATGTTATGAGACCTGAAGTTGCTGAAGTTATATTAAAATATAGCAATCCCTTTGTCGAAGTAAATTAGGAGAATTTATCTTGAGTAACAAAAAAAAAGTGATAGTAATTGGTTTAGATTGCGCTAGTCCTAAAACATTATTTGAAGATTTTAAAGATGAATGCCCAAACATAAGAAATTTAATGAATAAAGGGGTTTACGGAAAGCTTAGAAGTTCAGATCCCCCAATAACCGTTCCAGCTTGGATGGTAATGGCGACAGGTAAAAAAGCAGGTACACTAGGAATATATGGGTTTCGCCATCGAAAAGAAA
>JABXKB010000425.1 GCA_013375485.1 Promethearchaeota archaeon | reverse complement strand
AATATACCTCTGGAATTGCTGTTTGAGCAATTATTTTTGGTTAAAATTCCGTTAGTAGTGTTGTCCAATCTTATTCCACTGACAGCATTATACACTGTGCAATTTCTGATTATAAAATACTCATTTTTGGAATTTTCTATACAAATTCCGCTTCCCGTAGGCGAACCGCTTTCGTATATAATAGTCACATTTTCAATAATATAAACCCCATTATCATCAATAGAACACCAATCATAGGTTGAAGCAGTATAAGACCAATCTTTAGCAAGATCACTATCATCAATATATATAAGTGATTCAATATAGCCCCCCGATTTTTTTGGACTTTTGAAATTAGTTTCATTTCGAAATTCTATAGTTCCATCATTTTCTCCTTGAACATTAAAGATACTATAATTACGTGTACTCAAAAATGCGAAAACTATCCCTAAAGTTATTATAATTATTGTTTTTTTTGCTTTAGATTTCATATTATTCTCACAAAAGTTAATTGGATTAAGAATAAAATTGACAATTATGTATTTAACTTTACTGCTGTGAAGTAAAGATTTAAATATAATTTATACTTATATGTTAAAATACAATTTTGTTAATTAATTTAAAAATAAATTTAGAATCCAATGTGAATAAAAACATGAAATATTCAAAGAAAATTATTCTAATTAGTACTTTAATATTAATGATATTCCCACTTTTTTTGATTCCAAGAACAGCTGTAGCACAAGAGTGGACCTATGATGGTATAAATACGGAAAATATACCAGAATTTTCAGTCTACCCTTCTGAGTGGTATCATCATAATGGCACAGCAAAATCGGGATGGATAAAAGGGGAGATTCTACCAGGAAATTATTCCAGAATTGAAATAATAAAAGGTAATATCACAGATACATTTGGAGGTTCAATGCCAACTACTGGTACTAGTGTTTATGTAAATTATTGGGTAGTAAATGCAACCTCAGGAGAAAAATCATATGCTCCACATACGGGACCAAATTTTCAAATAAATTGGTGGAATGGATCTATTGGATATGCGTTTCGTGTGCCAGAAATAATACCTGTAGCGGCCAATGGTAAAGTTTCAGAACATATATTAAATAATGTAACTCAAATGTATAATGCAATGTTTGGGACCTATGAATGTAATTATGAACACAATGCTACTTATTACAATAAATATTCCTTCCATTTTTGGAATAGTTCTTATAATAATGGCTATTTTATAGCAAATTTTACTGATGATGGAATACTTAAGCGCCTTGAACACACTTCTATGAATTTTCCAATGCCTAATATAACGCTTATTTCAGAACCAGCACAGCTCTCTCCAGATTTTGATTTTACCACTGAATATGATACTTTAACTGTTAACTCAACGGAGTTTAAGTTAAACATTACAATTACCGACGCTGATAATAATAATGATGAAGAAATTGATACAGATTATCTATATCGTATCCAAAATGGTACAATATGGACAGATTGGGCAACGCCACCAGATCTGTTAGATTGGGATTTAGGTGATGTTGAAACTGGAAACTATACCATAACAATGGAAGTAAAGAATATGTATGGTGTCACTCAGAAGGAAGTAACAATTGAATATGTTCCTCCTAAGAAGGAAGGTCCCGATATTATCCCGGTTATTATAGCAGTAATTATTACCTGTATAGCAGTTGCGGCAGTTGCGATAGCTCTAATACTTCGTAGGAGAATTAGAGGGGAAAAAGCAGTTACTAAAGAAATAGTTGAAAGGGAAATACCCCCTGAAAAACTTGAAGAACCTGAAGAACCTGAAGAACCTGAAAAACCTGAAGAACCTGAAAAACCTGAAGAACCTGAAGAAAGTGAAAAAATTGAAGATGAAACCTGATAAAATCAATCGCAATTTACATGCACTGCCAAAAATTAAAACTTTAAAAATTAATAATGCACTTTTTTTTTCAGATAAAATTTAATGTAATTTTAATAGAATCGAAGGGTATTAGAATTTCGTCTTAATTGGGTTTTTGGTGAAAATAATTACATTCTACATAATAATAATTATTATTTCCCTTCCATCCAGTACTTGCTTTCTTTTTTCTTATAATAATTCCCTTATGCTTTATGGGATTTATAGGGGAATTTTATTATCATTATTTCCCTTCATTTGTAGAGTGGAAAGACAAACGAAACGTTAAAAAGATGATATTTGTTGATTTTCTAGGATAATATGACCCTACAGTTCCAATATTGGCACTTGAGATTTTTACCATCTTAATACAAACTAATTCTTCAAGACTCATTTTATCAACAAAAATCTGTATTAACACCATAATTTTATAGTTATATCTAAAGAAAAAAATGAGAGTGTTTCAAGGCACAATATTATTAATTGTTCACTCTCTGGAGTTTTAAAATCTGAATTTTTACTTTTTTATTTAAAAATACTAACGCTAAAGCAATGAAATTTTCTATTTTACCAAGATATTCCTTTTAAAAACTTAATATCCTGAATTAATTTTTGAGATTCATGTTTTGGAACCTCCATAAATGCATAGAATTCATTCTGCCAAAAGGCTCTTCCAGAAGATATACTACGTATGTCTTCTGCAAATTTTATGGAATTTCTAACTGATAGTAATATTTCAATAATAGCTTGATATTCTTTATCTTGATCTATACTGTTAATTTTTGCTGAATATTTTGATAAAAGAGAGATTGTGTTTTTTATATAATTAGGTGGAAGCTGGATGATTGTATGATATATTGGTTCTAATAAAATTAATTCCGCTTCAGTCAATCCTGACTTTATTGCCTCATAGAACATAGCAGATAATTCACTAAAGACATTTTCCTGTGGAATATTTTCAATATCTACATGTTCAATAATGATTTTAATTTCTGCGAGTTTTT
>JABXKB010000424.1 GCA_013375485.1 Promethearchaeota archaeon | reverse complement strand
CGAATATCAGATTTATCTTTAATTGTATGAATGTATCCAATATCGGAAGTAACGGTCCCATTAATTCCAAAATTTCCAGTAACACATACTAATATTTCTTCGTTAACCTCTCCAGAAATACCTGGAACACCTGTTGCATCTACTTTAATTACTGCTTCTTCGTCACTTTTTAAATTTATATTTCCAAATTTTATATCAAAAGGAACCTTTGCCAAAGATTCGGTTAAGTAAACTGAATCAAGCCCAAAAATAATTTCTCCGGTATTTTTAACTATTAATTCTAAAATTATAGTTCCGTTATCATATTTATAAGCATAGGATTTATCTAAATCGATTGGAATATGTTTCCTATAATTATCGTTTAGAGTTGCTAACAGTTCGGGAGATAGAATTCGTTCCTGACTTAAAATTGAGATAGAAAAGTTTTCAAAACTCGATGTGAATAATATTTCATCAGAAATACTATTTGGAGTAGCTACGCCAATCTTATTAAAGGTTGAAATAGGATAAAATCCTGTTGTTGCATTTGATATAAGAATATTAGCTTTATCTGTCGGTTCAAGGATACGAGAGCCACTTAAATATTCAATTGTCGTTTGATTAAATATATTCTCTGTTATGTCATTATTTGCATAAAATCTATCTAAAATGACAGTTGAGTCTCCTATATTTTCCACTTCTAAATATATATCAACATGAGAAATATTCTTCTGAATAACGATACTATTTTCTTTATTAATCATGATTTCTCCTTCTGATGCTTCTTTAACAAAAAAGTTGCTAGTTTCATTATTAAAAACATATTGTCTACCGTATAACGCTTCTGATTGAGCTTTAACGTTTATTTTAGCAACATCATCTTTTTTGAAATTTGAACCTTTTGTATCAATCCAGACAAGTTCTTCTGTTCCATCCTCAACCGTATTATTTTCGATACTCATAATGAATGGATATTCTTCTCCATTAATTTCTACACCGTTAATGAGTAAATCTTTTTTACCCGTATTTTTCAATTTAAAAGTAGCATGCCCACTGTCAAAAACTTCTGGATTTTTAATAGCAAAACTGGAATCCAATACAGTATAATCAATCCTATATAACTTTACTAAGTGATATTTCGAAAAATATTCTGGAATAAATACCATAGAATCATATCCCCCATCTTCAGGAATATGAGAAGCCCACGAATCTCCATCATCAGTACTTCTGCTATTTATTGCTCTAGCATATTCATATTGAAGAGTTCCTTGTTGAGTGTCTTCAGTTGAGGTAGGTTCACCAGCAAACATTAACTTAACGAGTTGACTTTGAAACCAATCATCTTCTACCCATCCAGTTGTTGCATTTTGATATAAACTCTCATCGAAAACAGCATTTTCTGCCCAATTATCTTCTTCCCAACCCATTTGTTTATATATTGCATAATTATCATTACAAATCTGAAGCATCCAAGTCCATTTTCCCTCGTCGCCACCTAATCCTGAAATAAGAAATCCAAAATATACTAAAACATAATCAGCACGCAGCTTCCTAAATGCTTTTGCACTGTAAGCTTCATTAGTTTGCATCAACGCCATACCTGTTAGACCTATCCTTGTTTGATTTACTGTGGCGTTGTCATTCACTGTCGTTACATTCCCCACAGGAGTAAGCCAATAACCGTAATCCCACCAAGAAACCACCACATCTGTGCCTTTCAAATTATTTTTCATCCATATTAAAGATTCCTCCCAATCGTGAATCCCGCCGCCAGGCACCATTTGCGCATACGACATCTGTTTAATTGCGATATCAGTAGTATGAACAACTTGAGCAATACATAAAAATCCAACAATTATATAGACTGCAAAAACTTCCGAATTACCTAAAGTTTCCTTTAACTGTCTTCTTCTTCTTCTACTAATCCCCACTTTTCTTTCTCCTAAGAAACTACCGAATATTTTTAACACATTAGCTAAACCATATGCCCCCGCTAATGCTGCTGCTGGTGCGAAAATTAATATTATACGAATCATACTTCCTGTAAAATAATACATTAGGATAATAAATGCAATTACAAAAATATCTGCTGCATTTAACCTTCTAAAACAGAAAAATACCCCTAAAGGTACAAGAATTAAAGGAATTAACGTGTTATAATAGAAAACACTCCATGCACTTGGCATTTGTTCTGCTACTGAAGCAACTAGTGCGATTTCATCACGAAATAAAGGATTAAGAATTGTCCAAAACCGTGAACCAAAACCGAAAGGTATAGTTTGAGGAGCAACCCAAATTATCACTGCAAATACTAAAACTGCTGGAATGAAACCCCATTTTATTATATTTATTAAGTTATTATAAAATTTTGGGTGTTCACTCTTTTTTGTATAAATGATGTGAAATATAATTAAAATAATCGTAACAAGAAAAATACCTCCAATATCTAGATCTGAAAATAAAGTTCCATAATCAAATTTTACATACAATGAATATATTAGTAACCCCGTGCCTTGGACCCCAGCATAAGATAATAGTACATTTTCATTATATTTATTTGTTAAAATCAATATTGCACAAAGGATAGGGAATATTAAAAATACAAATTGATATCCCCCCCAACTTAATGATAAATAACCTAAAAATATACCTCCAATTACGGAATGTGAAAATTTTCCTCCTTTTACTGCCTTCAAAAAGAATAAAAATGTCATTAATGTAGCAAATACTCCAATTGTTTCATTATCGAAAAATCCCGCGGTAGTGCGTTGTAAGAATCCTGGATTAAAAGCTAAAAAAAATGCCGAAAATAATCCTGTAGCACGATTGAGTACTTCTTTTCCTAAAAAATACATAACAAGTACTGTTATCCCACCCATAAATGCGGGAAAGTAAAAACAAACATCATATAATGATAT
>JABXKB010000139.1 GCA_013375485.1 Promethearchaeota archaeon | reverse complement strand
GAAAAGAAATAGTATTAAAACCATGATGGATATTATCTGTCTTGCGTATGAAAATATGTGTGATACAGCTGTGTTGGTATCTGAAGACAGTGATTTTGTGCCTATCGTAAAGAGAGTGAAAGAATTGGATAAAATTGTGGAAATTTGAGCATTTAGATATTCATTAACGAATGCCTTAAAGGAAGAATTCTAGCAGGAAAATATCTATTAACTTGAAAATATTTTGAGTAAATTAAATCCTTCTTTTCTAATTGTGGCTATTTGATGTGTTTTTATGATACCTAAGATCTCATCAATACTACATTTTTCAATACAATATGTACATAAGACAATCATCCGATAGTTTCCTACAACGTTATTTATTTCTTCTTCATACTCAGAAAAATCTTTCCAGTACTTTTTTTCAACCCATGCGGTATGGCCTGTTACTCTGACACCACTAAAGCCATGGGATATTGCATAATTATATTTTTGGACCCATTTATCGAGAACTCTTTGGAAGTTGAATTCCCCATCTTTAAGGTACCATTCTGTAAAGGGAAAGATTTCTATTTGCCCTTTTTTCAAGAATTCATTAAAATTTTTTATTTTAGTTTCTAATTTTGTTTTAACTTCTTTCTCATTAAGATCTTCTGAAATAACCCAGACACAAAACTCATTATTTTCTAACCCTGTTTTGATATAGGGTAGTAATATATCCATGAGATCTTCTTCTTTTTGGTAAAAATAGCAGATATGCGTTCCCCATGGAAAATTGTTAGTCAAATTAACATTTAAATTTAAACCATCTATATTATTAATCTCTTGGTGATACTTATGTAAAAGTTCTTTTATTTCAAGTAATTTAGTAACACTCTCCTTAGAAGAATTATAGAGCACCTTATATAAATTCTTAATATTTGTAAGTTCTTCTTCAAATTTTTTTAAAGTCGATTGGAAAATTTTTGGAGATACGTGTTCATTGATACTTACAACAGAAATCATGAGCTCTTCATAGTCCGTCCTCCCCATTTTACTTGGTACTCTGAATACCAAATTAGCAGTTTTAAAAGTTTCATAGTCATAAATAAAAAAATCCTTATGTACTAAATTTAGGTGTTTAGGAATATTTTTAAGGTCATTAAATGGAAAGTCTTCTGGAATTTTCAAAACCTCAATAGGTCCCTTAATCATATTAAAATGACTAAGAATTAATACCCTCATTTTTTGTCAATCTTTTTAATAGTTTTCTAAACGATCATAAAATTAATAAACTAATTATTTTGTTAGTATTTAACAATTTATTTTTATTTGGAATTTTTTATATTAGAAAGAATATTTCTTGATGTCTAACCACAGCTTTAATGGGATTCATAAGAAATATTTCACTTTTTTTATTATTATTTCTTAAAGATAATATTTGAAAATAATGTAGAAATGGAAGTATGGGCGTTTAGATATTTGTTGGTAAAGGTGTTAAAGGAAAAATCCAACCATAAACTCATTCTACATATAATATTTCATCATTTTTTTGGGTATTATCTTCCTTAATTATACTAAACACCAATTTAATCTTGCTTCTTTTACCATATTAACCATAGCTATAGACTTAATAAATTTTTTGATTAAAATAGCTAACTTGAATTTTTATTTTTTAAAATTGTTATTGCTATCAATTTATTTCATAATATCTGGTTTCAACTTATACTTCATTTCTAAATCATTTATTATTTTTTTAATTTCTTGTATATGTTCAGTGTTGCCCATTCTTCGATATGTATTCATTAGGAATTTCAGATTTTTCAAATCTATGAGATCTAATTCTAAAGCTTTTTTATAATGAATTTGAGCTTTAAGATAATTACTTGCGTTCTAATCTTCATTTTGTTTTCTTTTTGATTGTAAATATTTTAGATATTCTAATTCTTTTTTCTCATGAATTTTAATTATTTCAGTTTTTTGAGAAAGCCATTCTGGGCCATCAAGATGGTAAAAAAACATTACAAGTGCGCCTAATATCAAAAAAATGGAGGGAATGAACGCGAAACCCAACATGATTCCCAATTGAGCAGGGAATTCTTGAGTTTGTTGTTCTGAATCGAATCCAAAAGATGTTATTATTAACAAGAACAGCCAATTTGCTAGGGAAATTGCTGGTTTTGTAAGCAATGCATTTATTCCGGAATAGGTTGTTTCCCGTCGCTTTCCCGTTTTTGTTTCGTCGTAATCAACAATATCGGCTATGACCACTTGGTTTGTAAGCATATATCCGGAAATTCCGATCCCTATTAGAATAAATCCGATTATGGCAAGACTTAACGTCCATCCAATGAAAAAAGTTAGAAAAAAGCTCAATCCTGTCCATATCAATGCTAAAATAAAGGTTTTCTTAACACCATATTTCCCGATAATTTTATTAAAAACCACCAAGAACGCAAATATCATTATGAAGACGATTGCTAATGGAATTGTAGCGATAATACCGGTTACGCTTAAAACGTACTGTCCATAATAAAAAATTGCAGTAGTAAGGATTGTCGAGGCAATAGTAAAAGAAAAGTTGGATACTTCAAAGATTAGAAATGGTGTGTTTTTAAAAGTTTCTTTTATACCATTAATGAGTGGAAGTGTATCTTCCATTTGTGTATATTTATTTTCTTTTAAGTAAAAACTACTCATGAATATTATTATAGAGGAGATAATGCCCACAAAAATCATCGTTATAAGAAAAGGTGTAATATCATCAGTTGATTCAAGTCCTGTTAGCAAAAAAATAGGCAATATGAAAGAAATTAAAAGTGAAATAGAAGTCAATATATTACTGTATACCAATAAATTACCTCTTTCTTTTGCCGTTATTGTCATCTCTGCTGGAAGAGTAAAATTTATGAGACCTAATATTGTAAATATAGTATCAAAGACAAAAAGAACACCAATTAAATTGAAGAAAAGGGCTACTTGATTATTTACATCTACAAATGGAAACCAACATAAAATGAACACTATGCCATAAATCGGAGCACCAAATCGAATATATGGGATTCTCCTTCCATACTTTTCTGATTTGGTGTGATCTTCTATAAAACCAAATAAAGGATCATTGATTGCATTCCAAACTGAAAAGATTAACCACGCAATTCCAATTAATTCAGCGTTCAACCCTAATATCGTGTTATAAAAGAAAGTTATCGCGGAAAAAGCAATTTGGGAAGGTAAGCTAATACCCGCTCCAAAACCCCCATATGCTAATTTCGATTTTAATGATAATTTTTCGATTGGCATTATTTTACTAAAGTTACTATGGATCTATCGTTATAATTAAATCTTTAGATAACTTTGAAATATCTATATTATTTGTAATTATTTTAAAAACTCGTAGATTTGATCTGCGATTAATTTTCCGTGAGCTACAGCATCAACCACACTTTTAGATCCAAGTACACAATCTCCACCTGCTAACACTTTAGGAACAGATGTGAAGAATTTTTCATTTATTACAAATGTATTTGATTTAGTAATTTTGAATTTATTGGTATCAAATCCGCTTAAGTCAGTTTCTTGACCAATTGCTTCAACGATGTAATCGGCTTCGACTACAATTTCAATATCCTCAATCAGAATTGGAGTAGGACGACCGCTGGCATCGATATCTCCGAGTTTTGTTCTTTGGCAAACAATCCTTTGAGATTCATCTTCTAAACAATAGAATTCTTTTGGATTTATTAAGAATTCAATATGTATGCCTTCATTTTCAGTGTCTTCAATTTCGGCTTTTCCCGCGGGCATATGTTCCTTTTCTCTTCGATATAAAATAGAAACATCTGCTCCAAGTCGTTTAGCAACTCTCGCAGCATCAGTAGCAGTGCTTCCACCTCCTATAACAACTACTTTTTTGTTATCCAGATCAGGTATATTTTCTCTTAGGTTAAAACTTTTTAAAAACTTAAGAGCTTGTACAACAATTCTTGAATCTTCTCCTGGAAGCTTGAGCCATCTGGCTTTCTGTGTACCGATCCCTATAACTATCGCGTGATAATTGGACTCAAAAATTTGATTAATACCAAAATCTTTATCAATACTTTTATTTGTGAAGATTTCAATTCCACATAGCTTTAAGTTTTCTATTTCTGTATTTAAAATGGACCTTGGTAACCGGAATTCAGGGATTTCTGTTGTTAGCATGCCACCTATTATATCCATTTTTTCAAAAATTGTTACATTAATCCCATATTTTCTTAAATAAAATGCAACAGTAAGACCAAGAGGTCCGGAGCCTAAAATAGCAATTTTCTTTCCTATATCAGGGTTACACCTAAAATAATCTTCAAGTGGTCCATAATTATCAACTAAAAATCGCTTTATCATAGGAATTTGAATTGGATCTCCATTTTTTCCAGCAGTGCAATGAAGTTGACAATAACCTGGGCAAACCCTTTCAACACTTCTAGGAAAAGGATAATGCTTATAAATAATTTTAAGTGCCTCGTCGATCTCACCATCCAGCACATTTCTAATAATTTCTCTAGAATTACAATGAGTGGGGCAATATTTCATACAAGGAGGTGGTTTTATTTCAGGATCTCTCTCTGTAAAACATTGATAGCATCGCTCACACTCTTTAATGACCTCCTCTAATTCTAAATACCCAAGATTAACTTCTTCAAAATTTTTGTTACGTATTTCCACAGGTAAATAATGCCGTTCTATTGCTACTTTACTTCTTACTATTTTTTGATTTTTTTCTGTCAATTTACTTAATATTAATTTTATAGTTCAGATATAATCTTCTTAACCTCATTTGCAAGTTCAATGTTGCCCATTCCTCGGTATGTATCCATTAAAAATTCCAGATTTTTCAAATCTTTAGGATCCAATTCTAAAGCTTTTTTATAATAAATTTCAGCTTTAGGATAATTACCTGCATTATAATATAAACCCCCTATGTTTTGAAGTGCATCCTTATTTTTAGGATTTAGGAAGATTTTATAATAATAAAAATTAAGAATCTAGAAAATTTAAATTCCTATAATAAAATCATTATTGAAGGTTTCGTAGGATCAAGACAATAACATGAAGATTTGTTAAATAATAGGGGAAATTAAATCTATTAAGATCCGACGAATCTATAAAACTATTAAATATTTTGTTATCTTAATTTTTTACAATATACTTTTGTCGAAATTAATATGAAATCAGATCGAAAAACAAAATCAATAATTTTAGTACTTTTTGTAATAGCTTTCTCTCTTTCACACATAATTACCCCAAATCTTCAAACTCTTCAAGATAATAAATCTATTAATTATTCTAAAGATTTAGTTTCACCTAAACTTAGCAGTCCAAATAAAACTCTTCTCCATATGTATGATTTTGAGAGTGATATTATAGGTCAAGATCCTTCTGGAGTGACATTAGTTGTTAATGAGCCTACAGGTTGTACTGCTAACATTGAAACCTTAGGAGATGGACAGCAAAAACATGTAGCATTATATAAAGGAGGAGGATCAACACGAGTTATGCTTCGGGACAACATTTCCTATTATGGTGAAGTTTATGATGTAGGCGAATTGCATTTCAATTTTTATCATGATACAAGTTTGTTCGGAATTTGGATTATGGATTCAGGGGGGATTTTGTTTCGGTTAGACTTTTGGAGTGGAAATGTAGGTCAGTGGGCAATTTCTAATATCATTACGTCCTACACATTAAACCAATGGACAAATATAATTATTTATTATGATATCTCAAAAGGTTGGATGTTTGATTTAAATAGTGTAAGATTTGGTGGAGATTATGGTTATGATTTCGAGCACGGCAGTCCAAGCGGAATTAGGAAAATGGAATGGGTTTCAGCAGCTAGTGGGGGAGGGGATGGATTTTTTCGCATAGATGACATTGTCTTTTATTATGAAACTGAAAATCTCATAAGTATTTGTACTCCTCAATCAAAAGTTTATAGTAAACCTATGGATGGGTACTATCCCGCTACCTATGGATTTGAGTGTGATGAGAAGGATGATTTTCCAAAAGGCTGGAATAGGGCGGCGGGATGGGTTAATGGACATGCTAAAGTCATTGATGGAATTAGTGGGCATAATAAGGTTTTAAGATGCTACAGTAGTTCAGCAGATCTTTCTCGAGTTGATACCTGTACGTTATTTGATCCTCAAGTAAAGGGTACATTTGAATTCTGGTGGTATAAATCTTCAAGTTATACCTCAGCCGCAATTGTAGATTTTTGGGGAGAGGAACCGGGTGCTTGTATCTCAATTAGAGCAGATCATTGGCCTACTGAGAATAATGATAAAATCGAGTATCAAACCGGTGCAGGTTATTTTAACACGGGATATCCTAATTATGCTGATAATAAATGGATACACATCCGTATAGACTTTGACTGTTCCTCGGATACCTATAGTCTTTGGATAGATAATGTAAAATATCTCTATAGTATTGATTTTATAAATTCAAAAGACGAAACTGGGATTAACCAAATGCGATTTGATAGTTATAATGCAGCGAACGCAGTTTTATATTATGTTGACGCTGTCAGTTTCTCATGGGAACCAAACTATGATGTTAGGGATAATTTAAATGAGGGTTTATTACTTAGTTTTGAAAATTCAACTGCACTCGATTGGGTTGGATACTCCCTCGATGGGAATGAAACCGTAACAATTTTGGGGAATACTACAATTTCTATACCAGAAAATGGTGTTTATACTATTCAAGTATTTGGCAATGATACCTTAGGAAATCCTCATAACTCTGATCTTCGATATTTTACAGTTGACTTGATTACTTCACCAGCTAATACCCATCTCGTTAATAAAATACTCTTAATTATTACTTTAACTATAATTGGGTGTTGTATAATTGCGGTTGTAGTGATTGCTGGAGTGATTGTTGTTAGGAAAAGAACAGTTATTTTTAGAGAAGTCAAAAAAGAGAAGAGAAGTCTTAGAAAAGCACCATCTCTCATAGAAGAAAAACCATTAGAAATGCTTTGCCCTGAATGCGGTAATCAAATTGAACCTGAAGTATCTGTATGTATTTATTGTGGGAATCTTATTAAAGAACCTTCATTAGAAGCTACTATTCCGATATCTGTCGAAGAAGAGACAAGAGACTTGAATGTCTTCTTAAGTTATTCCACATTAGATAGGGATTACTTCCAAATCTCCAAAATAGTTAGGCGTTTAGAGTTTTACCCCGAAATAAATGATGTTCTATTCTGGGAGGAAGATAGCAAACAAAATATAGTGGAATTCATGGAAGAGACACTTGATAAGACTAATGTTTTTGTCTTGTTTTGTACTCAGAATTCTAAAAAATCTAAAGCGGTTAAAGGTGAATGGCAATCCGCATATCAAATTGTAAAAGCCGGATTAATGAAAATTATCCCTGTGTATGAAGAACAAAAAGATATACCTAAATTATTATGGCAAATGCTTAATGTCAAATTTACTAAAGACGACTTCGACGAATTTATAGAAAACCTCTATAATGAGATTCTAAGATAACTTGAACAATAGTAACCATAGAGAAATTATACTTTGATCTCCAGGACGGAATGATTTGATAATTGCAAATTTGCTCTCCGTTAGAGAGCAAATCTTTTGTAAAAAATTGGGATTATGATGACCTTTTTAGCTCATTTATGTCAGCTTTTAACACGTTTAGTTCTATAAAAATAGATGAAAATATGATACTCATCACTCCTGTTGAGCCATTCTTGATTGACCACAGACTGTAGACAATCTTGACAATCAAAGTCCAAGCAAAGTCAAATTAACCAATTTAAAGATTTTTGTCGAGATAAAAAATGATCTTAAAAAAAATAAGTATGGATGGTCGTCTCTCGCTTCGACAACTTGCGAAAGATTTTCTAATTTTTAAACTAAAAACCTATTTACAGAATAATGTGACACCTTATCACTACATTAATTCCTTCTTTTACTAAACTTTATATATACGATATTTCATAATATTAATAGAATTAAGAGTATTACAAGTATTAAAATATAATATTTTTCTAACAAATAAGGTTGAGAAGAATGGTTTTATCTGAAACTGATTATTCTGAAAAATTTTTGGAGGCACTTCACTTTTTGCAAAATAGTTACAGACAATTTCCTAAATTTATGATTGAGATTATTGCTGAGAATTATGGAATACCTCCTCCAGAAGTGAAGAAACTCATCAATATATTTAGAAGAAACGGAATGTTGAAGATTCTGAAAAATCAAGGATTTTATTATCAATTGAATGATATTTCTTAAGAACAATTCTCACTATTAATTTAATATTTAATAGAAAAATCCTCCTTTTATCAAGAAAAATTATCTTTATTATGGAGTCTTATCATCCTGTCTTTTAATTACGATAATTGTTGCGACTACCAGTAAAATTAAACAAATTGGGATAACAATTTCATTAACTTCACACTCTTTCTTATACGTTCTCCCTTTGAATTTTATGAAATTTATTTACTTTTAGCTTTTGAGGTATGATTTGATCTTTACCCAAGAAATTTAAAAAATAATTTTACTCCTTTTTTTTTCGACTACATCTTCGGTCAATCCTAGCTGATCTGTAAATGTCTTATATATTTGAGATATTTCACCAATGTGAATTACTTTATCTGGACAGATTGTTACACAATGCATACACGTAATACATATTTTTCTGTTAGTTTCCCCTAAAATAGCGTCAAAAGCTTTTACTGGGCACTCTTTTTCACATAAATTACACATGCTACAATCATCCTTACCTCTCGAAGGATAAAGATGAGCCATGACTCCACGAGATTCTCTTATTCTTTTAGGCTTATAGGTAAATTTTGATAAGTCGATATTAAATTCAAATTCCTTTTGAAACCGTGAAATTGAATGTAATGCAAAATCGGTAGCAATATCAAAATCTAGTTGATTAGGTCGACCTTCTGCCAGTGAGAAACCTTCTCCAACATTGAATGAGTGCTTTCCGATAAATTCTGCAGACAAAACCACCTGAAAATTCGCTTGTGTTAATAAATAATACGTAACTTGATGTGCTAGCTCTAAATCTCGTGCACCGTATGTGAAAAACATTGAGCATTTCTGATTCCTACCGTTAAGTGTTATCATCCATTCTTCAGCAACAGTGGGAGGCCTTCCTTCGAAAACGGGAAATCCAAAGATGCTAGCATCAAACTCTAAGAAATCAACATGAGATGGTCTACTATCAGGTGCAATTATGTTTGTTTGTTTTACAGAGTTGCCTTCTCCTTCTAAAATCTTAGCGATGTGATTTGAAATAATTTCAGTTATCCCAGTTGCTGAGAAATAAAAGATTGCAATATTCATTAGATTTTTACCGAATAATAATTAGTGTAATTAATGTTAAATATATATAAAAATCTTTCAAAATTGAATAATTAATTTTAAATTAGTTTGTAATATATAGAATAGTTAGAATAGAATTCCATGGTAGATGATGAAATGAAAAATTCAAAAGATGAAGAAATTCCTCAAGATGATAAAGTATTGGAACAAGAGGAAATGCAAGACCCAGTTATGCAATTTTTTCAAGATATAAAGGACGATATTCAAGGCTTTTCTGAAAAGTCTGGGGAGTTTTTCCTAGAAGTGAAGAAAGATGCTGATACTGATTGGCAAAAATTTAAGGATTCCTGGAAAAATATGATGAGGAAATTCAAAAATCTAGATCCTAAATATAGACGGTTGACAAAACTCTACCACAAAATGAAAGAGATGGATTCTACGGTATCCGAAATAAAGGAGGATACTAAGGAGATTAAACTGGAAATTTCTGAAGTTGCGGTTATGATTGAACACCTTATGGAAGGGCATGAGGATCTTGAGGGATATATGAAAGAAAATTTAGGTTCTGATTGGAAAGTTCTGAAGCACTCTTGGCAAAAATGTAAAGATGGAGAAATTTCAAAGTGGGAATTTGCTAAGGTTGGACTATCAAAAATAGGGAAAAGATTCGCCGGTATCTTTTTTAGAGTATAAAATTCATTTTTACTTCCCTTAAATTGTATTTTAAATTACAGAGTAGGTAATATTAATTTCCAGAATTGATACTCTTATATCATCCTGTTGAGCAAGAAAGTAGAACCCAGTTTTCTGAAGGCTTTTTATTAAAAAATTTGAGGTTTTAGCGTAAATTATTCAAAAACCTTTCCTGCTCCTCCGTGAGTTAGTTCTTCTCCTAATGCTAGGCGTACAAGATTGCTAATGATGTAGGGTTCTAATCCTTGGGCTTTTGCTCTGCTTCTAAGACCAAAAATACATATAGGACACAAAAACACCATCGCTTCAGCTCCAGCATCCTTCGCATCCATTATATTTTTCATCCTCCATTCTACTTCTACTTCTTTAGATACATTAACCATAGATCCTTGAACTCCACCACAACAGAGAGCTCCTAATCGGTCATATTTTCTGTTTACTCTTTCAGCCCCTATTAACTCGAAGAGTTCGTCAAGAATTGTATCTTTTTCGAAAGTATATCTTGAAGCACAAGGTTGCTGATAAGCTATTTTAATATCCAGTTTTTTTATCTGATTTTTGTGTTCCTTAACATAATCTCGAAGATATTCTATTATATGAATCGGTTTGAATGGCAAGTTTATACCGTATTCTTTAACTTTGTTGGCTAACATAGCATAACAATCATCATGATAACATATAATTTCCTTAGCACCGGTCTTAGTGAGATTATCTACGAAGGTTTGGGCATTATCCTTAACTACGCTAGGTGTTCCCATGTGTATCATACCAAAATAACAGAAGTAATCTCCTCCTTTTAAAAGGGTTAATCCCTCAAAGAGCTGTCCTTCAATAATTCCAGGATGAAAATCTCCCATAACGCAGAGATTCATGACATGTTTTCCAGGTTCACCCTCTATAATTTCAGATTTCATTCGATCACTCATCTTAATAAAAGCTTGGGTTTCTTCAGTCATTTTAAAAGTTCCAGTCTCCTCCTGTCTATCGTTAATTAAATCGAAGGGATTGGCACCCTCAGGACAGAACATATTACAAGCAGCACATGTAATGCAATCAGCCGTAACGGGAGTTGGCTCACCATCTATCAATTTTTTAAACTCCTTTTTAGCCTTTTCCTCAGGATATGCTAAATAAGGACACTTCATTAAACACTCTCCGCAAAGAGTACATTTATCTTTATAAAACATTTTTAATCCTCCTTCTAGATTTTACATATAGTTGATAAAATTGTCAAAAATAATTAAATAATTTAAGAAAAGAAGTTTAATAATCTTTATCAGATTGTAAAATTTTGGATTAATCCGGTTATCTATTAATTAGAGTATAGAATTCATCTTTTTCTTTTACTATGATTTAAATCAAAATAGTCATTTACTAAGGTATAAAATCTTTTTAATACTTCTTCTCCTCGCTCTGATGTTCGATATTTTATCACATCACCCTCATTTAGTTGTTTGATTAAATTTCGAGATAAGAGAAATTGAAGAGTTTCTTTTATCGCGCTCGTTTTTAAACGTGTTTCTCTTAATAACCATGTTTGAGTTCTTTTTGCCCTTAGGCAAAATTCTAATACTTCAGCCCAGATTTCAAATTTACTACGTCTTGAAGAACTCATTCATACATCACCACAATAACTATTACGGG
>JABXKB010000423.1 GCA_013375485.1 Promethearchaeota archaeon | reverse complement strand
ACAGAGCCTATGGGGTTGGCTAGCTCATATACCAGGACTAAATATTGTTGTTCCATCCAATCCTGCCGATGCAGGTGGGTTGATGCTTTCTTCTATATATGAAAATAATCCAGTAATTTATTTTGAACATAAATTACTTGCAGATTACTGGCTAGATTCAATGGGAAGTGGTGGGAGAACAACAGTTTCTTTTGATGTTCCAGAAAAAGGATTAGAAGGAGGAGTACCTGATAAATGGGACCCAATTCCATTAGGTAAACTAAATCAAATGAAAGAGGGAAATGATATCACGTTAGTTAGTGTTGGAGTGGGCGTTCATCGGTCCCTCGAAGCTGCTAATATCTTAGAAGAGAAAGGTATTTCAGCTGAAGTTTTAGATTTAAGGTGTGTGGTTCCATTAGATATAGAAGGATTAAAAAGTTCTGTAGGTAAAACGGAAGCCCTCTTAATTGTTGATGAAGATTACAAGAATTTCGGACTTTCAGGCGAAATATGTGCTATACTTTTAGAAAATGAAATATCATTCAAATTCGGTCGTGTTTGTACTGAAACTACCATCCCCTATTCAAGAGAATTAGAAGACCAAGTACTACCGAATACAAAAAGGATTGTAAATGAAGCTCTTAAAATTTTAAAAAAGTGAAGATTAATTTCTTAACATTAAATACAACAAATTCGAGAGTAGCATCACTTATCCTTTAGTCTCATATAGGAAATATTGAGGAAAATTGGATTTTATAAAAAGAAAAGTATTAGGATTTATATCCTGCCCATAAGATAGCATCTTTAAGCAAATTTCTAAAACCTAAATTATAATGAGCACCCCATCCATGTCCAGGGATTATGACTACAACTCTTGATTTTTTATATGGACTAATCCAAATTAATGGTTTGTCACTTGTAAAGAGATTAGTTTGTAAAACAACTTTTATTTTTGGTGATAACCACATATTTTTATATGTTTCATCATACATATGAATAGGTAATCCCTTTAAACTTGAAGTAATAGGATGTTTCCCCACGGGAATTCCTATGATTTCTTGATGACTCATATAATTTGAAGAGGGTAAATCTCCATCAGGTTGCATTAGATACTTTCCTCCTACAAATTCTTCATTCCACCATTGCCATGAATTATAGGTTGCTATTGCATGATGTAGTATTATTACCCCTTTACTTGCTTCAATAAATAGTTTTAAATTGCTCTTTACAATCTCATCTGGATTTTGATTTAAGTTATACATTATGAGAACGTCATACTTTTCTCGTAAATCTTCTATAAAAGCTTTTTTATCAGAATCAATATGAGTCCATTCTATCTCGTCTATAACATTAAAAATTCTGAAAATTGTATTCTCAAAGGATGCTCCTCCACTAACTAATAATAACCTTATTTTATTTTTAATTTGATTTGTCATATTTCTTCATTTTATTATCGTATTTTATATTCAATGTTATAAACGGCAAAATAGTATTGTAATAATTACCGTTTGTACAGTTTACAAATGGCAAAAATTATTTATAAACTTTACCATATTATATATCAAAAATGAATATGATGTAAAAATGTTAGATTTTAAATTAAAAGATCTTGACATAATTAACGAATTAGATAAATATGGCCCTCAAATACCAGCTACACAAATTAGTCGTAGTCTTAATATTCCAGCAAGAACAATTCGTTATAGACTAACTAAATTGAAGGAAAAAAAATTATTGAATCCAGCATTTTTTTTCATACATGAACGTAAATTAGGATTGGGGGAGCAAATATTAATTCTGGAAGAAAATCAAAAGTCTCACTCTAAGGTTTTACCCATTTTAAACTCATTTCCAACTTTCTATTGGCATGCACATACATATGGAAAGTTTAACGGCTTTCTTGTGCATTCTATATTTGATTTATCAAAACCTGATACTAATATAAAAATTATCTCCGAAATGAAAAAAAAGAATTTAATTAAAGATTATCAGATTTTCCAAATGATTGATTATTATCATAAAAGTATGAATTATAAAAAATATATGCCGAGATCAGGGTGGGTTATGAATTGGGACGAATGGTTTAAACGCATTGATAATCAAGATGTAATTTCTAATGTATTAGATATAAATCTAAATGAAAGTTCAAATTTAGTAGATTTTGATTATAAGGATATCTTAATATTGCAACAACTTTCTATTGATGGAACAATTACACTACAACAACTTGGAAATATTTTAAGCTTATCTAAAACCCAAATAAGAAAAAGAATTCTTAACCTTAAAAAAAAAAATATTATAAAAACTTCTAAACCTATTTTTTCACCCATCCCGAAAGACCAAATGCTATATCTTTATTGTTTTATTGAGGTTGGTAAACTTAAAAAGGAATTCATTAAATATATTTTTCAAATTCCTTTTTCTTTCATGTTTATTTTCGAATCAGATAATAGATTTTGTATAAGATTGAATATTTCAAGGAAAGACATGATATCGTTCATAAATAGTTTTGATATATTAAAAGAATACATTGATTCATATTTTATACAGTTTATTTTTGAAAATCCAACGGCTAGAAATCCTGAATTGTATGATCTTTATAATAGGGATACCAAAACATGGGAAATTGATATCAATCGTATTATTTCAAAAATAAAAAAAATAAAAAATAAATATATAATTTAACCTATTTCAACATCCATCTTTTTGCGTTCTTCAAGTAAAGTATCCACTACTGATGGATCAGCCAAGGTAGTGACGTTTCCTACGTCCGACATGGTAGCAATTGCTTTAAGAATTCTTCGCATTATCTTTCCACTTCTCGTTTTTGGTAACGCATCAGCAAATTGAATGACATCTGGTTGAAATACCGGGCCTATTTCTTGTCTAACATGCATTCTGATCTCCTTGGATAATTTCGCTGA
>JABXKB010000138.1 GCA_013375485.1 Promethearchaeota archaeon | reverse complement strand
CGATAAAATAAATGACGAACAAGCTGATAAATTGCTTCAAGATACAGAAAATTTTAGGAATGTTATAGCTCGATCGATTAAATTATAAGTTTATATTATATCAAAAAAGATTTATTAAGTTATAAAACTAATATTAATAGTATATAGGAAAAAAGAGGAAAAAAAGTATGCCGATCATCTCGATCTCAATCAATGAAAGCCTTAAGAAATTTATAAATAAACTTGTTTCAAAAAATCATTATGATAATAAATCGAAATTGATTAGAGATGCTCTATTGCGCCTAATGTCAACAGAGGATATATCCACTAGTCTTGATTCATCAAGTGATTTAATCCCAATAACAAAAAATATAATTGGTAATATAATTATAATTGCTCCTAATGATTATAATGTTCAAAAGAAATTGAACAGAATTGAAAACCAATATAAAGAACAAATAGTCAGTAAAAACCAAAATTTTATTAATCAAAATTTTATCGCATTCATGGTTTATGATGGAACTCTTCAAGTTTTCCAAAGACTCGTTGTTGAGATAAATAGTATTGAAGAAATAAAGAATTTTAGATACTTAATTATAAATTAAATTACTTAATTTATTTTTAAACCTCTGAAAATTATTTATTGGTTTTTTAATCTAAAAGAATTCAATTTTTGTAAAATACTATGGGAAAAAATAAATATGGAAAAGGATTTCAAAAAGAAACACAATCAAAGGGGGGAAGTTCAGGAAAATCAGGAGCACCCCTTCGCGGTGGAAAAATAAAAGCAAGCCACATTTTAGTAGAGAAGTTCAATAAAGCTCAAGAGATTCATGAAGATCTTAAAGCAGGTGAAAAATTTGAACAGTTGGCGAGTCAATATTCTACATGCTCAAGTAAAAGAAGAGGAGGAAATCTAGGTGAATTTGCTAAAGGGGATATGGTTCCTGAATTCTGGAATGCATGCACTAAATTAAAAATCGGTGAGATTTCGCAACCTGTAAAATCCAAATTTGGTTATCATATAATCAAAAGAACAGGGTAAATAAAAAAGAATAAAAAATAGTTCCGAATCCCTTGCAGGGACAATCATCCTATAACTATAATTTTTTTATAGGAATCATTTTAATCGGGTGAATATAAATTTTAATAGTACCTATTTAGAATCTAATATCGCATATAGTACGATTAGAATAGAAACAATTAATCCACTTATTCCCATTGGAATCCAAGTATGCGTGATCCTTCCTCATGCAACCACCCCCGTGAGAATAAGTAATAATAATCCAATAAAAGTGAAAAAAACAATAGCAATTATTATTATTCTCTTAATGACATCGATAATCATGTAGATCTCTTTTATTTATTTTTTTTATTAAACGGTTGTTGTATAAATGTACAAATAAATATTTAAACTCTTGTCCCTAAAATATTTAAAATTAAAATAAGCAGAAATTGAAATAGATATATTAGAAAAAATACTTCTAAATTAATATATGGTAATTTATGATTTATTGTGATGATTATATTTCTGAATTTAAAAAAATATGAAGATTTTATTTACCTTTAAACTGATTTAATCGATTTTCTTCTAATTTTAGATATTCTGGTTTAATTCTTGTAACTCGTTTCACGATTTTGGCTTGGAGGTCTAAAATAACACTGCTTTTCTGTTCTGAGGGTATTTTTATAGCATATTTATAATTAGGTTCTTCGATTTTTGATGGTTCAGGCAGAGATTTTATAAAAGAAACATCTTTAGTTTGTTTAAAGTTAAGTTCTAATTCAATTTCATTCTCTAATTTATTTTCAATTGTAATCTTTCTTGTAATTTTATCAAGTCGAGTTCTTACTTCAATATGTTCTTTTGGATCTCGTGCATCTTCGTAGGTAACTTTATCTTCTCCCTCATTAATATTTACAATATCATCATCAACAACAATATCAGAATCAATGAGTTCCTCTGAAATTATTTTATTTCCAATAGTAGTTGAAGTTGATAAGAAGAGGAAAGGCAAGCCTCCTTTATATAGCGTCATCGGGGAATTTGCGGGAATCTCTTTTGGAGCTCCCTCTTTAGTGAGAACATATTTGACTAGAACATCCCACGTTATTTTATTATAAGTTACCGAATTCGTATTATATTCTATTGCAATCTTACGCTCGATACTTAAAGCACAGTTGGATTTGAACCAATTAAGTTTTATTTTTTTCCGGGTAGGTACATTTGCTTTCATATTTTTTCACCTCAGAGCATTAAATTCCTCATTCGTTGAGTTCTTTTTTGTTTTGATAGGCTCGAAATTGCTTGTTGAGCTATTTCTTCTTCCCCTTCAGCAAAACTATCGTATTGTATCTCCATATCAGTGCTCGGTAACTCAAATATCGCAAAACCTAGTTCTACATTTTCATAAGAAAACCCAGATTGATTATCAACAACAAGAAATCCTTCAATTTGGGCATTATTACCATCATCTTTAATATCCACCTGCAATGTTGTTTGCCATTTTATACGGAGATCTGCGATGAAATATATTATCTTCACAATGACTTCACCCTCTTTCGTTGCATTTATTATAAAATCAAAAACACCCTTCATATCCGCAAAAGTCCTATAAGAGCTTGCTTCACATATAGTAGAAACTTCTTCCCTCAATTCGTGTGTAAAATCAATGGCATAGGAAATAATACTTGTTGCTGCTGATTTTTCTCTGTCAATAATTTGCTGAGAAGTATTTCTATCTGGAAGGGATACTATAGTTTGCTGTAGTGTGATTGAATCTTTATCTCCTGGATTAATAAATTCTAATTGGATATCTGCAGAATTAGGATCGAATGAAGCAGGCACATTAGCAATTTCATATTTATTTAAACCTCATTACTTAGAGCATAATTTAAAAAAAGAGTAATAGCCCAGCACGGAATTTCGATACACGATAAATTCGTTAGTTTTTCGAACCGTGGTCCAGGGGTATCTCCAAGATCTCAGACATTTAGACTTATCAGGGCCCCCGATGCTTGACCGCTACACCACTGGGCTGTGTTTGATTATTAATAATTTGATAACTCTAAAAAACTTTCTTAATCATTATAAAAATAACTCCATTTGGAAAAAGAACTGGTTTTTTATAAAAAGTTTCGATTTATTATTTTTCTGTCAAATAAGATAGATTTTTATTTATTATCCTCTATACATATACTGGATTACACACACTTGATCTGGAGGACTCAAAAAGATATCAGTTTAAAAAAAACTAGTTTTTAAAACCCCGTGTGACTGAAAAAAAAAACCCTGTAATAAACTGAAAATACTTTTTTACATTATTCCTCCTAGTGTAATCCACCCTATTATGACTAAATATCAATATGATATAAGTATAATATAATCAAATTTGAATAAGAGGGGATTTAAAAGAAATTTTTTTTTTAAAATTTATTTTTATTGCTTATGGTAATAAATTACATTATTGAATTTTTCTTATCATAGCTTCGTGAGCTACATCCCACTCTCTAAGTGCCGAAACTATATTTAGAAGATGTTCTTTAAAGTTAATGGGTGTTGAAAATTCATGAAAAAATAAATATGATCTCCTTTGAAGTAACGGGGAAATAAATCTTTTTTTTTAGGAAGCCATCTTTTTTCTGATATTTCTTTATGAAGATTAAATCCAGTTTGATTTGATTTTGGACACAATTTATTTGAAGTCAGGTTGATCCTTATCATCTTCTACTCAATTTCCTTATGTTTTATTAATTTGAATTATAAATGATCTGGACAAAATAAGGTGCTTTTATTTTCACAAAAAATTTATCGTGTAAAACTCCAAGAAGAATCAATCTTTCTTCTACTAAATATTATAAAATTAGTTGGATTTTTTTAGCATCGTCAGAATCATGTTGGCTGGAATGTAATTGGTAAATATCAATAAAATCTGTTTGAAGGTGTTTCATACTAGATTCAACAGCACTACGAATGTACTCTATACTTGTATTTTTCTTATCTGGAGTATGAGGATTTCCTTCCTCAAAAACACTCCCACATTTTGTAGCAATTACAACTACATATTATTTTGATTCTTTTTGAATTCTTTCAAATATCTCATTAAAATACTTATCAGACATGCCTGCTAAATAATCTCTAACAATTAAGGTTAGCTTATTCGTCTTTTTTAAAGGTTTAAAATAGGTAATGTAATTTTGATCATCAATATATTCAATGTGGTCTTTAAAAATAGGAGCATCATGGTTATTTTCTTCTAAATCTTTCATACATGTTTTAAAAATCAGTTCAAACTTATATTTTAAGCTGTCTACAAATGATTTACCAGTCGAATTTTTGTTTAATAAGTCTCTTCTCGTATAGATATATTCATAATTAAATGCTTTTAGTTCTTTTAAAGCTTCAAAAATATTGTCAGAATAGCCGATTACATCATTATCAAGGCTATAATTTAACAAATCTGTTATAAGAGTATTAATTATCTTCGCATTTGTATCACCTAGTACTTTCTTGCACAATTCGGGGATTTGATTTCTAGTTATAAGTTTTAGTAAAATGGCATCTTCAATGTCCCTCCCAATATAAGATATCGTATCAGCAAATCTTACTGCTATACCCTCATAAGACATTGGGACTCTATTCATTATATTATTATTAAAGCAATCTTCGTATTCTTTAAGATGATCTTCCCATTTTTTTCCATTTCGTTTAATAGGTTTTAATTTCTGCTCATTAACTTCACCATCATGACAGAGAATGCCATCTAGAACTTGTAAAGTCAAGTTAAGTCCCTTAGCAGGTTCCTCTGGAAATCTTCTTTCAAGATAAGAAAGCCATCTTATACCTTGGGCATTATGGCTAAATGTTCCCATATTATAATCTCTACTGAGTTCATTTAATAATTCTTCTCCGAGGTGCCCAAATGGAGAGTGCCCTATGTCATGTCCCAATGCTATTGCTTCTATTAAATCAGTGTTTAATCTTAAAACGCGTCCGATCTGCCTGCTGACCCTTGATACTAAAGTTACATGGAGCGATCTATGAGTGATATTGGCATTATTGATATCAAAGAAAACTTGAGATTTATCTATATAACGACTAAAAGCTTTCGAATGTACAATTCTATCTACATCTCTAAAGAATGCAGGTCTAATTTCTTCACTTTCTTCTTCATAATATCGAGTAGCTTCAGAATCTAATATACCATGAATTCCAACATCATCTCTTTTCATCCGTGTCTGTAAAAGATCAATTGTTCGTTTATTCATGACTTCAAAAATCCTATGATTTTGTATTTATATCGAAGATAAGAATGATATAAGATAGAATAGACTCTTAAGAAGATTATACCACTTCAGTATTAAAGTTTATCGGATTTAAGTCAATAGGTGGTTAAAATTGATTTTTTATTTTTTTATAATTGAGGATTTTCATCCAATTTTTATATTAATTGCTTTATATGGGCAAGCCTCTCTACATTTCAGACAGTAATTACATTCACCTTTTCCGGTAAAAAACTCAAAAGGTTCATCTAATATTCTTATTTGTTTTGGGCAAACTTTTTCGCAAATACCACATTCAGTTCTTCCTACGCACCTTACAGGGCTTCTTGATAATTTTAGGAATGAATAATCACTTATAGTAGAAGATAATGCTGCAAATGGACAGAAGTATCTACAATAAACTCTTGGATACCAGACTGATAAAACAATAAGAATTAAATAAAAGATTGAAATAAAAAAGACTAAGAAATTAGTAAAAAGAGGTCCTAAACTTGCTTCTTGAAAAATTTCCTTAACCAAATCTGGAAAAAATACAAAAATATATTCCGAGAGAGAGAAATAAGATAAGGGATTATCCCCAAAATCACCTAAATTATTTCTAAACTCTATATAAAAGGATATATTTGTGGAGTAAACAATACCTAAGGGAATTAAAAGAATTATCAAAAAGATTATTATCACATATTTAATTTTCAATAAGGAATTATGTGTACTGATCTTTAATGTTCTTTTATTTGTTGGGATCGCAGCGCATGCATCTTGAATTGCACCAATAGGGCATATCCATCCACAAAAAAATCTATTTGTAAATAATATAACTAAAATAAAAACACCTAATAGAAATATTGGTATTATTCCTTCTATAATAGAAAAGAAAATATATTCTAAAATTCCAGCTCCAGTTGAAATTGGGTTTCGAGGAGAATTCAAGATGGGAAGAATTTTAAAAAGTCTCTCGAAACTAATTAAATTAATAGAAAAGATTAATTCAAGGATAATGTAATTAATAAGGATGAAAGCGATAATTTGAACAATATGTCTAAATATAGTTGTCAGATGATTTGCAATTTTAAAGTCTTTTAAATTCAACTATTACCACAAAATACTATTTAAAAAGAGTAATTAATCCTATTTAAAAAAATTAATTTTTCTCTAAAAAAATAAGTAAAAAAAAATCAAATATGAGTTTCAACAAGATTTAACATTCATAAAATCTTGAAAATAAAGCTTATTAGACTTGATGTTTAATTCAAAATCATTTTTTCGCCTATTTTCAAGGAAGTATCTTTGATAATCATCCAAATTCATGAAATCTTAAATTTTGTTGAATTCTTGTCTATTTCAAAAATACAGTTTCGAGATTCTTAGGACTTTTAGTAGATTTTCTTAATTTTTTGTGTATCATTGTGGATAAACTGATACATTTGCTCTCTTCTCCGTGATTAACAATAATCGTTTTCGGTCGTGGTTGGATCCTTCTCAAGAATTGAGATATTTGACTACGAGATGAATGTCCGGAGAATCCTTCAAGGGTAAATACTTTTAAGTTCAATCTTACTAGCTGAGTTCTTCCCTTTGCATCGATATATTGAAATTCCCGAAATCCGCGCTGAATTCGTGAACCTAGCGTTCCCACACATTGGTAAGATACAAAAATCAATGAATTCTTGGAATCATTAGCTAACCCTCTTAAGTACTGCACAGAGGGGCCCCCGATGAGCATTCCACTTGTAGCCATAATTATACACGGTCCACCTTTTATAATATCTAATCTTTCTTCTTGAGCTGAAACCGTTTCAAAATAGTCACTTAGAAAAGGATTCTTCCCTTGATGTAAGATCTTTTCTCGAAGATCACTGCTAAGAAAATCAGGATTAGCGGTGTGAATAGCTGTAGCTTCACTTATTAATCCATCAATAAAAATAGGTACTTTATCAATAAAACCTTTTGAGATATACTCTTCTAAGACGATTAATAATTCTTGAGCTCTCCCAACAGCTAACACTGGAATTAAAACTTTCCCACCCCTTTTAAGAGTAGAATTTAAAATCTGTTTAAGCTCTTTTTCAGATTCTTGTCTACTAGGAATTCGATCTTGAGGTCCACCATAAGTAGATTCAATTAAGAGAGATTCTACTCTCGGGAATTTAACAGCTGCTTTCTCTAATAATCGTGTTTTTTGAAATTTAAAATCTCCCGTATATACAAAATTATAATCTCCTTTTCCAAAATGTAAGTGTATCATTGACGAACCTAAAATATGTCCAGAATTATGAAGCGTTAATTTAATATCTGGCGCGATATCTGTCACTTTTCCCCAGGAAAGCGGGATTGTATGAAGGACTGTTGATTTAACATCCCGTTTTGAATATGGTGATGGAGTTCCCTCTTTTTCACAAATTTGAATGAAATCCAATTGAAGCATTGTAGACAAATTTCGTGTGGGTAATGTAGAATAAACTGGTCCACGATACCCATATTTATATAGAAATGGAACAAGACCACAATGATCCAAATGAGCATGTGATATAATAACCGCATCAAGATCTCTTACTGAAAATTCAGGAACATCAAAAAATGGAAATCTGTCATTGGAATTCCCAACATTTAATCCACAATCTAGTAATACATTACTATCCCTTGTTTGCATTAATATACAAGATCTTCCTACTTCTCTAAAGCCACCTAATGCACTTAATCTAATATTTAACGTCCTAAAGAGTGCAGGTCTATGTATTCTTTTACCTATTCTTAATAGAATATCCTTTTGAGTTTGACGTTCTTTTGTTAGCATCCCCCTTATTAATTGAATTGTTCTTGAATTTAATGGGGGTGTTCTTATAGTTCTAGGCTGCCAAAATGTGTTAGTTCTTATTTCTTTTAGGTTAATACCTTTTTTACCAATAACAAGTCCAGGTTTCCCAGATTCTATTATTACTTCTCCTCTGGTATGATCAAATTCTAAATTAGAGATTTCAGCATCCTCATTCACTAAATTTCTAATATAACTCTCCGTTTCAGCTGGATCTTTGCGATTATCAACATTCCAACGAAAAACAACTCGCTTTCGCATTGTTTTTGCTAAGTCTTTTAATATAGTTGAACTTTCAATTGCCTCTACATCTGAATTTTCAGAATATACTGCAATTTCAGGACCTTCAAACTCAATTTTCTTAACATTTATTTCTGGGGGAAGATTCTGAATAATTTCATCCTTAATTCGTTTCAATTCACTTTCAAAACTCATAAATCTTCATTACGCTAGTTAATTTATTTTTCTAATTGATGTTTTTTGATGAAAAATTTAATTCATGAAATTTAGATTCTTATTTCATGATTTTTCGATTTTTTTAACTTAAATATATTTATGTATTAATGTATTCAATAATGGCATTTGAAATTTCTTTTATATGGTAATATAGTTTGGTTATTTGTAAACGCTTATTCTTAATAAATAGAATTATATCTCTTACTTTATTGTATTTTTTCGAAAGAGAATAATTTTTAGAATGAAATATTACTAAATTTCTAAGGTAAATATGAATTAATCAAATAAAAACATTATCATTATAGAATATCTAAAAAATCATTATACATTCTTTTTCAAACTCTTTTCCATTTGATAATTCTTCATTAATAAGTTATATTTTTTTAAGAGAATATCATAGTTTGTATTATGGGAAAATTAAAAATAGGCGCAATTGCTTCTGGTTCAGGCTCAAACTTTGAAGCAATAGTTAATGCATGTGAAACCGGGATTTTAAAAGATAAAGCAACAGTAGAAGTGCTAATTTGTAATAAAGCTGGAGTTTATTGTATGGAAAGAGCTAAAAATCATAATATATCTTATGTTTTAATTGAATCAGACAAGCATAGAGGAACCAGAGAAGAATTTGACCAAAAAATGATGGACATATTAGATAAATACGGGTGTGAACTTATCGTGCTTGTTGGTTATATGCGTTTTGTCAGTGAAATGTTCTTAAACCATTTTAAAGGGAATATATTGAACATTCATCCCGCTCTTCTTCCGAGTTTTAAAGGCATGCATGCCCATGAAGACACTTTAGCTTATGGTGTTAAAGTCTCGGGAGTAACTGTTCATTTTGTCGACATTCATGAAGATCATGGACCCATTATAATCCAGAAATGTGTACCTGTTTATGATACAGACACAAAGGAGACTTTAGGAGCCAGAATTCTAAAATGGGAACATAAGGCATTCCCAAAAGCAATAGAGCTTTTTTGTGATAAAAAACTTCGTATTGAAGGCCGAATTGTAAAGATCGATGGTGATGTTAAATTGCAATAAGTTAAATTACACCTCATCTTAGTTTTAAATGGGGAATGATTTTATTGAATACTCTGACCCATCTGAACCCAACATTGAATTGTTGGTAAATGTAGAAGATCTTGAGTTATGAAAAATCATTTCCCGCTAATTTTCTTTCGATAAAAATCCTAAGATTTTAATCAAAGTATTTATAATCCTAAATAATGTCTTAGAAAACTATTTTATTAAATGATGCCTCGAAGGAAAGAAATATTAGAAATTATTAATTTAATGGAAAAAACCCCGAATATTCGAAATTTTGGTTTAGTAGGACACATAGATCATGGAAAAACCACACTTTCTGATTCCCTACTAAGCGAAGCAGGATTTTTATCTCCGGATTTGGCAGGTGAAGCACGAGCTTTAGACTTTCTTGAAGAAGAACAAAGGCGAGGCATCACAATGAAATCTGCAAACATATCTTTATATTATGAGAAATCTCTTGAAGGCCATGACCCTTTTCTTATTAATTTAGTGGATACTCCGGGTCATTTAGATTTTAGTGGAAAAGTAACACGTGCACTTAGGTTAGTAGATGGTGTGGTAGTGGTTGTTGATGCTGTCGAAGAAGTAATTGCTCAATCTGAAACTGTAATTAAACAAGCCTTACAAGAGGGTGTTAAACCGGTATTATTTATCAATAAAATAGATCGCCTAATTAGAGAGTTAAAGCTTTCTGATGAGGAAATTAAAAAAAAATATACACGAATTATAAAATCATTTAATACTCTCATACAGAGATATGCAACACATCCTTTCAATAAAAGATGGAAAGTTTCACCCCTTGCTGGTAATGTTGCATTTGGTTCAGCTCTTCATAAATGGGGTTTTACATTAAACATTTTAGAAAAAAGTAAATTGAAATTTAAGGACATTAGAGAAAGGTATAATAAAGAAACATATTCAAAAGAAACTTACGCGGATTTAGCAACATATTTTCCCATTCATAAAGCCATATTGGAAATGGTTGTTGATCATTTGCCAAATCCAATAGAAGCGCAAAAGTATAGAATTGAAGAAATTTGGGATGGAAACATAAACACAGAAGTAGGGCAAGCAATGATTAATTGTGATCCCAACGGCCCATTAATCGTATGTTTAAGTAAAGTGCAAGTAGATAAACACGGTTTAATCTCAACAGGAAGGATATTTTCAGGGTGCTGTACAAACAAAAGGGAAATATTTCTTTTAAATGAAAACAGTTATGAAAGAATTCAACGAATTGCTATTTTCATGGGACAAAGAAGGGAACAAGTAGAAAAAATACCTGTTGGAAATATTGTAGCTATAGAGGGACTCAAAAATGTAAAAAGCGGTGAAACTATAATAGATAGCAAAAGCATTGATGAAATGGTACCATTTGAAAGTGTGAAATATATTACTACCCCAGTCGTTACTGTATCAATTGAACCGGAATATCTAAGAGATTTGGATAAAATGAAAGAACTAATTGAAAATCTTTTAATTGAAGATCCAAATCTAAAGTTTGAAATTAACGAAGAAAATGGCGAATTCTTATTGAGTGGAATGGGACCATTACATCTGGAAGTTTCTGCTAATGAAATAAGTAAAAGAGGCATAGCTGTTTCCGTCTCAGAACCCCGAGCAGTTTTTAAAGAATCTTGTCGTTATAATTCTTCTTCAATTTCTGTAAATTCTCCTAATGGTCAAGGATCTATCAAATTGAAAATTGATAGGTTAGATGATAAAACTGTAAGATTTTTTCGAAATATTGATTACAGAACTATAAAACCTTTTAGTAAATTACAAGAGATTTTAAATGAAAAGACTTGTTTAAGTGAAGAAGAAATTGAAAACTTTTGGTTTTGTGATTATGACCAAAACGTATTAATTTACATGGGAGAATTTGAATTAGATGACTCTTATAAGAATATAATTCTCGAGATTTTTGAGAAAATACATTTAAATGGACCACTGTGTTCTCAAAAACTCGCAGAAATTAAAATCATTATTGAACATGTAGATATTGAAAATATTCCACAGGAAAATGTCTTTAGTGAATTATCTGCTATGTTCTATGAGGCAATAAAGTCAGGATTGACTGAAGCGGAATTAATTTTATTAGAAC
>JABXKB010000422.1 GCA_013375485.1 Promethearchaeota archaeon | reverse complement strand
TGATGATAATTATGAAGAGAATGACGACTTAATGTCAGCTTATGATCTTTCATTTCACCAATCTGAGCCTCTATGGAGGATTAATGGGACAGCTCTACAAAAAGATAATGATTGGTATAGAATCTATGTTGAATCTGGATTTGAACATCTATATGTACTAGTTATGTATGATTATCAGGAAGGAGCAATTGGTATTGAAATTTATAATGGGGGTTATTCGAAAGTATTGAGTAATTTCACAATGAAGGATAATGAATATATTAGTTATGATCTTCCCTCAAATGGAACATATTATATACGGATTTTTGGTGATCATTCAGGAAATATATATAGTCTACGGTGGGAAACGAGGGAGCCATATACGGAAGAAATAATACCTGGTTATGATATACTCATTCTACTTGGTGCTGTATTTGGAGTTGTAATGTTATTTACCTTAAAGTGGAAAAGAAATAAAAACCATCTATAAATTTTTTTTTATATTTCTTAAATCTACCTAAATTAATCTTAAAATAGATTAAGAAATCTTTAAAAATTCCTATCAATTATCTCAATTTTAAAAGCTTTGGTTTATTAGTCTATTTAACGTTATAATTTGATATATTTTCTTTTAAAATTATGACAGAGTGTAATCAAGAAGAGAGAAAAAATAGCTGTAGTTGTACCTATGATTGTCATAGAAGAGGTAAATGTTGTGAATGTTTAGAATATCATCTTACTATGAATCAATTACCCGGTTGTGTGTTTGCAAAGATTTCTAAAGATGCAGAGAGATCTTATAATAGAGATTTTGAATACTTCGCAAGATTAGTTTTAAGAAAGTAAATTAATACATAACGACTTAAAGTGATTAAGAATGTCTGATTTTGATGCAATTTTTGATGAACATAAAATAGAATATATTCAATTTCAATTTACGACAATTTCAGGTGAATTTAAAATTGTCGAGTTCCCTGTAAAGATATGGGATGATTTAAAAGAAGGAACTGGAATTGATGGATCTAGTTTAGGTTTTCTTACAACTGAGCAAAGTGATATGCGGATTGTCCCTGATTTTGGTACATTTGCAATTATACCTTGGAATTCTAGAGTAGGTCGCTTTATTTGTGATTTAACCGATAATAAGGGTAAACCTTACCCTACTTGTCCTCGAGGATTATTAAAAAAGATACTTTCAAAAGCTAAGATTCTTGGGTATGAATTCCAAACGAGACCAGAACTTGAATGGTATTTTATTTCAAAAGATTTCACACCTGGGGATAACGCAACATATATGGATACTTTACCTTTAGATAAATTTCAAGATTTACGCCGGCAGATTACTGACGATATGATGGATATGAATTTAGGAGTCAAAACCATCCATCATGAAGTTGGTTTGGGACAACAAGAAGTTGAATTTATTGCAGATAACGCCCTACATCAAGCGGATAATGTCCAAACGGGCAAACTTATTACAAAAGTAAGAGCTTTTTATGAAGACATAATTGGTTCTTATATGCCTAAACCTTTTGAGCAGATGGCTGGAAATGGATTACATTTACATCAATATCTTATTAAAAATGGTGAAAATGCATTTTCAGATAAGGAAAAAGGCATTAGTGATATTCTAAGATATTTCATTGGAGGGATTCAGAAACATATCATTGCAATCTCTGCTATTTTAAACCCTACTACTAACTCATACAAACGATTAACTCCTCATCATGAAGCACCTGTATATGTCTCATGGGGAATGGGAAATCGAACGGCACTAATTCGTGTGCCAGGTTATGAAGATTCAGCTCGAATAGAATATAGAGCTAGTGATGGAATGATGAATATCTATTTAGGTACTGCAATATTGCTTGCAGCAGGTTTAGATGGGATTAAAAAAAAAATTGAGCCAAATCAGCCTACATCTAAAAATGTTGATATACTAACTGATCAAGAACGTAGAGAACTAAAAATTGAAAAACTTCCTGGTAGTTTAGAAGAATCCTTACAAGCTTTCGAAAAAAGCTTTCTTATTAAAAAATCGTTAGGTAAAGATTTGGTTAAAATTTATTTGAATATGAAATATTTAGAACTCCAAGAATATGAAATTGCTAAATCCAATGGTAAAGAAAAAGAATGGGAATATAATAAGTATCTTTATGGGTAATGAGAGATATTAGATTAAATTGAAAAAATCTTCTAACTTGCAAATTTCACTTGTACTATTTTTGCTGTTTTTAAACGTTCTGTCCATTTAATCATTTTAAGAGTTTTTTCACTCCAATTAGCGTTGATTTGTGTTCGTGCCCACATTGTAAACCAGTCTATTACTTTAATATTATTGGACCATTGAGATATTTGTTTTACAGGATTACCTATTGCTAAATGCCAAACTGGGTCTTTACTACCGTATTTTTTTGCTCTACTATTTCCTACTTTAACTGCTAATTTTGAAATGCAATCAAACACTAATTCACCATCGGGAAATTTTTCTGCCATAGCATTAAAAAGCGAAGAAATTTCCTCTTCGTTGAAATAATAAATAAATCCCCCAGCAATAAAAAAAATTCCGCTTTCTTGAGAATACTCAATTTCGTTAAACCAACTATAATCTAAAGCCGATTTTGAAACAGAGTTATTTCTAGAAGATTCATTGAGATATTTTTTACGATATTCGATAGCATCAGGTAAATCTAAATCAAACCATTTAATCGTGCCATTATCTACACGATAAAATGTAGTATCTAAACCCGCTCCGATATTCACTACAGTTGCATTTGGATATTTTTCAATATATTGTATTAGAGCTTCATCAAAACTTTTAGCTCTAACTAAAAGCCCTAATCCACGCCATTCTCCAAGATACTCTTGTATTTTAGAAAAATCATAATCTATATTTTTAATAATTTCAATAGCTTTCTGATCATCTAATAATTCGGGA
>JABXKB010000137.1 GCA_013375485.1 Promethearchaeota archaeon | reverse complement strand
TATTTCTTGCGAGGAGCTAGAGGTCTAAGTTCTCAGATTATTCATGATGAGGTTCCACCTTTATGTGATCCTTTAGGAAGCGAAAATAAATTAATTCTTGCCAATGGTACTCTTGCTGGTAGCCCATTTCCTTGTTCTGCCCGTACATCAGTAGGAGCAAAAAGTCCCTTGACTAACGGGATAAAGGAAGCCAATGTGGGTGGAAGACCTGCCATGATGCTAGCAAGACATGGTATTAGAGCAATAGTATTAGAAGATATATCATCAATATTAAAACTTATCTTAATAGATGAGGAAAATGTTAAGATTTTACCAGCAGAAGAATACAAAGGTTTAGGTAATTATGATCTTCATTCGAAGTTAAGACAAAAATATGGAGAAAATATAGGAATTTACTCTATTGGCCCCGCAGGAGAATATTTAATGAAATCAGCAACAGTTGGGGCAAACGATTTGGAAGGGTATCCTAGTAGGCATGCTGCTAGAGGGGGATTAGGAGCTGTAATGGGTTCTAAAAGAATTAAAGCAATAGTAATAATTCCCTCAAAAACTTCAAAAGTAAAAATGGATGATATTAAAAAATTTAGAAAAGTTTCAAGCCCTTTCGCGAAAGAATTGGCTCAAACTAAAGAAAAATTCTCGATATTCGGTACACCTATGATGATGGCAGCCATGAGTGGATACGGAGGGATACCTACAAAAAATTTTCAAATGGGATCTTATGATAAGATTGAAAATATTTCAGGAGAAAAGCTTCATGAGCTTGTTGTTGCAAGAGGTGGGAAAAAAAAATTAGCTTGTTCTCCAACATGTGTAATTAAATGTTCAAATTTAATTGTAGATGAACAAGGAAACCATATTACATCTAGTTTAGAATATGAAACTATGGCATTAAATGGTACTAACTTGTTGATTGATAATTTAGATAGTTTAGCGAAAATTGATCACTTATGTGATGATTTAGGAATTGATACAATTGAATTTGGTGGAACTGTAGGTGTTGCGATGGATTGTGGAAAGATAGAGTGGGGTGATGCAGAAAAAGTTTTTGAGATCTTAGATAATGAAATACGGAATAATACTGAAGAAGGGCAGCTATATAGCAATGGCGTTAAAATTGTTGGAGAAAAACTCAATGCTAAACGAATTCCTCAAGTAAAAGGGCAAGGAATTTCAGCTTATGATAGTAGAGTCTTTAAAGCGATGGGGGTTACCTATGCAACTTCACCGATGGGTGCAGATCATACTGCTGGAGCAGCTATTGCTGGAAGAATTCCAAGTCAACATAAAGATTATGGAGAATTAACTAAAAATGAATATAAACTTGATTTATCTTTCGAACTACAGATTTATACAGCAATAATGGATTCTATGGGATGTTGTTATTTTATTGGTCCAAGCTATGAAAACATGGAGATATTAACAAACGCAATTAATGCTATGTACAACTTAAATTTGACAAGAGCAGATGTAATTAATATTGGTATTGATATTATAAGAACTGAACTTGAATTTAACGAGAAAGCAGGAATTACTTTAGAAATGAATGATATACCAAAATTCTTTAGAGATGAACTCTCTGAACCGACAGGATTAAAATATTCATTTGATAAAGCAGATTTGAGTAATTTTTGGAAAAGATTAGATGATCATAATTTTTAATATTCCTTTTTTTTATTTCGAAGCATTCCATGATAATAAAAATTAGAATTAGGAACCTTTGCTTTTCCAACAAGTTCAAATCCAAAATGCTCATAAATTTGAATATTTTTTCCATTTTCAGTATGTAAATAACAAGGTAAGTTTTTCTTATCAATTTCAGCAAGTTTCATCCTTAATAACTTACTGCCATAGCCCTTACTTTGATGTATAGGATCTACGCCAAAAATGCTTAAATACCAATGAGGAAAATTCACATGTTGATTTTGAAATGAATTAGCAATTTCTTCAACGATACTCATTCTCTCTATAATTAAAGGATCTGAAAATTCCTCTCTTTTGACTTTTCGCAATCTTCTAGTGATCTCCTTAGATTGTTTCCCCATTTTCTTATCTTCTATAGCATAAGGATGCCAAACAGCAACACCTTCAATTTCACTTGATGTTGTATATACCTCGCCTGATAAAATTCCAAGTAAAATCATACATTCGCAGTGAGTAACACTTTTAATCTTTCTTTCAATGGGATCTGGAAAACAATAAACGAATAAAGGATCATCTTGAAATGCACGGCCAACTACTTTACTTGCTGCTTCAATTTGATCTTCTTGTAATTGTTTAAGATGATACAATTCACTCATATTCAATCTGAAAGCAAATTTTCTTTTAATTTAATTAAAATTGGATTTATTAAATAGAATTATCAATAAAAAAGAAAATAAAGTATATAAAATATACTAAACAAAAAACACTTATTAAATAGGTGATTTTATTGAGAATTGGTGCACACATGAGTGTTTCAGGAGGAAAATATATAGCATTTGAGAGTGGAAAAGAATTGGGTTGTGAAGCAATTCAAGTTTTTGTTAGAAATGTACGTGGTTGGACCTCTGGCCCCTTAAATCAAAAAGAGATTGATGATTTTATAAATAAGAAGGAAGAATTGAAAGATGACATATGGCCTATTATTTCTCATAATAGTTATTTAGTAAATCTAGCAAGTTTGGATGAGGAAAAATTAGAGAAATCATATAATGCTATGCTTGATGAACTAACGAAAGTGGATCAATTAACTATCGATTATGAGAATATGCATCCAGGAGTTATTCCTATCAGTGATAAAGAAGAGATTACTAAATTAGAAGCATTAACTCAAATTGCTGATTATTTAAATAAACTGATGGAAGCAACAAAATCTTCCAAAGTTATTATATTACTTGAGACTACTGCGGGACAAGGTAAAGGCTTAGGGAATAAATTCCATCATTTCAAAACAATAATAGATAAAATGCAAAACAAAAAAAGAATAGGAATCTGTTTTGACACAGCTCATTCTTTTGCATCGGGATATGATTTTACCACAAAAAAAGGATATGAAGAAATGTGGAATGAATTTGATGATATTATAGGTTTAAATTATTTGTATGCATTTCATTTGAATGATACAGATAAAGAATGTGGGTCAAGAGTTGATAGGCATACACATATTGGTCAAGGAAAAATAGGGAAAAACCCTTTCGGCTTTTTTATTAATGATGAAAAATTCAAAGATATCCCGGGAATTTTAGAAACTCCAAAAGGTAAAGACAATCAACTAGACATCATGAATTTAAAGACCCTTAAATCGTTAAGAAGAATAGAATAATTTATTCTACATCAAACGACATAGGAGAATAGTCAAAAGATTCTCCATTATAATTTACAGTAATTTCTTCGCCTTTAGAGATATCTCGAAGAGTAATATATTCAATGCATTTATTTTTATAATCATAGACATATTTAACATTAGGATCATACGAATGATTTATAAGCTGACTAACACTTAAAGAGATTGCTGATTCATATTCTCCTATGCACTTAGGATCATCCCATTCAAAAGAATAATTAGATAAGACTGTATCTTCGATTAAATCCCAATCATTATTAGAAATAAGGAGGATATGAGCAACGTCTATCGTCTCTTCTTTTGCTATATTCTTTTTAGCAAATACCCCTCTTCCTTTTTTTATTGATATGAATTTAATTTCTAATAGATTATTCGTGGAAATCACCTTAATGAATAATTATTGATCATATCAATAAATATATAAACTGATAGGTTTTCTTGACTCTTAATAAGAGAATGAACTGAGATTTGGCAAGGCATTAAGAAAGATAGAATCATTTATTCCACTTCAAACCACATAGGACTTTTATCCTGAACAAGTCCATTATAATTTACAAGTAATTCTTCCCCAGCGGAAATATCTCTAATCGCAGAAAATTCTATTGCTTTATTTTCATAATCATATAGATATTTTAGATTGGGTTTAAATGAATGATTAATAAATTGACTTATGCTAAGAGTTATAGCATTTCTAAATGCTGGTATATGCTCTGGATCTTCCCAAATATAACAGTAATTATACAAGATTGTTTTGCATATTTTCTTGTACTCTTTGTTTGGAATAGGAACTACATGCGCAACTTCAATTACAGTCCCTTTTTTAATTGGTTTCTTGGCAAATGCTCCTCTCCCTTTTTTCTCAGAAATAGGTTTCACTTCTATATATTCGTGCATGATTATACCTAAATAAGTATTAAATTTTAGAAGATTATTCTATTGAAGCGTGTCGTTTATCAATATCTTGTTCTGTTAGTCCCATTTTTTTCATCAATATTCCCCCTATCGAATCTAAAACCGCTAAAGCTGAAACGTCAAATAAACTTGTATAAGGAGCAAGAGTTTCATGAATTAAAGCGACATCTTTACTTTTCCCTTTTATTTCAATAACATAATCAGATAGTTTACCTATCGTACTTTTAGGATTATTACTTAGAGAGACAATTTTTCCTCTAATTTCTTTTGCTTTTTTTGCGATTGCGACTGTTGAAGTTGTCTCTCCACTCCCACTTACTATAATTAAAAGATCTTTACTTGTATATTGATGAGTTATAGCATCCGATACAAAACATGATTTTATACCTAAATGCATTAATCTTTGAGCAAAACATCTTCCAATAAAACCTGATCGCCCAGCACCATAAACAAAGATCCTGTTCTTATTATTATAAGTATGTAGGATTAAATCAATCGTATTTAAAACATCATGACTTTTAATGGTTTCAGCATTAATTTTTATTTGGCTTGCTAATTCTAGCATTGTATTATAAAATCTTTCTTGATTTTCTTCAGAAGTCATATTAATAATGTCTTTTTTTATTATTCTTTAAATTTTTCTGGATTCACACATCTCCGCCATTCCATAACAGTTTCTATAGGTCCTAAACCTATAAGTAAATCACCCTCTTCAAATACGAAATCTGGTTTGAATCTATAAATCCATTTATTTTTTCTTTTTAAAGCAATAATATGAAAGCCACGCTTATAGCGTTTATCTTGTAATTCACTGTAGGTTTTATTTTTAAAATAAGAATCTTCAGATAAAGTTTCTCTTACCACAATTTCTGAAGTTTCTCGAATAGCTTGTTGAAAAATTGCATGAGGTTCGAAACCTTTTAGTATATTTTCTGCAATATGCGCTGCAGCATCAGAAATTAATTCACAACTAAAAACAATTCTCATTAATCCTGTGAGATCTCGTGGAGTTTTAACGAGTTTTGCTAAATCAAGAAGATCTTTTTCAAGAGCAAGATTTACGCCATCCACTAATTCTTCCATTTCTAAAACATCTTCCGAAACTTCTTCATTTCTGAAAAATAATGCTGCTAGTGCCAACTGTATCATAGTTTCTGAAATATCAGTTATTAAAATATAATTTCTCTGGATTTCCTCAACTTTCTCACAAATTTCTGGATTTTCAAGATCAAGAATTTGCTTTATCTCCTCTTGTTCAATATCAAAAGAAAAAGGTTCTTGATCATTGCATAATTTTTTCAATTCAATAATAGGTTGAATTACTCCCTTAACAATTAAAATGTCATCTTTTAACACATTGTCATCTCTCTCGAAAAGCCATTTGCCTTCTCTTCGAATAGCGATTAAATCAACTCCATGTTTGGATCTAAAATGTATATCGTGTCTTGTTTGTCCAATAAACTCACATCCTTTATTAACATTAATTTTAACTATAGGCTCAGGTACATAACTAATATCTCTAAATATTTGAGTAAAATAAGAGATATCATTGTTGATATAAACTACTCTAGCAATATCCGAAAGAGCATCAGAAATTTTATCAATAGCATATCCCATAACAACGATAGGTTCTAACTTTTTCGCACCATCCAATCCTATTGGATGCGCTTGAATAATTTGGAAATTAAGTAAAAATGTAAGCTCATGAATTCTTTGTTCCATTTTATAAGCTTCATCAGCAAGTTCTTTATTTCCGAATTTAATCGCACTATAAGCCAAATCTATCATTAAATCGATATTTTGTTTCATTTCCCGGATTATTTCTTTCAGAGAAAGTGGCTTATATTTAAACTTTTTACTCTGCTTTGTCATATTGTTTTTTTCACTCACGTTTGATATAAATTAGATTTTATATAAATATTATTATAAATAAGATTAAAAAGAACGGGGTCAGAAAATCAGCAAGCGACGTAAGAAATGGAATCAGAAAATTATTTGGATCCATACCATGTTTAAATAAGAATATAGCACCGATAAATAAAGTTATAAACATTATAAAAAAAAGCAATAAAATTGTAAGGATTATAATAATCACCATTAAAAATGGATTCACTATTTCAATACCCAACATAATCCCGGCAAAATAACCTAGAAATATAAGAGAACCTAAACTCAATAAAAGGGTTATGAGTAATCCATAAAAATCTTCTTTTAACCTTTCTGATTTCTGAATTTTTGGAGATAAGGTACCGATATAAAGATGTGTAGTTAATCTTGATACAAGAACTGTCGATATGTCGCCAATTAATGAATTTAGTGCGGGAATTATTAAAAGCATTATTGGAATGGTATATAATATATCTTCATTTGAAGATAATAGAGTACCTGAGATTAAGCCCATTAATGAAGAAATAACAACGATTATGATAGATTCTTTAAATATTTTTTTGTAGTATTCGATTTAAGGCACCCCCAGCATTATAATTGTTAGAAGGAAGCAAAATACCGTAGAAAAATCATCAATTGCCGTCATTACAGGATTTACAATGTTATTTGGGTTAAATCCTTTTTTAAAAGCAATATAATTTAGCCCTGTAGAAGAAGGAATTGAAATTGATAATGTTAATACAATTGTAATAATTGGAATTGCTAAAAAATGTTGATAAGAAATTATTGTTAATTTAAAAAGAGCTAAATTTAAAACGATAGAAAAAATCCCTATAACAAGGGCTGTAATAATAGAGAGCGTATACGTTGCTAACACATTTTCGATCCAAGATCTCTTTGAAAAATTTCCAATAACCAGATCTCGGGAGGTTCTTGCTATGAATGGTCCACTTATATTACCTCTTAAAGACAATAAAGCGGGAATCATTAATATTAAAACAACAAAACTTTCAAAAGGTAGAATTAAAAGCGATAAAACAATACCTGCTAGGAGATCTCCAACAATAGAGACAATCTCTGATGGGAAGGTTTCTTTAACAATTCTAATTTTAGAGTCTTGAGTTTCCATATACCATCCTCATCAGAATCCGTTGAATTTAATATATCTTTATCTAGCATTTTTTATAATATTGTATTGCGGAAATTATTAAAATTTTATTAGTATATTTATTCTTATATCTTAATAATATTTAATTACATTTAAGCATTTAGGAGCACCTAATATATTTAAAATTGTCTCAAATTTCTACCTCTCTTTGTTTCAATGCAATAATTATATAAACTTTTATTCTAAAAAATAAATATAAATATAAGATTCTTTCAATTTTGTTGATGGAAATTGGTTTTTATAAAATTTAAGAGATTTATATTTTCATTATAAAATTTTTTTAAAAAAAAGAATTAAATTTTAGATTCTAAACAAATTTTATTTGAAAAAAACAATTCATAATATTTATTTCTGAAAAGTATTAGTATTTGATAATTTTAGAGAGTAATTGATCGTTGAATCAATGGAAAATAATAGCTAAAAATGAAATCCGGATTAAAACAAGTCGATTTAGAAAGCATCGGCGATTTTATCTCCTTTTAATTTTTTCAATCTCTTTATATTGGAGTTTTAGCTTAGGTCCATTTTTTATTGATGCTATTATTCCTGATATTATTAAAGAGTTTTCAAGTCAATTTGAAAGTTTAGTAGTTCAAATTATTGAATTTACATTTACTTCATTTTTTTTAATCTCGGTAATGTTTCCTCTCTTCGTTTTATTTAGAAAAACAGAAATAGATAGAAAGGAAATCATACTATCCAGTCCAATTGAACCAAGAGATATTATTTTTGGTGATTTTTTAGGTCAAGTGCCTTTTTATCTTTTATTTATTTTAATTATAGGTCCTTTTGGATTAACATTAGTATCTCAAATTAGTTCAGAAATGAATATATTTCATTATTTAATTTTCTACTTATGTTTTTTTGTCTTATATATATTTGGTTCTTTAATAGGGGTTGTTTTATCTAATTGGATTGAAACCAGAATTTTAATTAGAGATAAATTGGAGAATCCTAATAAGATACTCATATTGTTAATATCAGTTCTAGTAATCACTATATTTTATTCTTTCCATTTTATGTTTAACATCATAAGAGTTCATCCTGAATTAAAACCCTATTTTTTATTTTATCCATCGTTCTGGTATTCAAGTATAGTTCTATTTTTTGTTAATTATTCATTTGTAGAAGCGTATTTTCTAAACATTTGGGCTAGCACAATCTTAGGAATTATTATTCCTATTTTCTTTTCTTATATTTTCTATAAAAAAGCTTCAGTTTTTTATGATTTAAGATTAGGAGCTGAAAAGCAACCTAAAACTATAAGGCAGGATAGACTGATTCATAAATTAATTAAAAAAATTACTCACAAGAACTATAAAGAACTTGTAATCTTTCAATTTAAAGCTTTTTTAAGAAAAAGAGAAAATTTATTAAAATTGATATATATCATTGGAACTATAAGCGTTCTTGGAGTGGTCACATATAATACCTTTGAAGGTTTAAGTTTTTCCATAAATATAGGCTCATTTGGTTTTCCAATAAATTTACAGATTAGATTTGATAAAAATGTTATAGCTATTATTTTGTCATGGATGGGAGGTTTAATCTTTGGCCTATTAATGGGTATGTATGATTTTTTTGATTCAAAAGAATTATTATTTACATATAAAAGATCTCCAAAAGGATTAAACGTACTCATATATTCATATATATATAAATCATTTTATATCCTAATTGTTTACGCTATTGCATTAACCTTTTTATTTACTATAATTCTCCAGTTAGAAATTTTAGTCTCCTTATTATTTTTCTTTGGATATATCATAAATAGTGTTATTATTCTTCTACAATCTATAGGTGTTCAATGTTTTAGACCTCGATTTGGAGAGCGTCGTAAAAATATGGTTATAAATAACTATTTAATTATATTTTTTCAGATCATATCCTTTTTATTGACACTTTTTATCTTTATTCCTCCTTCTCCTGGAGGAATGAACCCTTATTTAGGACTTATATTCCTACTATTAATTAATCTTGGAATATCTGGACTATTTACTTTTATAGTATTTTATTTAGGTATAAAAAAACTAAGTGTTATTGAATAATTACGGCTTTCTTATTATTCTTTTAGGAACTTTCTCTTTATATACCTAAAAAGAGTATCAATTATAAAAGGAAAACAGAGTATAACAAAACCTATTGGATTAAAGAGAATATGCCTAATAAGTAATGTAAGAATTTCTATGGGACTAAATGAAAATAAATTTAAGATAAAATACAAAAACACTGCTGAACCGAATACTATTAGAAAACTATTAGATTTAAATGATGAGACAAAAAGAATTATTAACAACAAGAAAATTAGAGAATCAGCAAATTCCATATAAATTTCCGCAATATATATCATATAATTTTTAAATAAAAAAAAGAAATTTAAGATTTATAAAGTATTACTTATTTTTTTTTTGAATATAGTAGATTATACCAACAACAGTTAAGGGAAATACTATAATTAATATAGCAATTTCGTATCCTGGAATTTCCTCTCCTGCTACCAAAGTAATGGTTATCGCTGTTACACCATCAGAATTTAAGTAAGCCTGACTAAGAACTCCATTCTCATTCCACTCCGCTGAAACTTCAAAAGCATCAGCATTTCCATCCGCTGAAATTGTAGCTTCAGTTGTGATAATTGACCAATTATAATTTGTTGCTACTATTAAGCCCTTAGTAAGTACAGCTTGGTCTAATAAGGCTATTTTCGGATCTGAATATGTCGATGGATCTACAATATATCCTTCCATTGTCATATTCAAAAGAAACTCTAATGGCATTATAGGATTCACTTCAAAATCGCCTTCAGGTGGGGGATATGGTGAAGCTGTGCTTGGTGATGGGTTTGTAAGATTTGCTATTAATTCTTCAAAACTCGTCCAGGTTTCCATGTCTATACTTATAAATAGAGTCATGTCTATAGGTGTTCCTTTTTGACCTCCTAAAGTAGATTCAACCTCTGTGCCTATATGATCAACTGCAATCTTTATACCGTATGTAGTAGGAATCGTTGCACCCAGTGTATCTAGAGTATCCATCATATTGTCCCAACCTGGCAGGACTTTCGTAGTAAATTGAGTTTTTCCTTGTTCAATTATTGAATTAATAAAATCTGGTATAGTCATATTCTCCCAACCTAGAGGGAAGGGCGGTGGTGGATTAAGAGTGGCGTTATATATTAGTTCATTAAGACCCCATTTAATGATGCTTGTAATATTTGCTCCATCAAGCCCAGAATCCATTGATGTAAGGTTAATATTAATCCAATCAGCTTGATGATCTATGATCGATGTGATATTTGTAGAATCCCATCCCGGAGATGATGTGTTATTTAACGCATTCCATAAACCATCAAGAATATAGGTCATATTCATGTCTAATGCTTCTGGTGGTAACATATAAGGAATAAGATCACTAATAATTTCACCATCTGCTCCAGGAGGTAATTTCATGAAAAGTGTTCCGAACAATTGATCCATCATTAAATAAGTTAAAAAGCTTTCTGTTGCTTCAGGGAAAGATTCTTCTATAATAGTTATAAAGAAACTCTCCAGTGTCATCGTCTCCCATCCCTCAGGTAATAATCCGAACAAGATTGAACTATTGAATTCGTTTAAAGCAAGTTCAATCAAAAGAGGAATAGGTTGATCTTCCCAACCAGGATCCAATGTATCATTTAGGCCCTCAACCACGGTATTTATGAATTCAGAATAATTTAACAACTTCCAATTAGAAGGGATCTTTCCAGAAAGAAATGTGGAATTAAACCCTTCTACGTAATAATCAACAGTTTCATGAAACAATTCAGATAAATTCATACTTTCCCATCCGTAAGGTAAAATATTCGCTAACATTGTATGAGATAAATTTTCCATCGCTTCAGGAACAGTCATAGATTCGAAACCGAATAATTCTAAATCAGAAATCCTAGTTTGAATTTCAGTCATCAACCCTTCAACATTATCCATTACATTATCTACGCCATCAAGATCTAATTCAATTCTCCATTCGTATTCATTCCCTGCTGAAACTCCAATGTAATTGTTTGATTGTGCTACAGAAAAAGTTCCATAAGGAATAACAAGAAGTACCCCTAACATAAAAACGGTTAAAATGATAAATTTTTTCATGATTTCTTCAATTTTATTTTTAAATCTTGTTATTAGAATTAAAATATTATATTAATTATCCTACTTCAGTTATTTAAATTTATATTAATTATATTTTGGACACAAATGTGGATTCTCTTTTTTAAAAATTGCACTAAGTTTTCGACAACTATAATTTTTATAATCATTATTATCCTAATTATCAATAATAATGAAATTTATACGATATGAATCTAGAGTTAAAGCGGGAGAAATCTTAGCAGATTATATTGAAAATCGAGAACCTATTATTAAGGATCTTCTTTTAGAAAGTCCTACTCAATTTCTTTGTTTTGC
>JABXKB010000421.1 GCA_013375485.1 Promethearchaeota archaeon | reverse complement strand
GCTGTTGATGGTCCGAAAATCATAAAATACCCAACAGGTTTAGGAAATATTCTTTTCCTTAATACTATAGCTAAACCTGTAAAAAAAGCACCAACCGCAAATCCACCAAATGCTGATGTGGAGAAATAGTAATGTAAATCAAATGGAGAACGATCTAAACTAAAAACTCCAAGAAAAAACATACCTATGACTCCTACTAAAAGACTAGCTACACCAATATATCCAAAAATTCTTCTAAATAGAACAATATAGTGTTCCTTCTTAGAGTTATCTAATTTATGATTTTGATGTGAACTATATAATCGACTTAAATTTAAAATTAAAGGAATAATGAAAATAGAACTTAAAATACATGTGAGATCTAAAATAAAGGGAGCAGGTGTATATCTAGTAGTGCCCAAATCACTTATCCAATTAAACCAAATACTATACTCAAAACCTCCAAATCTTATCGCAATTATTAGTCCAAATATTAATCCTGGTAAAAAAGTAAGCAAACTGAAGTAAATTGAAATTTTAACAATTTTAGGCTCTGTGAGCTTATCATAAATGTATTTACTGTTTCTTTTCATTTTTAAAAAAATTGGATCTATAAATTCCCTATATGAACTTTTTTGACCCATATTATTTTACCCTTCTTATTAATTTATTAACATTACGTAAATATAAAATTTATTCTACCCGGAAACTAAAATCAAATTATTCTTAACCCGTCTCCTTAAATATTAAATCAAATTACCATTATTTAATTGTTGTGATTTCGTTAATTCTTCTATAGTTTCGTACACAAAATTTGCATATCATGTAATATTATATTTTAAATATAATTAATCTAAAATTAAATTTTTTATTATAAATCATAATAAAACAATCTTACGACTTAATTATCAATTTATTATGTTTTATTTCTGTGTTCTATGAAACTATAAATAGAAAAAAAATAACTTCATTCTTGTTAAAAAAATTGTAGATTTATCTGCTCTTTAGAACGATTGTAATTGCTCTTGTAAGCCGAATTACATCCATTACTTTTCCTTTTTCGACCGTTATCTGCTCTCGACTGATAGCATGGGTAAAGTCTCCCTTGCCCTCACAAATCCTTATGATAGCATTATTATCGCCGGACATTATAATTATCGCATCTATCAATGTTCCTTGGACGAGATTTGCTTTACGTTCTTTAATTACCACATAGAAAGGATCTTCATTATCCAAGTTAAACTGGAATGTCATTTCCCAGTCTACTGGTTTTCCCCCAATATCTGTTACGAATACTGCTTGCGCCTTCTCGAGTGAGTTCATTTTCTCAATAACCTTTCCTAAATTCTCGCTTGCAATTCCCATCTTTACACACCTCCTTCGTATTCTGGTTTGTTAATCCACCGTTCATACTCGCTTTCAGGAACAAAGAAAAAATCAGTCATCTTTCCCTCTCTTTCCTTCAGAAATACGGCTCTAACTCGTTGACCCTTTTTGACTTTAGAGGGAACTAAATTTTCTGAAAAAATACCTTGATTAAATGCTGTATGAGTCCCATCTAGTTTAATGAAGGCAATTCCATAAGGTACCGCCTGTATAAAAGCTGAAGTTGTATACCAAACAATAGTGCTAACTTGTATAGTTCCTGTTTGATTTATTTCAATCCAATCGGTATCTTCATAACAATCAGAACAATTTATTCTCGGAGGCATCCAGACTTTTCCACATATTTTACATTTGGTTCCTAAAATCTTTATATTATTCATAAGTTCTATGAAAAATTTGCTTTGACCACCCATAGTATACTTGTAATTTATATCAATTTTATCTCTTATTTGGTGGTCTTGAAACTCTCCGCTCATTTTTTCAACCCCTCCTCGTTTACCATTACAATAATAGCTGCATATGCAGCTCCTGGCCCTCCAATTGAATGAGCTAGGGCTCGACCATTTTCAATCGTTTTCACTTGATGTTTTCCAGCATCCCCTCTTAATTGCAGAGTCGCTTCACCTGTCGACATAATTCCCGTAGCACCTACAGCATGACCACATCCAATCAACCCTCCCGATGGATTGCAAGGTAATTCACCATCCATCATTGGACCTCCATCTTCTATCCATGTACCCCCTTCTCCAAAAGGAACAAATCCTAATTCTTCGTATGATATTACTTCTTGTCCAGAAAATGCATCGTGTAATTCTGCAAGATCTATTTGTTCTTTTATCTTGTTATAATCAAGCCCTGCCATTTTATAAGCAGCTTTAGCAGCATAAATATTAGAATATAACCTAGAAATGCTTTCCCGATTACCGATAAAGCAATCGGCATTTGCAGCACCAATCCCTTTAATCCAAATAGGGTTTTCAATTTTTAATTCCTTAACTTTTTGTTCACTGGCTAAAATCAACGCTGCTGATGCTTCCGAATATAAACAACAATCAAGCAGTTTGAATGGATGACATATTATCCTGGAATTCATAACTTCTTCTACTGTGACCTTCATAGGTGATTGAGCTTTTGGATTTAACATTGCATTTCCATGATTTTTTACAGATACTAAAGCCATTTGTTCTTCTGTTGGATTACCATATTCTTCGTAATGGGCATTTACCATAGTCACGTAAGAACTAGCAGCCATCATTCCCATTGGGTATTCATAGGTCATGTCAACAGAATAAGCAATTGCGTTTAAAACCGCTGGGGTTGTTGTACCGGTTAGTTCATCATAACAATCATTACATTTTTCAACGCCTATACAAAGGTTTAAGTCTGATAAGCCCGATGCTATTTCGGAATAGGCCATTCTAACAGCATATCCACCTGTAGCACCCCCACTTGCTATCCTAGTCCCTGGTTTGTTATTAAGTCCGAGATAACTATTTATAAATATATCAGGCATGAATTGTCTTTCGAAAAGTTCGTTATAAATGCCATAAACAGTTGATTCTATC
>JABXKB010000420.1 GCA_013375485.1 Promethearchaeota archaeon | reverse complement strand
ATATCTCAGATTTGTTGTGCCCCTTTTTCCATAATGTCTCTATCGTTATATTCATTGCTATTCCTAACATTTTGTTCACCTTCTTTTTATTTATAAGATGAACTTTTTAATACACCTTTAACCTAATTTTAACCCCTTTTTAGAAATATAATCTCTGGCCTTATCTATGGAATTTTCTCTGGCTTTATCTATGGAATTTATTCTAGCTTTGACAATTAATGGAAGCAAATCTATTTCATAACTAATAATATCATCTAGTCGGTCAACTTCTTGAGCAATAAAGCGTCGTAAACCAACATCGCCTACCAATATCCAACTTACATCTTCTGTCTGAATATAATCACGCAAAGCATTGAATAAGTACTTCATATGATCCTCATCATGTATGGTTCCAATAAGGGTAGTAAGCAAATTCGTCCGTAAATGCACGCTAAGAAAAATTCTTATGTTGGGGTTTCAAGCCCAAATCCCCGAAATTTCCGCCGGTAACTTCTAATCTGTATCTAAATGTTCGAAATTTTCCGGCGGAACTAAAGATGCTATATTCAAATGGAGACCATCATCAAGTTTGATAAATTGATAGTCAACTATAAACCGGTTAATAGAAGCATATTTCGTCTGTTTTTTGTAAATTAAGCCCTGCAGTATATTAAACAGGTCATCCCAATTATTTGATTGTTTCTTGATTTTCATAGTCTTGAAAAAATTTTCTATCTCTTGCTCTTTTTTATCAGTTAGTCCCAAATTCCACGCAACAACGGCAAGCATAACTGCTTTTTCCTTCTGTTCTATAGTGTCGGTATAATTTAACAATTCATCGGCATATTCAATAATAATTTCCGACATCTTTATAGTACCAATCTTTTCAGAATCAATAATACGGAATGATTTGTCATGCCACCTTTTCTTTATCTTGCTCATTAATTTTTGGCCCATTTTGATGACACTAACATCTTTAACATTATCATCTCTGTTGTGGTTTTTGAATGTCATACTTTGTAAACAACACTTTTTATATTTTTTACCACTACCGCAAGGACAAGGCATATTGCGACCAATTTTTTTTACTGCCATAAAATCTCCTCCTGAATAACAAATTTTAACTATTTGTTTTTATTAACATTTTAAGCAGCCTCTAAACTAGAAACTGCCACCAATTTAAAGCCCATTTGTTGGGCACGACGTTGTAAATTTTTTACAACTCGATTTTTATATTGCTTTTCGTAATAATTCTGTCCTTTTTCTACATAGCTTTCTCCATATTTCAGCATCATGTAAAATAACTTTGCTAATTTATGAGCAGTTGCGGTTACTGCTTTCGCTGGACCTAATCGAGCTTTCATCCGCCTATGAAAAGCGCCTAAGGCTGATTTATTGCGGGATAAAGTTGATGCAGCTATACGAAATGCTATAGCTGCTCGATTTGCTGTTGGCGTACTTGGCCCTGGCAACCGCTTGCCACCAGATACCTTATTTCCTGGACATAAACCTAACCAAGATACAAAATGCTTCTCTGTTGGCCAGTGTTCCATATCTAAACCAATCTCGGATAAAATTTTAAATGCAGTATGACTATTAATACCCGGCAATGCTGTAAGATTAACTCCGGTAATACGAAATAAATGTTTATGTAAATTAAATTGGGGAGTATTAGAATTTTCTTTTTTATTCTCTATCTTGGCTTTGGGAACATCTGTTTTATCTAAATCTAACCCATCAAATTTTGATAATAATTTCTCAATCTCTTCATCACAATTACGTATCTTTTCATGATAAATATCATATAACTCCACAGCTTGTTTTAGAGCAAATAAATGTTCTGGTCTGTAATTACCATGTAAGGATTTTTCAATTACTTCTAGTGAATTCTTACAACGACCATCTCGATATTCAGCTAATTTCTTCGAATCATGTTCTCCAGATACAATAGCTCGAATAATTTTCATTCCAGTTTTTCCAGTAACATCACTCAACACATTATGTAATTGGATATTCATTTGAGTTAACGCTTTTTGCATATGCAATACATGTTTGGCTGATTGGCTAATTAACATCTCACGATGACGATTGTAAGCCCTCAACTGACATATTTGATCATCCGGACGAAATGCCCCTGACAATAGACCATATGAGTGTAATTGTTGCAGCCACTGACAATCTAATACATCAGTTTTGCGTCCACTAACATTCTTTACATGCCGCGCATTTACCAACTTTACCTCAAATCCTCGACTAGATAGTATTTCATATAACGGTATCCAATATACGCCTGTGGATTCCATCGCTATCGTTTCTATTCCACACTTCTTTAACCAATTGGCTAATTTATATAAATCCGGAGTAAAACTCGGAAATGAACGTACCATAACTTCATCTCTTCCTTCGGGTACCGCTACATAGTGTTGTCGCGATCCTATATCTATTCCAGCAGCATTCGGATTTAATAAACTCAATTCTTTATTTCCATGCTTTATATTAAAATATCCCTTTTTTTTAGTACTTGACTTATGGGTATTATTTACTTTATTGTCATTCATGTTAACCTCCATCTTTTGGCTGGTTAATAATATGACGTGTCGTGCAACAGGTGTTCTTAAAAATGACATTCTCCTGAACGGGATAATGCTTCGCATTTCACCAATGTGAGTGCCGTCAACACCTGAGACCATGCTCCTCAGCGGGCATAAAAATGCACCAATGAAAAATCGGCCTTGATTACACGGCACGTCTCCATTAGCAATTCTATCTCTCATCGGTTCTTCTTGCACTTTTGTTATTTCCTCGTCAGGTTGTGACGTAGTCACTTAATGATGCTCCTCTTTTACTATTGGCCACAAATCGCGTGGCCTAAAATGCTGTGATTGCAGCCACCGACTCACACTGTCATGTGATAACTTTTCTGGACAAACTTCTGATAACGCTAATCCAGAGTACCTGATACTACTGGCTTGCAAAAA
>JABXKB010000136.1 GCA_013375485.1 Promethearchaeota archaeon | reverse complement strand
CGGATTATGAAAGCACTCGTATTTGATTACAAACTTTACAGATTCGCATTATCTCGAATATTGGGAACATTTTATCTAAAAGGATATCTTTCTAAACTTGGAGCAGTACAATTGAAAGAAGTTTCTTCTCCAAAGCTTAAAACTAACAACTGGGTGATTGTGAAGACGAAATATTGTGGGATATGCGGTTCTGATCAGAAACAAATCTTTCTTGATGGAAATTTTGATAATCCTATAACTGCCTTAATTTCATGGCCTCAAGTTTTAGGACATGAAGCTGTTGGGATTGTCAATAAAGCCGGAAAATCATCAAATTTAAAACCAGGTGATAGAGTTGCTTTAAACCCATGGATAAGTTGCGAACCACGAGAAATCAAACCTATTTGTAGTGCGTGTGAAGAAGGAAATAAATATCTTTGCAGAAATTTTACAAAAGGTATTCTCAACCCTGGAATTCATACAGGTAATAGTAGCGATGCTACAGGGGGATTTGCAGAATTTTTCCCTGCGCATAAAACTATGGCAATAAAAATTCCTGATTCTGTTTCATTGGAACAAGCTATTCTATCAGATCCTTTTTCAGTGGTGCTTCATTCTATATTAAAAGTTGATCTTAGAGAAGGATCGATTTGTGGGGTTTATGGTTGTGGAAATCTTGGATTACTAACAATTCACTTCTTAAAGAGTATTTATGAAGATATAACAGTAATTGCTATTGCTAGATTTCAACATCAAATAGAAATGGCAAAAAAATTTGGTGCAGATTTAGTAATTAAATCATCCCCTCCAAGCAGAGTCATTGAAAGTGTTGGAGATTACTTGAATTGTGATATTTATTATTTAAAAAAAAATAAACCTTGGCTATTAGAAGGGATTGATATTTTATTTGATACTGTTGCATCTGCAGAAACATTAGAGACAGGTTTACGTATCGTAAAATCAAGATTAGTAGATTTTAAGAATAATAAAGAGAGATCCGGAGTAACTGTATTAACAGGAGTTCATGTTCCTAAGAGGTTTGAATGGACACCGTGGTATTTTAAAGAGATAAATATTATTGGTAGTAATGCTTTTTCAATAGAAAATTTTGAAGGCACTCGAGATCATGCATATTATCATTATTTTCGATTATTAGAAGAGGGAAGAATTGATCCAACACCAATAATTTCACATAAATTTCTCTTAAGAGATTATAAAAAAGCATTTGTGGTGGCAAGAAATCAAGAGAAATATAAATCTATTAAAGTTAAATTTTATTTTGATTAAAAAGTGGAGTACAAATTCATATGAATTCAAAAAAAGAGAAGGGTTGCATTCCTGCATTAATATTCGAATTAAAAAGATTCAAGTTATTGAAAGCATTTATCAGAGGAAAAATTAATCCTAAAGGGTTTTGGAAATCGGGAGGGCCAGCATCTCTAAAAAATATTCCATATCCAAAGACAATAGCAGAAGACTGGGTTATTGTTAAAACCGTTTTTTGTGGAATTTGTGGTAGTGACATGACTGAATTAAAACTTAAGGGGTCACTTGATAATCCTATACGTTCTTTTATTTCTTTTCCTCACATAATGGGACATGAACCTGTCGGTATTATAGAAAGTGTTGGGCTTAACGTTAAAAAGTTTAAAAAGGGAGATCGCGTGGTAATCAATCCGTGGTTTTCATGCATTCCTAGAGGAATCTTACCAATATGCTCAAGATGTTCTATAGGTGATTTTAAACATTGTCAAAATTTCCAGAAGGGAAAAATTCCAGTAGGAATGCATTTAGGTGTTACACGTGGATACGGGGGGTTTAGTCCATATTTTTCAGTTCATGAATCTCAATGTTTTTTGATACCCGAAAAAATATCATTTGAACAAGCAGTTTTAGCAGATCCTTTTTCTGTTTCTTTTCATTCTCTATTAATGTTAAATCCTAACCCTAACTCTCAAATTCTTGTTTATGGTCTAGGTATTTTAGGTTTGCTAACAATATATTGTTTAAAGAACATTTTTAGAGTAAAACATATAATAGGGATTGGACGATATCAATTTCAGAAAGATTTAGCTATTAAATTAGGAGCTGACCATGTTTTTTTAAGCTCAGGTGATTTATTAATTGAAGAAATAGCTGCATACAACAATGTTGAATTATATACTCCTAAAAAGGGTTTTAAATGGGCGTTAGATGGTGTGAGTGGTATAGTTGATACGATCGCTTCAGCAGAGACTTTTGAAATTGGAGAGAGAATAATTTGCACTCAAGGTAAATTAGTGTTTTTAGGTGTAAGCACTCCAAAAAGGTTTGAAAATTCTCTTCATTATTTTAAAGAAATCGAAGTTATTGGTTCAAATGCATTTGGTATAGAAATTTTCCGTGATAAATCTTTGCATGCATTTCAGCATTATTTAAATTTTTTATCAGAAGGATTAATAGACCCTCAGATGCTAATCACTCATAAATTTCCACTTACTGCCTACAAGGACGCATTTGAGGCATTAGCTAATAAATCTGAATCTCATGCTGTTAAAATATTATTCCATTTTTCTAATGATTGAAGAAAAGATTATTATTCTTTCAGAACTTAATTTTACGTAAACTTGTTTAGTGAAATTTGAATCATAATTAGTTATGATAAAATTTATACAAGAATATTGTAGAAGGTGAGTAAAATAGTGATTGAATTAATAGCGTCAATTTACATAATTCTTATAGGAATCGCAATGTTATGCATGTGGTTTTTATTATTACTAAAAAGAGAAGTACCAGATCTCAAAACCAAGCCAACACAAATATTTTTTCATTTAATTGCTGAATTTTTGACATCTATTATGCTTATAATTGGAGGAATTGGCTATATTATGAACCAACCTTGGGGTGTGGCGATATTCTTTATTGCTGTTGGAATGGCAATCTATTCTACAATAAACGCAGCAGGATTTTATGGGGAATTAAAAGATTGGCCGATGTTTATTACATTAATAGTATTTACATTTATTTCTCTTCTAATAACATCATTAATAGTACTTATCGAATACCAAGTACTATAATAAAAACCTAAATTATCCCTTTTTTTCTAAAAACACGAATATCTTCTTCAGAATAACCGAGATCATTGAGGATTTCTATTGTGTGTTGACCAAGTTTTGGAGCAAAATTCTTTATTTCCAGAGGTGTTCTTGAATATTTAATAGGCGAAGTTATGTTTTGAATTTTACCGAATTTAGGATGATCCATTTCAACAATCATATTACGTGCTTTAATTTGAGGATCTTCACAAGCTTCAGCAAAAGTATTTACTGGCATGACACACGCATCAAGATTTTTAAAAACATCGAACCATTCTTTTTGTGTTTTTTTTAAAAATTCTTCTTGCAACACCTTAAAGACTTCTTCTCGTTCTTCTCCTGTGGCAAATTGTTTTAATTTTAAATCATCACGACCAAGACCTTTACATAATTCTCGCCAGAATTTTACTTCGACAACTCCAACGGATAAAAATTTATTATCTTTAGTTTTATAAACGTTATAAAAGGGAAAATCTCCATGTAGGGGATTATATGTTTCAATGCCATCATTTAAGTTTTTGGAAAAATGAAACGAGGCTACATATGGCATAAAAGAAAATACACAATCCGTCATTGAAATATCAATATATTGTCCTTTCTTTTCAATATTATTATCTCTTTCCATAATTGCGCCTAGTATTCCAATGACTGATACTAATCCCCCTCCAATATCCGCAACTTGAGCACCGGGAGGTATTGGTGATTTTTTTTTAGATGTATTATCAAAAGGTACTCGTTCTTTATTTAAATCTAGAATTCCACAAATTCCTATATAATTAAGATCATGACCTGCTATTTGCTCGTATGGTCCATATTGACCATAACCTGTTAATGAACAGCAAATTATTGAGGGATTTATGGAGCTTAAGGTATTGTAATCAATTTTCAATTTTTTAGTAACTTTAGGGCGAAAGCTATCAAGAATTACATCCGCTTTTTTCACTAATTCGTAAAAAATCTCTCTTGCTTTTTCTTTTTTTAAATTAAGTGTAATTGCTTTTTTATTTCTATTAAGAATTGAATTAAACGCGCTTTCACGATACCTCCCTTTTTGAAAAAATGGAGGAGGATTTCCATAGGGATAATGAGGATCTTCTACTTTTATAACCTCTGCCCCGAGATCAGAGAGTATCATGGAACAATATGGTCCAGGAAGCATTCTCGTCAGATCTAATATAATTTTCCCATCTAATGGTAATGACATAATATTTAAAAAATTAGATAAAATAAAAGTATTCATGAAAAGTCTAAAAACGTGTAGGGAAACATTATTATTGTATTTTAATTATTTGATTTTTCCTTCTTTGAAGCCACTTAATCTTTCCGGAGTTACTTAATTTAAATGTCTGATATTGATTAGTTTTTAAAATAATAGTCCAATTTGAATCAGTAAAATATTCATTATATTCCTTCACATTACTTAATTCTTTAAAAATTGATTGTGATCCAAATAACTTGGGATTAAATTTGATATCTCTTATTTCAACTGATTTTTTAATTAAATCATTTGTTTCGTTTATTTTCTGCGGAAATGCATCCCATAATGATTTTCGAATAAAACTTCTTTCAGTATTTTTAATATCTAATACTTTTACGTGTTTAAGCCTTTCAATTTCTTCGATTCCGGATATCTGATTAAATCCAATATATAAATGTTGTAATTTCGTTAATTTGTCTAATCCCCCGATTTTGGTTATTTTATTATTTCTTAGATCAAGAAATTTTAACTTTAGTAAATTTTCTAATCCTTTTACTTCAGTTATATTATTATGACTTAAGTCTAGAAATTCTAACTTTTTAAGATTTTCTAACCCTTTAATTTCAGAAATTTGATTATTACTGAGATCAAGTCTTCTTAAATTAGTGAGTTTTCTTAATCCTTTAATTTCAGAAATTTGATTATTCCGGAGATTTAAGATCTCTAAATTTGAAAGGTTTTCTAATTCTTGAATATTTGAAATATTATTATCAAATAACATTAATAATTTTAGATTTGGAAGCCCATTTATTCCATCAATAATAGATATTTCATTATTATTCAAGTATAAAGACTCAAGATTTTTTAAATCTATCAATCCTTCAATTTTTTTGATCATATTGCCTTGTAAATGTAAAGATCTCAGCTCATTTAATTTATTCAAACCATTTATTTCCGTAATTAGGTTATAATTCAGGTATAATTTCTTTATATTGGTTAAATTTTCTACATTTTTGATTTTTCCAATATTATCAATGTTCTTATTATTAAGATTAATGAGAGGATAATATTCCGAAGGAAAAAAAATACTACCTTTAAAATTAACATATTTAATTTTTTTTAAAACTAATTTTAATTTTTTATTTGAAAAATTTTCTATAGATTTAATTATTTGAATCAAACAAGAATCTGCTTTATCGTGCATTAGAGCCCATATAATTGGATTAAGTGATTTTTCAGGAAAGTTAAAGATTAATATACGTGCTGCTTGGCCTCGAATTTGTTCATTTGAATCAGAGATTAATAGATTTTCAAGGAAATTGAATATTTTTTCATCTTTAGTCTTCAATAACTCTAAAAATTTTATACTCATTATTCTAGTATTATCATCATAATCATGAATATCATCTATTAATGAAATTAATAAGGATAAAGCTTGTTTTTTATCTAATTTCTTATTCTTAAAATCTTTATAAATCTTATTTGGTGATAATAACGACATCAATTAATTAAATTCATGAGTTTAAATGATGTTTCAATACAAAAATAAATACTATTTTATAAAAATAATGAGACATTTATAACTTACTACTTAATAATTAAAAAAGAAAAAATAATTTAAATCTTATAAATCAATTATTTCAGATTCCATTTTTTCTGTGTCTATAATAGCAAATGTGGCTCTGCCAGTTAAATAACCACACACTTCACCTGGATTTATTACTAAAGAACCATTATCTAATTTTTTATTAGACAAGGAATGAGTATGACCAGATAAGATTATATCAAAATTTCCAGAATTTGCTAAAGCTTTTATTGTTTGTTCTCTAGGCATATGAGACACAAAAATTCTTTTATCTCCTAATTCTAAAATCAACTCATGACTATTTTGAGGAAATTCACATATCTGACCTAGGTTCTGCTTTAAAAAAAGTTTATCACCATCGTTATTACCAAAAACACCATAAAAATTCTTTTTAATTGAATCATTTAATTTATCAAACCACCGCTTAACAAATGGTGATACATAATCTCCACAGTGTATTAAGGAATCTATATTTCTTTCATTTATCATTGATACAGCTTTTAATATATTATTCATATGATCATGAGTATCACTCAGTACTGCAATTCTCATTCTTTCATATTCTCCTTTTAGTTTAAAATTGATAGAATTTAGATATAATTAAATTACATTATTAAATGTTTTATATTAATACTAAACTTTTTGTGAATTAGATATGATTGAAGATTTCTTTAAAAAAGAAATAACAGTTGTTAACGATGAATTGAAGAAGTATTTTACTCAATTACATAAAAATGAAAAAGACTTACTTCTTAAAGACTTTATAACGCAATTAGAAGAGTTTATTTTAAATAAAAAAGCAAAAAGAATTCACCCTGTATTGTTAAATGCAGCTTTTGCTGGTATTGTGAATCCTATGTATTTAGAAGATCAAATAGAACAAATTCGCGAAGTATCAATTGCAGTTGAATTATTACACAGTGGTCACTTGATTCATGATGATCTTTTGGACGATGATATGGAAAGAAGGGGTAAACCTACTTTTCATGTTCAATTAGAAAGTGAATTAAATCAAGTATTTAAGGATATAGATTTACCAAATAAAAATGATTTAATTGAACTGTATGGACGAGACATGAGTATCTTAGGAGGAACACAAGGATATCTATTGGGTTTAAACATTTTAAAATCCTCAAAATTTCCTGAACATTTAAAATTATTAGCAATTAATGAATATACAGAAGCAATGGATTACATTATGAAAGGGCAATTAATAGAAGAGTACATGAACTATAATAACATTACTATGACACTAGAGCAATATTTGAATATTGCAGAATGTCAAAAAGCAAGAATATTTGAGAAATCTACAAAGATTGGAGCAATTTTGGCTAAAGGAAATCTTCATTATCAAATTAAACCTCTAAGTGAAGCTATGTTAAGTATCGGGCAAGCTCATTCTATCCGCGATGACATACTTGACTTAGAAAGTGATATTAAAAGGAAACAGAAAAAGATACTTTATATTTTAGCTGTACAGAATACAGATGAAGATCAATCTAAGAGATTAAATGAGATATATCATAAAGAAAATTTAACAAAGAATGATATTGAAGAAGTGAATGATATCTTCACTAAAACAAATGCTATAATGATAGCTGAACATCTAGCAAAAAATTTAGTTGAACAAGCTAGAAATTATTTAAAAGATATATACCCTGATTTAAATAAAGCGCAGAAAGTCTTCTTTAATATTTTCTCTGATTTTGTCTATTTAAGAGAATATTAGTTTATTCGTATCATTAATTTATACTACATCATAGGATATATTTCGTTTCTTCAACATTAGATTATTTAAATTTTTGAAAACCTCTAAAACATTATAATTCTCTAAAGCAGATGTTCTATGAAAGCCCCTGAGATTTCTTTCTTTTAAAAACTTGAAGATTAATTCATCACTAACGATTTCTGAATTAGAAGTTTTACCTATTAAATCACTTTTACTACCTACGAGAATTATTGGAATTCTTGTGTCAACAGCATTTTCAATTATAGTATTATACCAAAAATCTAATTGATTAAATGAGCTAAAATTCACGGAATCAAATACTAATAACGCGCCATTAGCACCTTCTATAAATTTAGGGATTAATGGTGTGAATCTTTCTTGACCTCCAAAGTCAAAGATTGAATTTACAACATAATTTTCTTTTAATGTATTCGGGTCTTCTGTTAAATTAATTTTTAGATAAACTGAATGAAAATTTATTCCTATTGTAGGTGATGTATCAAAATTGAATGAATTGAAACAATAACGATTGAAAAGACAAGTTTTACCAACTGAACTAGCTCCACATATCACAGTTTTAAAGTTGAATAGTATTTCTTTCTGATAGTAGCTCATTGATTCATATTCTCTTTATTTTATCGAAAAAAAATTCCCTAATATGATTTTTTAAGTAAAATTATTTGTTAATCAGATTTAAGTGAGAAAATTATAAGAACCTTAAATATTTTGCTTGAAAAGTCTACAAACATGTAATATTACTAAGAGTCTCAGAAGTGGAAAATATGAAGGAATCATTTTAGAAAGTTATAATAAAACATAATTTACTTCAATAAATTGCATCTAGTATCCAACTGCTTGCCCATCTTTACGCCAATCTGATGCTCCTAAATATCCATCTTCTAATTTATATATTAATTGAGCTCCTCCAAATTTATAAAAAAGTTCTTTAGACACTTGATGCCCACGGTTAGATAAACCTTTATAAATATCACTTTTGAATCCAGATTCAAGAATAACATCTCGGCCATTCATTAATCTCCACCGAGGAGCATCTATAGCTGCTTGTGGATTTAATCCATATAAAAATATTCTTATCATCATTTGAGCATGTCCCTGTGGTTGCATTGAACCCCCCATTACGCCAAATGAAATTAAAGGCTTTCCCTTTTTTGTCACAAACGCAGGAATTATTGTGTGATATGGTCTTTTATTTGGACCGACTTGATTTGGATGCCCTTCTATTAAATTGAAACCCATACCACGATTTTGGAGACTTATACCTGTTCCAGGAATAACAACTCCGGAACCAAATCCCATATAATTTGATTGAATATAAGACACCATCATTCCCTCTGCATCTGCGGTAGTTAAATACACTGTATCTCCAATTTTTGGCAAACCAGCTTCGAATTGTTGAGCAATCTTCAAATCAATTAATTTTGCTCTTTTTTTTAAATAAATGGGGTTTAAGAGATAAGAAGGATCAAACTGTAAAGAAGCTGGATCAGAAATATATCTATAAGCATCCGAAAAAGCTAACTTCATAGCTTCAATTTGTTGATGGATACATTCCACCGAATCTGATTCATAAGATACTAGGTCTAGATTTTTCAAAATTCCCAACATAATTAAGGCTGCTAACCCTTGACCATTAGGAGGGATCTCATATAAATAAACTCCACTGAATTCTATTGAAATTGGTTCCTCCCATGTAGCTCTATGATTTTGTAGATCCTCCAGTGTTATTAGACCTCCTGTATTCTTAGCATGATCTACAATTTTTTTTGCTAAAACTCCGCTATAAAAGGCTTCTCCATCTGTTTCAGCTATAAGTCTTAGTGTTTTTCCTTGATCTGGAGACTTAAAAAGATCTCCCGGCTTTGGAGACTTTCTATTTAACATAAAGGTACTATGAAAATTAGGAAATTGTTTTATTTTAAATCTTTTTGAGAGATGAGGCCAAATTTCTGCTGTAATTGGTGAAACTAAAAATCCATTTTCTGCATATTCGATAGCTGGTTCAAACAATTCTTTAAATTCTAATTGACCATACTTCCTCGATAATTCAACCCAAGCAGAAATCGCTCCTGGTATTGTTACTGAATCCCATCCTGAATCAGGCATTAAATCATAATGAGATAAATGTTCTGGTGTCCATGCTGCTGGAGATCTACCAGAAGCATTTAAACCTATAATTTTTTTACCATCCCATAAAATCGCAAAAGCATCACTACCAATCCCATTCATAGTAGGTTCAACAATTGTCAATGCAATTGCAGAAGCAATAGCAGCATCTACAGCATTTCCTCCCTTCAATATCATTTGAAGTCCCGCTTGTGAAGCTAAAGGCTGGGATGTTGCCACTATATTATTTGCTAAAACAGGCATACGCTGTGAAGGATATTTAAAATCCCAATTGAATAAATTATTCAAATTTTCTCTCCTTTTTCAATTATCAAATTCTTGTAAATTATAATAATAATATCTAAAAATCTATTTTGATTTAATAAAACAATAAGTGTGATATTACAATTTTTAAAGATAAATAACAAAAAGAATTTATGCTAACTAAAATCCCTCCTTCACAAATTGTTATTAGACCTCCAGTAGAAGCTTATTCTGTTTTAATACCCGTAACTGGTGGATGTTCGTGGAATAAATGTGCATTTTGTGGAACATATCGAGGTATTTATGGAGTTATTCAAGATTATGCCATACGATCTTTAGAAGAGGTTAAAAAAGATATTGATAAATGCGCTCAAAATAATTATCATGGATTTCCAGTTTTTCTAGCAGGAGGGAATCCTACATCAGCTCCAACCGACTATTTAGCCGAAATTATCAAATATGTAAGAGTAAAGTTAAGAAGTGTTCCTCGAATAAGCTGTTATGCCAAAGCTTTAGATATTCTAAGAAAGACAGATGGAGAATTAAAAGCTTTAGCGAATTCAGGATTAGATATTGTTTATATGGGATTAGAGAGCGGCTCAAATACTATCTTAAGAATTATGAAAAAAGGGACTAATGCTGAATCTATGATTAAGGCAGGGAAGAAAATTTTAAACGCTGGGATAAAGCTATCATTATACATCATTTTGGGTTTAGGAAGTCATAAATATTCAGAAGAACATGTAAAAGAAACTGCCAGAGTGTTAACAGAAATCAATCCTACCATTTTTAGATTCCGAACATTAAATATTTTACAAGGAACTCCTCTTTGGGACGAATGGAAATCTGAACAGTTTAAATTATTAAGTCCCGTCGAAAATTTGAAAGAAGAGAGGGAAATAATTGCAAATTTGGGTGAAAATGTTACTTCTCAAGTCTTTAACGACCATATATCTAATTATTGTGCAATTGAATCAGCAAATATTAAAGAGGATAGAGATATGTTCCTAAAAACTTTAGATATTTATATAAATGACCCTAAAATTCAGAACTCGCCAAGAAGAAATTTAGCTCGTATGTAGATATCTAAAAATAAGTATATTTAAGCTTATGTTTAAATTTTAATACAATATATAGTTAAACGTCGAGGACTTCCTTAATAATTGTTAATATTTCATCCTGATTAAACAAATTTGTATCACTGGTTTTTTTAAACTGTTTTATTTGCTCATAATAATTTGTTTCGAATACATTTGTAAGATAATTAAGCCTTTCCTTAAAACTTGCATCTGCGGGTTTGAAGAGAAAACTCACTACATGAATATGTTGACCATAAGTTGCTTGGACATATAAACCTTTATAATTTATCTCTTCCATTGTTGATCCACCAATTTGGGATACAAATGAATCCATTGCTGATAGTAAAAACTAGAATTAAATTGGTGTCTAATATAACTCAATTAATTTATCATAATAGCTTTGGATTCATATATTAATGATCCACAAATCAAACTTGACCCGAATGTAATGGTTTTATGGTTAAATAGGGCTATTATAAATCGTTAAGTACTTCATCTATTATAGAAAGTGATTTTTTATATAATGAAAGTGTTTCCATTAGGAAAATAAGTAATTTATATATCTGATTATAACCTTTCAATTTTCCTAGTGTACGTCTATTATTTTCAAACTCTAATTTCATATCTACTAAATTTTTCTCCCATTTGGTAAACCTATTAATAATACTCCTTGAAAATCTAATTAGGATTAAACCTGCAGAGCTTGCACTATAAGTTATCTTACCCTTATCTGTAACCTCTGCTTTTTCTATAAGACCATCTTCTAAAAGTTTGTTTACTTCTTGAGATATTTTTCCCGATGATAACCCAGTATTATTTTTGAGAGTTTGTTGAGTTAAATAT
>JABXKB010000419.1 GCA_013375485.1 Promethearchaeota archaeon | reverse complement strand
CACTGGTTTTCAGTAGGTAGTGTTGTCTCATGGGGAGAGGCTGGAATTGGTGTAGTTGCAACACAATCACTTGTGAATAAATCTTTTGGATTACGAGGACTTAAAATTCTAAAGCAAGGAAAATCTCCTCAAGAAGCAATAGAGATACTACTCTCAGATGATGAGGGGAGGGATGTAAGGCAGGTTGCTATTCTGGATGCTCAAGGAAGGGTAGCTACCTATACAGGTTCAAAATGTATTAAGCAAGCAGGTCATAAAGCGGGAGAGAATTTCTCTGTTCAGGCAAATATGATGCTTTCTGATAAAGTATGGTCAGCTATGGCAGAAGCTTATGAAAAAAATAGTAACATGTCATTACCAGAGCGAATAATTAAAAGCTTAGCGGCTGCAGAATCAGTTGGAGGAGATATAAGAGGAAAACAATCTGCTGCCTTATTGATTGTTGCAGGTGAACCGACAGAAGAAAAATGGGAAGATCCAATCATTGATCTCAGAGTAGAGGATCATAAAGAGCCATTAAAGGAACTAAGTCGATTACTAGAAGTTTATCGAGCATATGAACACATGAATAAAGGGGATCTTGCTATAGAAAAGGGTGATATGGATAAAGCACTTGAAGAATATGATGCTGCTCAGAAAATATTCCCAGAAAACTTAGAGATGACGTATTGGGTCGCAATATCTTTAGCTAACAAAAAGAAAATTGATGAAGCAATGGTATTGTTTGAAAAAGTTTTCAAGAAGGATGAAAATTGGCGTATCCTCACTGAAAGACTTCCAGATTCAGAGTTATTAAATGTAAGTGAAGATGATATGAATAAGATATTATCATTAAAATAGCAATACTGATGATTTAATTTTTTTAATTTGATATTACCGTGATATTTTTGTGTTTTAAATAATATAGTAATTGAAAGAAAAATGTGATTGATGAAAAAATAACACGGTATAAAAATGGAATTATTGCTGCGAAAGAGCTATCTAAAAGAAATTTTGCTGATCGAACTTATTACAATAATTTAGTTTCTAAATTTGAAAAGATCTTAAGGTTTTACGAAGATTTAAAAACTTGGAAGGAATTTACAAAAGTATAAGCCTGATAATTTGTATTTTTTTCTGATCCTTAGTATTATCCAAATCTGTATTAATTAAAGGGTGTAATGCACATACAACAGCTCGTGTTAGGATTTCTGTTTCTGTAATGACATTTTTACTTAAATTGAAATAAATTTAGTCCAAATTCTGTTCTTAAAATTTTATAAATTTTATGCATTGGTAAGCCGATTACATTAGAAGATGATCCATTAATTTTGCTAATAAACATACTTGCTTTATCTCTTATTGAATAGGCTCCAGCTCGTTCTTTCCATTCGTTGCTTTTGATATATTGCCATATTTCTTCATCAGAAAGATGAAGAAATTCAACAATTGTGGTATCTGTATCAACTATAATTTTGGAATTTTGAACTTCAGTAATAGCAATTCCTGTAATAAGTTTATGAGACTTTCCCATTAATTTTTTAAGGATCTTATATGCTTCTTCTTCATTATGTGCTTTTCCGATAATTTCCCTCCCTATGATTACTATTGTATCTGCAGCAATAATAATCGCATCTATTTTATTCTTCTTTAATTCATTTTTTGCACATAACATTTTTGCTTTAGCAGTTTCTTTCACAAGATCAGCTGGATTAGAAAATTTTGTTTTGTATTTCTCTTCATTAATGTTTGTAACAAATTTTTCAAATGGAATCCCTGCACGTTTAAGGATTTCACTTCGATCAATTGATTTTGAAGCTAAGATAATTTTTTTCAAAATTATTTCCACATTCTTAGAATTTGAAAACTAACTTATAAAAAGATCATTAGTTTTGTAAATTTTTTCATGTACTATATTTTAAAATTAATAATTTCATTAAACTTAGAAAAAAATATATTTAATTGAATTTTATAACCAAATATCTGCTAATTATCAATTAACTCATCTTTATTATGGAATACTTTCTAATTTGTTATTTATTAATTTTATTTTCTTTTTTTTTTATTCTTTTCAATTATTTACACTTTACGTATAAACCAGATATTTTAAATAATTTTCTTGGATTTGGTTCCATTTTCTTTGTTTTTATTAATATATCTATGTTATTGTTATTAATGAATCAGGATCCAGCTCTTCATTCATTTTTTATACCTTTTTGGCTTTTTATCATAGGGATTCCATTACTCACAGTAGGGATCTTAATTATTATCTGGACATGTGTATTATATTTAGGTAAACAAGTATTTAAAAAAGATTTTTCATCATTAGAAAAGAAATTAATTGAAAAAAGTTTAAGTTGGAGTAAAGTCAAAAAAGATATCCTTCGAAAGTCAAACCATGTATTAATCTTTATTTGTTTTCTAATTGTATGGTATATTGGATTGTCCCTTGTTAACTTTTATACAGGTACTTCAACAGGAATGATTCCTGAAGAAAATAATATGCTTTTATTATATTCAAGAGTTATAAATGAACCAAATTCAATTATAGATGTTCTCCTTTCATTAGGGTGGTTTTATTATCTTTTATTTTCTATTTTTTATATGTTATGTTTATTTATACTTGCTAATGAGTTTACAAGAAAATCTAGCTATCTTTCTTTCCCCTTCAATTTTTTTTCCAATGTATATCTTTCAAAAGAGGAACAAGAAAAATATGGGACTTACCTTTATTTTACGATTGGTCAGATGTTTGCTGCCTTTATCTGTCCCCCAATGGTATATATAGCTATTTTAGGTATAAGTTCTATTAGTGATTTGATGACAAGTCAAATTGGTATAAGATTAGGAAAAAAACACATTGCTTGGAACCAAGTTAAGACTTGGGAGGGGACTATGGCAGGAACGATAACCACTTTTGTTATGAGCTTTTTCTTTGTAGGTCTATTTTGGTCTATAATTTTTAGTATTATTTTTTTTGAGATCGA
>JABXKB010000135.1 GCA_013375485.1 Promethearchaeota archaeon | reverse complement strand
TTCTATACCTATCCTTTTGCTGTTTTAGAAATATAACGCCCTTTAGTGTAACACTTAACCTGCACTTAGGGACCTTAACCCAAGTCTAGGTTGTTCCCTTCTCGGCGATGGACTTTACGCCCACCAACCCGTTTCCCAGAGTCTGTAGTGCCAGCAGTTTTGGAGTTTAAGAGTGTGGTGAGGAATTTCTTCCCCTTACCATACAATTAGTGCTCTACGCCACTGGCTGCCTCGTCTGAGACTTGGCTGATACCAACTTCGGGGAGAACCAGCTATCACCGATCTAGATTAGCCTTTTGCTCCTATTCCCAGTTCATCCAAGCGAATTGCACGTCAGCACTGGTGCAGACCTCCATCGCCCTTTCGAACGACTTCATCTTGACCAGGAATAGATCGACCGGCTTCGGGTATTATAGCAGAGACTTTTGGCCCTTTAAGACCATTCTTCTGGCCTAATTCCTTAGAAGGATTGCCTAAACGTGTTTAGGATGGCAGAACCATTCTTAGACGAGTAGATTTTCCTAATGTGATAATTAAGTTGCAAGAATATTGGTTTCCCTACGCCTACGCGCCGCGAGACGCTTAAGCTTGCCACTACTATAAACTCCCTGGCCAATGATTCCAGACTGATGATGCGACCCTAGTCCTCTGTATTCTGATGTTCTGTCACCAGAATTCATTCATACAGAATCTGTCCTTTCAGGCTGCATCCTTACTAAGCTATTTGGTTTCAAGCACTTTTCACAGCCCTTCCGGGTTACTTTTCATCTTTTGCTCATGCTACTATTGCACTATCGGTCTTGGGACATATTTAGATTTACCAGCGTGTATCTGGTACGTTCGTACGAGAAAACCATCCCGCACTACTCGGGGACTCTCGCAGCGACCTTCTAGATTATAATTACGCGGCTGTCACGCTCTATGGCTCAGCATTCCAGAAGTATTCATCTTCTCTAGAGAGGTCGTACAAGGCCCACACACCACATTTCCCATAGGTTTCCCTAGGGATTCGGTTTGATCTGTTCCGCTTTCGCTCGCCGTTACTCACGGAATCACTATTGTTTTCTTTTCCTCCTGGTACTAAAATGTTTTACTTCCCAGGGTTCCCCTTCCCTGCCGGGAATCTTGCGGATTATTGGGCCGCAAGCGGATGTCCTATTCGAGCATCTCGGGGTCAGCGTCTTCTTGCGACTAACCCGAGCTTATCGCAGCTTGTCACGCTCTTCATCGGTGCCCAAGCCAAGATATCCACCAAATAGCGGAGGCGTATTGGCGTCTAATTGAGGAAAGATTCAGATTGCTTGCATAAGGGTTGCGTATTCGGAGTCGATAAATAAATTGAGCATTTTTTTTAGATTGCTCAATATCATTAATGACGATTTGAGACGATAATAAGAAGACATAATTTAAATAGGGAGTATGTTCCTATGAGCATGATTTTCATGCTTGGCGTAGCACATCGTTTCCTATATCATCTCATTCATGGGGTATTTCATGCGCCGTGCTGAAGTTTTTCTTTCATGTTATATCTTTGCCATCAAATTCTCGCATGTTTCGCCTTATGAGATGTACTTCCACGAGGCGTTGCCAATTAAAGGTGTATCTTATCTATATAAGATGAGATATTTCATCACCGATAATTATCGATAGTAAAACTACCATCGACGAAATATTAGAGTAAATACTTGATTAAAAATTTTATGGTCTTATATCATAAACTTTAAAAGGGAGAACAATTAATTTGAGTATTTTTAATTATGTACTTAATAACTCTTGTTAGCAATGATAGAGTGAATTACTTGAGAGAACAAATTAGAAAATATAGTAACTTTTATAGTTTAATTATGAATACTTTAAATTATTAATAATAGCTACATTAAATTTCGAAGGGATTGTGGAAAGTTTAATACGAATATCATCTAATGTCAGTAGAGAATGTATTAATAGGAACCTCTGGATGGGGTTATGATGAGTGGGTTGGTCCTTTTTACCCAAGAAGTTTAAAAAAAGAGGATTATTTACTGTATTATTCAGAGATTTTTAATACTAACGAGATAAATACAAGTTTTTATAGTATTCCGTCGAGATGGGTTGTAGAGAATTGGGTTAATAAAACACCAAGCGATTTTTTATTTTCAGCCAAACTACCTCAATCAATAACGCATCAACATAAATTAGAGATTAAGAATTGTCTAGATGATTTAGAAAATTTTTTAAAAGCAATGAAACCCTTGATTAAATCAAAAAAATTATTAGCATTTTTAATTCAGCTACCGCCCTTTTTTAAAAAGGAAGAACATTTTGGAAATTTAATGGAATTTATTGATAATTGGCCAGGAAATTCTAAGAGAGATAATTATAATTTAGTTGTTGAGTTTAGAGACAAATCATGGATGGTGGAAGAGGTATTTCAATTTTTAACTGAAAAATCATTAACGTATTGTGCGGTTATTGAACCTTTATTGCCTCCAAGGATGGATGTTACAAATCCAGCTTTTGCATATATCAGATTTCATGGTTATGGTAAGAAGATTTGGTTTGATTATTGTTTTACTGAAGAGGAAATACAAAAATGGGTTTCTCCAATTAAGGAAGTAATTCAGAAAACAGATAATGTTGGCATTTATTTTAACAATCACTTTTCGGGTTACGCAACTAAGAATTCTTTGATGCTTATGAAGGAATTAGGAATTCATCCAAAGAATTTGCCAGAAGAAGTAAGAATTTTAGATATTAAGAAAAAATCGGGAGAATATTCAAAAGGTCAAATAGGTTTAGATAAATTTATAAAATAAATGATATGAGATACAATAAATTTTGACTAAGCATAACCTAAGAATTGGTTTTATTGGAGCTGGGTCTATAGGAAGTTTATTTGGAGGTTATTTAGCAAATATTCAATCTGATATTTATGCAATAGAAGTGATATTTTTTAATACCAAACCTTTTGTTCAAGCGCTTAATAGGAAAGGGTTAAAACTCTATAAAAATCAAGATATATTGTTAATTAAAAATATAATAGCATATGAAAATGAGAAGACTCTAGAAAAAATCACTAAAAAAGATCCATCTTTTAAATTTGATTTTATGTTTCTTACAACAAAGGCTTATGATAATGAAAACGCATTGCTTCAATATAAGAATCTCATCAATGTTAGTAATTTTTTAGTGATATTGCAGAATGGAATTGGAAATGAGGATATTGCTATTCAATTTTATGATAAAGCAAAAATCATAAGAGCAGTAACTTCAAATGGAGCATTATTGAATAAACCTGGTCATCTATTTCACACAGGTGAAGGAGTAACTAAGATTGGATTTCCATTTCTTAACGATCTTAATTCAAAACCCGAAGAATTAGCCCAATCTGAATTACATTTAAATTTACTGAAAGAAATTTTGAATTTAGCTAGTTTAGATACAATTATAGCAAAAGATATCGTTACAGAATGTTGGGAAAAAGTTTTTGTGAATATTGGGATCAATGCAGTTGGAGCTCTAGCCCGTTTACCTAATGGAAAATTACTGGAGAATGAAGGCTTGAAGTATTTAATAGAGCAAGCAATAAAGGAGGCAATTAAAATTGCAAAAATAAACGGTCTTAAGCTTCCCGAAAAGGATTACATATCAATAGCGTATGATATTGCTGAAAAAACTGCAAATAACAAGAATTCAATGTTACAAGATATTTTAAATAGAAAGTCCACTGAAATTGATTTCATAAATGGAAGAATCTTAAAATATGCTGTAGAATTGGGGGTAAAGGTACCCGTCAATGAAATCTTAACTTATTTAATAAAGGGGATAGAAAATTCCAGATTTTAAACGTTTAAAATCATAAAATAAGCATTTTCGCCATCTCGATAATAATTTTTCTTAATGCTTTCAATTTTATAATCAAATTTTTCATATAATCTAATAGCTGTGTAATTAGAAACTCTAACTTCTAAAACATATTCATGGATTTTGTATTTTTTTATCGCTTTCATACTATTTGATAACAACGATTTTGCAATTCCTCTTCTTCTGTATCCTTCAGCGACTGCAATTGAAACGAGATGTGCTTTATTTACATATTTTAAACTGTTTATAGAGGGTGCTTTTTCTACCCTCCACATAATATATGCTACTATTTTTCCATATGTATTTTGAGCTACCAAAAAACTTTCTGGAAAATCATCTAATATATTTTTATAGAAGAAGTATGGATAATCCTCTGGTAATTCTCTTTCATTTACTTCAATTACAGCATCTATATCATCTAAAGTACATATTCTTATTAAAAATTCTTGATGATTCTTCATAGCGTTGAAGATTTTAGTCTCTTTTTCTTTATTAGTAGTCATCGTTATCGTTGTTAAAGAATTTTTAAATGAAAAATAGTATTATTGATATATGGAATATAGGATTAGATACTTTTAAGTTTTTATGAATCAAAAAATCAGTTAAATTAAAATTTCACAATTTCAAAAGCCTTTTTTTTTGTTTTTCAAGGTATTGAATAATTAATTCTAGGGTATTTTGTATATTTACTTTGTTATTGAAATTTAGGACAATTTCATTCAATTGTGTATCATTTAGTTTTTTTAATTCTTTTGTGATTTTTATCATTTCTGGAACTGTTCTTACAATATTATCAACAATAGTAATATCTGCCCATAGTGCTGTTCTACTCAAGGGATTTAAATCAACTGCGATAACTTTTTTATTTAATTTCTTTAATATTTCCGTCCTATCTCCATCTTCTAATGGAACCATAACTAAATCTGCATTAGCAATTAATTCAACTTTTCTTCTATTACTTTCAAGACCTTCAAGTTCAATCATTTTCTTTGTGTCTACACCATAAATTTTAGTTGCTCCTGCTTTATGTAAAACATTTTTAATTGCTTCAACTCTCCCTTCTTTTTGATAAAATAAATTGATTTCAAGAGGAATATCTAGAATTTTTGATAATTTTACAAGTTCCTCGGGAATTAAAGCTGCAACATTTCCATTTACACTGATAACAGGCTTTTCAGCTATTAATAATGCAGCCACAGCAGCTTCAATCGCTTTTTTAGCAGAATCTGTAGTTTTTTCGCCTAAAATATAATCAAAACATTCACCCCTCCCATGTGCTATTAAACCCGCTTTAGCAACTACTAGATTCTTCATACCTCCGATAATTTTATGACGATATTTTAAACTTTCATAGCGTGGGTGAGTTTTAGGAACTGAATGATCTTGGTTTTCATTCGAAGTCATAATCTTTCAAATCTTTTAATAATGTTCTTTATATAGATTGATATAAAGAAAAACTATTAATCTTTTGTAAAATTTTTATAATATGTAGATGCATATGAGTTCTGATGTGAAAAAGAAGCCTAATGATTTAAGGATCTATAAAACGAAAAAACTCTTAGAAGATCTTAGAAATAAGAAAGGTTTCCATACTGAATTGATTTCTGTATATATTCCTCACGATAGAAAGATTTCAGATGTAACCAATCATTTAAAAAATGAAATTAGTGAAAGTCAGAATATAAAATCGAAATTAACACGAAAGAATGTATTAGATAGTATATCTAGTCTTTTAGGGCAATTAAAAAACATTAAAGACGTTTCTGAAAATGGGTTAGTTATGTTTTCAGGGGCAATTCCGCAAAGTAATACACCAGGTACAGAGAAAAATGAAATGTATATAGTTGAACCTCCTGATAGGGTAGTAACGTTTAGATATCATTGCGCTAGTGAATTTTTGTTGTGGCCGTTAGAAGAAATGCTTTCGCCTAAAGAGACTTATGGATTACTTGTTATTGGTAGGAAAGAATCAGCAGTAGGGTATATTAAAGGAAGTAGAGTTGAAATAATTAGAGAATTTACATCTGGAATTCATAGTAAACACAGAGCTGGAGGTCAATCTCAAAAACGGTTTGAAAGGTTGATTGAAGAAGGAGAGAAACTTTTTTATCGAAGAATTTCAGATACTGTAAATGAACTTTTTTTACCTATAGAAGATTTACAAGGTATATTTGTAGGTGGTCCAGGTCAATCTAAAGAAAAATTTGTTAATGATGAGAGTTTGGACTATAGATTACGAGAGAAAATTTTGGATGTGGTAGATCTTGGATACGGAGGAACTGAAGGGATTCGAGCATTAATAGAAAAGGTTAAAGATAAGATAGAAGATGTGAAATATATCCGAGAAAAGCAAATAATGCAACGCTTTATGAAAGAAATTTCTATTGACTCGGGTTTAGCTTCCTATGGATTAGATGACATCCAAAGAGCTTTAAATTATGGAGCTGTGGATACGTTAATTCTTTCAGAAAAACTGGATTTATATGATGTCAAGCTAGAATGTTCAAATTGTGAATATTCAGAATCGAGAATCGTTAAAGAATATGATCTTGAAAAATTTAAGGGAGAGATTCAAGATGAATCTTGTCCTAAATGTAATTCAAATACGTTTAATGTAGGAGAAGACTTATCAATCATAGAAGAATTAGGAGAAATTGCTGAATCAACCGGAACGGAGATTGATATTTTATCAACAGAAACAGAAGAAGGGGAAATGTTATATAGTACTTTTGGAGGAATCGCTGCAATCCTCCGATATAAGATTGATTATTAAATAAACAAGGAATTTGATCTATATTATAAATTATTTGAAAGGTTTAGATTTGTAAATGGAATTAAGAGATTTGTTATTAAATTTAAAAATTATAATGTTTGGTGGGAAAGGAGGAGTTGGAAAAACTAGTTGCGCAGCAAGTTCGGCAATATGGGCTGCAGAACATGGAAGGAATACGTTAATCATTAGTACTGATCCAGCTCATTCATTGGGTGATAGTCTTGGAGTTGAATTACCTCCTGGGATCCCTACCCCTATTGAAGATATAGATAATTTGACTGCTCTAGAAATAAATCCAAAAGCCAATATGGAAGATTTCAAGAGCTTAACTGAAATAAATCCCTTAGAGGATATGGGAATGGGAGACATGATGGGAGGGATGCCATTACTAGGTGATCTGGAAGATTTAACTTCAATGAATCCTCCAGGAATTGATGAAGCCTTAGCTTTTGGAAAGATTTTAGAGTTTATTGAGACTGAACATGACTATGATTTAGTGATCTTTGATACGGCACCTACTGGGCATACACTGAGATTTTTAGGGCTTCCCGAAACGTTATCTGGTTGGATTGGTAAGCTTATAAAAATGAGGATGAGATTAGGGAAGATGTTTGGTGCTCTAAAGAGAATGTTCACTCGCGAAGAAAAGAAAACAGATAATTCGTTAGAAGTGTTAGAGAGGTTGAACCAATCGATAATAAATGCGAGAGAAGATATGACAAATCCAATAAAAAATTCTTTTGTAGTTGTAATGATACCGGAAGAAATGGCGATATTAGAAACAGGGCGATTATTGAATGAACTTATTAAATATGATATTCCCGTTTCTAATATCATTGTGAATCAACTATACCAAGATACAACGGAGCTATGTGATTTTTGTAAAAGTAGGCGAGAAATGCAACAGAAAAATCTTACCAAGATACAAGAAATATTTCGGGAAAAATTACATAAAATTTTGATTGAAGTTCCGTTATTTAAAGAAGAAATAAGAGAGTATGAGAAATTGAAGGAAATAGGAGAATATTTGATTGAATAATCTTATTGAGAAAATTCTTGAAAATAGCTACAATAGGTACAGATTTTTCCATTCCCACACGGATAACCACATCTTTGACATAAATTATAATCTATTTTTTCTCTATGGTAATAGAGTGTTTTAGATAATTCTAAAAAACCATTTAATAGATTGAATTCTATTTCTGGGCTATATTTTTTACAATCTTGAATAAAATCTAATACTCTTTTTCTAATGATTGGATCTTTTTCTCTGTAAGGACAATGAGAAGGATAATAATCCAATTTTTTAATATTTGCATATAAGAAGATTTCTTCTTCAGGGATTCTTAATAAAGGTGATATTTTTTTAATATAAAATTGGTTTATATTACTATTCTCTTCTTTAGAAATATATTGATTTGCTATAATATCTAGACGTTTATAGAGAATATTCATTAGATAAGTTTCAGCGAAATCAGTAAGATTATGACCCATTGCTAATACTGTGCCTCCTAATTCTTTTGCACCATCATTTAATAATCTTCTTCTTATTGTAGCACAATAATTACAAGCATATTTATAATCTGGAGTTTTCTTTTTTATATTAATTATCTCATCTAGAGTTTTTCCTATTTTGTCTTTAAATGAAATAACTTTAGATTCAATATTATTTTTATTGCAGAATTGTTTGGCTTTTTTAACACATTTTTCTCTATATTCTTTTATCCCTTCATCTATAATTAAGGCTATTATTGGTTTAGAGTTATGCGTCCGATCTTGTATGATTTTTAAATTATGGAGGAGAGCAATTGAATCTTTCCCTCCGGATAAAGCAACTATAATTCTTTCTTTTGGTTTTAGCATATTATACTTGGAAATCGTCTTATAAATAATTTTTTCAATATTTTTTTGAAAACACTCTGGACATAAATTTTCTCCTGAATATTTTCTTTGGATTACACCAGTATTATTACAATATGAACAATTTCCTTTTTTCAGAAATATATTATAATTACTCATTAAAGTCATTTAAAAAAAATAATAGTTAAAGGTTAAATCCAAAAAATTACTCCACCAAACTTTATAAAAGATAAAATAAAATTACCCGCAAGGATAAACAATGTAAAATATCGTAGAGAATTTAGAATTCTTTTTTTAATTTTACTTTTTTCATCATACCAATATTCATAACTTATCTCAATTAATGACCCTTCTTCTAATTTTGTTTGTTCAGGAAGATTTAATGAGAGTGTATCTTTAAATCCATCGCCAATTTTATCGATTAACGTATATTTATCTTCTGGCAAAATAATTTCGCTTTGATCTCTTATATTTTGATTTCCTATTAATATTTTGACACTATCTACTTTCTCTACGCGGTATTCTGATAAATTGAGATCCATCTCATCCTTTTTGAAACTAACTTTATCAGTTTTTTTCCTAGTTGTCTTGTAATCTTCTCCAAAACCCCAATTAAGTAATTCTTTCACTATTCTATCACCATCAAACACAGGTAAAGGAAGCATGTTAAAGAGAGTTATACTGAATGCGATAATAAAAAGCCACGCGATTTCTCTTAACCAAAATTCTGGCCAAAAACTAGTAAAAAATTTAGCCACGTCGTTTTTGTGCATAAAATACGAATTAGGATAAATTCCAATTTTTACACCTATTGTATTAACATCTAAAATATATGTTTCAGAATCTGTACTAAAATTAATAGTGTTTAAATTGAATTCCGTTAATGCTTTCCCTAATGTTTCTCCACTAATTCGATTAATTGGAACTCCGTTTATTTTAGTAATATTTAATCCTACCGTTAAATTTTTATTATAATTATTTCCACTTTCACTTGCTGAATAAATTCTAGTTATTTGTAGTTGAGTATCTGAGATATATTCATAAAGGATCCCTAAATAGTATCGAGGTCCTAACGTCACATTTTTCTCTGAATAGTTATCTATAGAGGGATTATAGATTCTGAATGTTAAATTATCCCCTATAGAACATTGTAAGCTAGTTCTATTATTTAAAATATTTGTAAGATCTCTTCCCGCATTACTATCAAGAGAGACATATTCATCATCTCCAGTACCTTTCTTTTTAATTGCTAAAATAACATCGCCATTACCAAGATTTCCTTCGTTGATTCCACCTTCTATTTCTGGTAATACACTATACACCTGAGTGACTTGCCGATAAAAGGGAGAGATAAGGAGTGGAAAACTTAATAATAGTAAGAATGCAATCCCTGCCGTAATACCATTTACATATGTTCCTGCAGCTGCGATTCGTAACCTCGTATTTCTGTGAAATTTTTGAGAATTTAATGCTCTTTCATCAACTTCTACAAACGCACCAAAACCTATAACAAAAAAAAGACCTGCTGCAAGAACACCAGTAGATTTAACCTCCACTCCCTCAGCTCCAGCTGAAATTCCATGAGCAAATTCATGTGTAGTTAAGATAAATAATAATGGAAGAATTAAATAAAAAAGAAGTGGGAAGTCGATATTTACTCCCGGAATAAGAGGAACTATGGCTTGTTCAGGGCTAGGTCTAATTATCAAATTAATAAAGTTTGTAAATAAGTAATAAAGAGCATAGATCGTAAAGGCAAATGAAACAAATATGCCTATAGTCCAAAAGACTTTCCAAAATTTAGGTGCTTTTCTGGATATTTTCATTATGAATTTATTTAATCTTCTTGTTTTAAACATTGCCAGAAGTGGAAAAAAGAGATAATATGCGTCTTTTTTATTTCTTAACAAACGAACTAAAAGTAAAACAAAAATCCAAAATAGTAAAGATAAAATGAACCATGGATTTAAAATGAAATCTAAAATTATATCAAACAAAGACATAAAGTTCCATCAAAGTAATTATTTTTTTAATATCTAATTTAAATTAGAAGTTAAAGTTATTGTTTATATATCATACTTTTTGATATAATAAGAATAAATGCCTATTAAAAATCGAAAAAGATTAAATTATTAGTTTATATTGTTATATATATAATTAGATATATCGCATAGGAATCACCCCCATAAATACTTCAGTAGCGGGGTGGGCTAGCCTGGTTTATGCCGCAGGGCTCATAAATGGCAATAATTTGCCCTAGAGAGACCCTGAGATCGTTCGTTCAAATCGAACCCCCGCTACCATTTTCATTCATTTCCCTTTTCAGTAAAGAATTTAACCCTACAAATATTTTAAGAGAGGAGCCTCTTAAATATTATTAGCTTAATAGGTATTTCTATATTGAAAAAATATTTAATTTTAAAATATTAAAATAAGAAAAAGGTATGAGATGGAAGATATAATGAGTTATAAGAGAAATCCCGCGGTTCAATGTTGGATTAAACATATCATAGAAGGGCAATATAATGAAAACGAGAAATTTTTTTATACTATATTTGGGCATGTTAAACGTATTCGAATTATAGGAACTATTATTAATAAAAGGGAGCAGATAATAGAGGCAATTGATATGGATATGGGATTAGAAGAAAACCTTAATTCAAATATTAGACTTGATTTTGATTTAGATGATAGTACTGGTATGATCAGAGCAACTATAAGGAATATAAACCCAGAAAAATTTAATGCTTTTAATAAGGGTGATATTGTAGAAGTTATGGGTCGAATAAGCAAGTATGGAGAATATATTTCCTTATGGATAGAAATTATGAGAAAAGTTGATGAACCTAATCTTATTTTACTAAGGAATGCTGAAATAATTAATAAAATAAAATATGGAGAAATCCAAGAAATTCCAGAAAAAATTAACTTAGACGTTGGTAGTAAAGATTTCTCAGAAGAAATTGATGTTAAAACTCTATTTGAAAAGGACGGGGAAGTTTCTGAGCATGATGAAATAAAGGAAAAGGTTTATTTAGTTGTTGAAGAGTATTCTACTAGGGGGAATGGAATAAATTTTGAAACATTAAAGCAAGAAATTGAAATTCCTGAGAGTAAATTAAGAAATATCATTAACGATTTGATCTTAGAATCACGTATTTACGAATCGGATAATGATAATTTTGAGGCATTCTAATTTAATTTGTAATTCTAATTTTTTTGATAATAAAGGAAAACTATTTTTCTTATGCTTGATTTAATATTTATAAAACAAGTAATTAGTGAATTACAGTATGGATATAAATAATTACGATGAACTATTGGATAAGGCTTATGAAAAGATTCCAGAGAATGTTAGAAAATTATCAAGATTTGAAATACCAAAAGTAGAACTTCGGATTGAAAGTAGGAATACATTC
>JABXKB010000134.1 GCA_013375485.1 Promethearchaeota archaeon | reverse complement strand
ATGCTAACCAAAAATAGAAGCAAGAACTCCAGAATATTAATGGTAAAGAACTATGAAAAAGCCAAGAAATATAACCTAATAGAACAACATTAATAACTCCATAAATTATCCCTTTAGTAATAAATTTTCGTGTGAAATTGGTGACAGGAAATAATATCATTATTGTTGTATTTGTAATAATAACCCAGAGCCAAATTTCCCCTACAATCCACAATTTACTAATCTCTACAACATTTAAAAGAGTAAGACCAAATAAAATTAGAAGTAGTGCAAAACTTGGCCATAAGAAAATTTTTCGTAATAAGAATGTAGTATGTGTAATAGCTGCACGTAAACGATGAGAAGTAGTGAATTTGGCTAGTTTCATTTTCTCTGGCTTTCGAGCAGGTCGTTCTTTTAGAAATTGAGGCAGGTGTTTCGCCCATACAGGTCCGAATAAAACATTAAATGGAAAATTTGGAGCTTCACTTTTAATTAAAGGTGATGCTATTCCTCCAGCGGAAAGTTGAGGAAGAATCAATGTTTTCTTTTTAGTAATTTTAGCAATATCAGTAGCTTCAATCGCTTCAATCAATTGTTTATTTCCAAAATTATTTCCTCGAGCTGCACACCAAACATTTATACCTTTAGAATCAACACATAATACATAAGCATCTATCCCTTTAAGAGCACGCATTACTTTGATGTATGTATAAACATAGTTTGCGGTAACTATAATAGGCGAAGTTTCATCGGGGGTACCTGATTGGTAAATACCCGGTTCAATTGGCACATGATCTACTTGTCCTGTAAAAATACAGCGATAGATATTCATTTGAGCTCCTAATCCTTTAAATTTTTTAAGTTTAGGACGATAATATCCTGGTTCTCTTAAATTTTCATCTTCAATCTTTTTTAATTCAATTACTCGAATAGATCCATGGTTCCATTTTTTTTCTGCTATTAATTTAAAACCTATAGGTTCTAAGTAATTGTAAAACCATTTTACTAAAAAAGTACTTTCTAATCGTAATCTTCTTAATTTTTTTTTGTACCGCCAACGTTTAATATTAAAGAAAAATTTCCAAACACCTGAAGGGACAAATTCAGCTGCAAGTATCATTCGTCCATTCGATTTCAAGGCTTTCCAAGCGTTTCTTAAAAAGATTTGTTGTTCAAATGGTTTAAGCTCTGAAAGCATAAATGTACTAACAATTAAATCTTTAGATTTATCTTCTACAGGTAGATCAGTAATTGAACCTATTTGATACAAAAGTTTCATATCTGCTTCAGAAGGGTAATTTTTCATGGCAGTATTAATCATTTGTAAGTTTTTATCTATTGCTAAAACGTTATTTCCTTTTAATGCCATCTTTTTAGCAAGATTTCCTGTCCCACAACCTACTTCCAAGATAATTTGTGGTGCTTTTATCCTTTTTAGTATCCAATCATGGACTTTAATATTTGTACCTTTAGTAAGTGCTGTGAATTGTGATTCATAGGTTTCTGGTTCTAGTTCCAATTTTCGCATGTAAACTACGGCTATTTCACACACACCTCTTGATTGTATTTTGGGTAGTTATTAAATCCAGTTATTTCTTTTAATTCCGTTGTTACTTTTAAAATATTAGATCCAAGAATTTCTGCTTGCTTTAACTGGTTTTCTTGGTTTAAAATATCGCCTGGCTTGCCAGCTACAGCTTTTACCCCGAATAATTCACCAGGAACACATATAATTCCACATGAGAGCATCCATGTATAAATGGTATTAAGTGTTATTGTTTGACCTCCCGTTGTTCCACCACCAACCGCAATAGCTCCACCTACTTTCCCTTCTAAAGGTTTTTCGGCATCTACCGCATAGTGTCTATCAAGTATGGAATGTAATTGAGCACTAACATTTAGGAAATAAACAGGACTAGAGATTATGATGGCATTACACCATTGAAATGCATCATAAATACGTTGCATATCATCATTAATAATACAAGTACCAGTTTCCCTACATGACTCGCATGCATTACAAGGTTTTATTGTTAATTCACTTAAAAGAAAAATTTTAACATTCCATCCATTATTTTCAAAAGGTTTTAAAGCATACCTTAAGAGGATTTCACTATTCCCATTCGTTCTAGGAGTCCCTGATATACCCATAACGTTCATTTTTTGACCTTCTTAATAATTTTGCTAATAGATTTTTTTCCAATTAATATGAAAAATTATTTAGATTGTATTTTTTCTGCAAATTCTATTCACTAACATTTACATCCATTCTGTATTTTTTATTGAAATAAAACTGAAAAAAATAAAAATTTTAATCTTATAAATTTTAAATATAACCTTAAAGTCAATTTTTTCGCCTTAACAACAACCTTCTTTTGATTCCTCATTATCACTTTTAGGTTCTTCGGTACAACATCCTTTTTCTTTATCTTTATCTGTCATAGATAATTATCTCTTTGTTTAAAATTTATTTTTTAAAACAATTAGTTAAGTAATAATTAAGATCCTAACTATTTAAATATTTCGTTCCATATAATTAAGATCCTAACAAAGCGTAAAATCAGAGGAAATTCAAGTCAATATATTAAAATTTTAATGAGTTTAACAATTTCTGAAGTAATTCTCCTAACTTTTTCATTTCTTCTTGATTGATTTCTGGGCAACATCCATTGACGATTGCCTCTAATGGAGGCGTAATTTTTTTTAAAGCTTTACCTTTTTCTGTAAGAATAACAAGAAGACTCCTTCTGTCATCAAGATTTAATTTGCGAGACACTAACTCCTTTTTTTCCATTGTGTCTACTACCCCTGTAATTGTAGATCTTGAACAACCACATTTTTCTGCTAATTCTTTAAATTGCTGACTATCAGATTCCCAAAGTTGACTAAGAATGAAGTGCTGGGTTGGTGTAAGTTCTAATTCTTGGATGTTATCACGTTGTAGTTTTTCGTATTTTTTATTTAGATTATTTATTAATTCAAAAACATCTACAATGTCTTTGGGTTGACAGCATTCATCACAGGAATCTAAAGCTTTTTCTTCACTCATTATGCACTAGAGGATGATGGTTTTTTTTTTCTAATTAAGTAATAGTTAGGATCCTAACTATTTAAATTTTGCTTTGTTCCTATGTCTGGATAAGTTATCTAAATTTCTTCAATTATAAAGGCTAGTTAATTCTAAATACTTAATTCATTAAATAAATAGTCTCGCTTAATTCATCAAACCTTGAATTTTTTAAAAATTCAGGAGCTCGAGTTATATTAGTTCCTCTGACACAAATATATTTTAGATTAGTTATTATTCCCGATGTTTTCATAAGAAGTCCTAATAATAATCTTCATTTTCAAAATGTTGAAGTAACACCTCACAATCTTAGAAGTGATAACTTCCAAGAAGGCGTAATAACTGTCATTGATGTCATTATGTCTTTAGGGGACCAATGTTTCATATCATATAAGCTTAATTGGTATGAAACTATTGGAAGAGCGGTAGTGAAAAATTACTATGTTGATGCCGTGAATACTGATGAATCTTATGGTCGTTGTGGTTTTGTTTATGAAGCAGGTGATTTATATTTTCAAGGTTTTAGAGGAAACCATATACATATTCCATCTGATATTAAAATTAATAACTTATAAATAATAAATATATTAGAATATAAACTTATAAATTATAAATAATAAATATATTAGATATTTAATGCTTGGTTTGTTAATTTTATAAAAAATTTTAATAAAAATATTAGGTAATCTAAATGGAAAAAAGTGAAGAACAATTTTGGAAAGATTTTATAAAAAAACATACGAATTCATTTATAGTGCTAATAATTGCATGTGTTTGTGTAATTATTGGAGCTCTTTTGGTAGTGTTTTGGATTATAGAGGTAAATCCTTTCGTTCATCCACGTACAGGTACCTTTAACGATTGGACTTTGAATTATATCGTTGGATTTATTATTCAGATAATTTTGGGGGAACTATTATTTGTGGGTATTCCAACAGGATTATTTTTTGGTGCAGGAGGTTATTTATGGTGGCGTAAATTACCCGCAGAGGAAAAACAAGAGTTCAAAGAAAGAGAAAAGAAAGAAACACATAGAACGAAAGATTACGGTGGTGGTGGTGGTTTTAGCTTCTTTATGTTTATAGCGTATTGTATCTATATAGCTGTAGACGGAAATTACAATGCTACTCTAGGTAGTCAACCATATAGTTATTGGGTTTATTCATGGTTCTTAACTCTGATGTGGATAATAATTGTACTTGGTATTCCAGCGGGAATTATTCTCCTTATTGTATATTTCAAGGTTTGGAGAAAAAAATCAGAATAAAAAATAATTTTTTTTTTTAACTTTTAAATCCTATAATATCTCAACGTAAACCCTGAATACCTCATACATTTTTGTACTATACAAAAATAATATTAATATCTATAATAAAATTTTACTAAACATTGTTTTATAAAATTGCATCTTAGAAAATATCGATATTAGAATTTCACGGGAAATTATATGAGAATAACAAATAAGGGAATGATGGATTGGTTTGGAATGTTTCCATCTTCTAAATTTGCAGAGGGAACATGTCATTTAATAGCAGGCATGGCTAATACCGGGGTTATTGAAACTGAAGAGGGATTAGTTTTATTTGATCTTCCAACGAAACAATATGCTAAAAAGGTATTCAGGGAAATCCGAGAATTTACTAAAAAGAAGGTAAAATTTATTATTTATTCACATGGCCATTTTGATCATTGTTTTGCGTATGACTCTTTTATTGAAGAAATTAATGAAAAGGGATGGGAAATGCCTCAAGTAATAGCTCATGAAAATTGTATAAAAAGGTTTGAAAAGTATAGGATGTTAGATATATATCACGATTGGCTTAATAAACAGCAATTCGCCTCTATAGGAGTAGGACGTCAGAAAGTGTTAGTCTCAGCACAAGATACGCTTAATCCTACAATAATAATGAGAGGGGATGAATCTTACACTTTCAAATTAGGTGAATGCAATTTTGAGCTTTATCATGATATTGGTGAAACAGACGATTCAATCTGGTTATGGGTACCTGAAAAAAGACTTATATGTGCTGGAGATTTATTAGTATCTTCATTTCCTAATGTTGGTAATCCATATAAGGTTCAGCGTTATCCAAAGGAATGGGCTTTGGCAATGGAAAAGATGAAGGCAAAAAAACCAGAATATTTAATTCCGGGTCATGGACCTCTAATTGAAGGCAGAGATAAAGTTAAAGAAGTGCTCTCTATTACTGCTGAAGCCATGCATTTTGTACATGATGAAGTTGTAAAAAGGATGAACGAGGGTAAATGGTTTGAACAGATTTATCATGAAATGCTCGAAATTTATCCAGATAAATTTAAAAATCATCATTATCTAAGAGAAATGTATGGTTGTTATCGATTTGCGATACATGCCACTTATAGACTTTATCATGGCTGGTATAATAGTGGGAATCCGACTAATCTTTTTCCAGCAAAATCTAATGACATTGCTAAAGAATTTTTAAAAATTAGTTCAGAAGAAAAATATCTTGAACATGCTAAAAAACTGTATAACAAGGGAGAACTTCAATTAGCTCTTCATATTCTTGATATAATAATAAATGGTAATGATAATGAGGAGAATAATATTCTTTTTAAAGCCTTAAGGTTAAAATTAAGAATTTTAAAAAGACAATCAAAAACCGAAACATCATTTATAGCAGCAAACATCATAGATAATGCTGCTTACCAAATTAAAAATAAAATAAAAAAAATTGAAAATAAATTGATATAAAATAATATTTTTCCATCTTCTACAAACCTAATTCCTCTATCTTCTTTTGATTTTCATTAACTTTATCTGGAGTAAGATCATACTTTAACCAAAACACAATAATTCCAATGACAAGTAATATAAATGGAATCAAGGATTGATGAAAATGAATTCCCCAAATAGCTAGTTCTGTTTGATTAAGACTTCCTTCAACAAATCCAGTAAGTGTGTGAACAGTAGCGATTGTAAGTGCCATAACAATAACACCTATCCTTCCAAAAAATTGCTGAAACCCAGTATATATTCCCTCTTCACGTTTTTTTGTTATTACTACAGCGTTATCAATTACATCTGAAGATACTGGAAAAATCATTATCCAAAAACCTCCCATGCCTAATCCCCAGAGAAACATATCAAAGACAGTTAACCAATAATCTCTAAGAAACGTTATTGGCAGTGTAAAAGCAGCTAGGACTATAGAAGAAATTATCATTACTTTTTTATTATTTTTTGTTTTATGTGAATATTTCATCCAGAAAGGCGTAGAAATTAATACTCCGACTAGGAAAGCGGCAAATATAAAAGTGGTGGCTGTTCCTGGCATTCCAAATGAATATTTTACGGTGTATGGAACTGAAGCTTGCATCGTTTCTACTAAAGACTGATATAATGTATATAAAACCATGAACATTATAAATGGTTTCTGTTTCAATGCTACTACAAGAGTCTTAAAGAATGATGTATGCTCGCGTTCTCCTTCTTGAGAAGATAAATAAAGATCTATAGTAACTTGATCTTCACGGGAACCTGGAATAGCAACTGCGAAACCAATAAATGTAATTATAGCTATTACAATACCTTGAACCCCAAATGAAGGAAAATTTCCATAGTCGAAGATCAAAGGAGGAACAATAGCTCCTATCGCAACTCCTACAACTCCTATCATAATATAAATACCACTAGCAGTTCTTCGCTCTTGAACTGATCGATATTTATCAGGAAATAATGACTGAAAATTTACAAAAAATAATGAATGAAAAGTGTCAAAGAGACATGTGGTAAACAATAGCCAAAAAAATAGAATCCACGCGCCAGATTCAGCATTGTAGGTCGGTGGCATAAATATAAGCATATAAGTAAAGCCCCAGGGTAAACCTCCTAATAAAATCCAAGGAAATCGTCGTCCCCATTTTTTCGTGAATTTAAAAGGTCGATTTGTTATATATCCAATGAAAGGATCATTAACCATATTATAAAGTGAGAAAAGTACAAATGATAAACCAATCAACCACACATTTAATCCAAGTTCAGCCTCATAAAAAAAGAAAGCAAACATTGAAAATGCAATTCTTAGAAGTTCTCTAGAAAATGAGTTGAAACCATAAGAAGCCATTCCCAATTTGCTGTGTTTAATTTGTATTTTATCTGTTTCCATTTTAATAACCAAATTTTTATATCTAAATCATCCACTAAATAAGGCGATTTATTTTAAATAGATAAATATTATTCGATTACATATTTATAATTATTATCACAAACATAAGAAAATTGAAGAATAAATAAAATTCTTTATATAAGCCTATGGAATTCAAACTAAGTACCAGCAATTCTTTTTGGATATTTTGTTTGGGCTTTTAAGTTTTCTCGTAAAATTTTATTTACTAAGTCAAATCGTTTATCTCTAAAATTATGATCATACCATAAATTAGTTAATTCAAGTGGATCTTTTTTGCGGTCATAAATATCACCAAAATTATCTAAAGTATCATAAATCGTTAATTTATAATCCTCCGTAACAAGATGTCTTAATCTAGCTTCGAGAGTACCTACTTCTTCATCATTCTCTATCAAAACACTATTTCTTATTTTCTTCTTGGGATCTATAAAAATAGGAGAAATATCATATCCTTGCATATCTGGAGGTTGCTGTCTTTCTTTTATACTTAGAAGACTCAGAATTGTTTTAGGGTAATCAATTGAACTCACTAAAGAGTTAGATATACTTCCGGGTTTAATTAGTTCTGGTACATTCCATATCAATGGAATTTGTAAAACACCATTAAAAGGACAAGGTCCCTTAAATAATAGCCCATGATCACCCATTAAATCTCCGTGATCACTCATAAAGACAACTATAGTATTTTTAGAATATCCTAATTTTTCCAATGAAGCTAAAATTTGACCGATATAATAATCAACATATGCAATTGCCGCGTATGTTAATGCAGTTAACTGACTTACCTCGTCTTCTGTGGATTCTCGTATAAAAGCTCTTTTGAAAGGGGGTTTTTTTAAGTGAACGCCTAAGTATTCATGATTATACAAATTCTTTATATCATTAAAACTAGCGGGAAGTTCAATATCTTCTGGTTTATATTGTTTTTGATACTCTTTAGGAGGATTTAATGGCCAATGTGGATCTGGAAACGAACAATGTAAGTAAAAGGGTTTATTTCCATAATCTCCATTTGAATATCTTTTTAGGAATGCTAAAGTCCTCTCAGCAACCCAAGTAGTGTTGTAGAATTCATCTGGGATAGGATCACAAAAAATGCTGAATAGATTATCATAGTTCAATACTCTCTGTTTCATATCTTCAGCAATTTCAGGAGCTCTTTCCTCTAACCACTCTGTATAATGTCCTGCACATACAGTTCCATTTCCAGATATTACTTCAACTTCATCATAACCATAATATGGCAATGGAAAATTATTTCTTACAGGATAACTTTTTTCTCTGCTAAGAGACCAGTCACTTAAACTTTCCGCAGATCTACTCTTATGTTTAAATGGACCTAACCAGTATTGATGGTGTATTTTTCCAATAGCTGCTGTGTGCCATCCTTGTTTATTAAGAGTTTGAATAATTGTAGGAATGTCTTGACGTAAATTTATACCATTACTTCTAACACCATGAACGTTCGGATACACTCCAGTAATCAACGTCGCTCTATTAGGCATACAGATTGGATTAGTACCAAAATGATTCGTAAACCTAATACCTTCCCTTGCTAATCTATCAAGGTTAGGAGTCTTTACCGTTTGATTCCCTGCACAACTCATATGATCCGCGCGCATTGCATCAGTTATAATGAATAAGACATTTAATTTTTCACTCATAGCCATCAGAATTTAGTTTTTTATTTGAAAATTTATCTCTTTTATTCAAATTCAATAATATCAATACTATAAAGACAAATATATAGATATTCAATTTTTTTTAATTAATGAAAATCTAAGCTCAATAATGATTCTCCATAATGTGAACGTTTCTCTTTTTAAGTTCTTTCTTAAATTGCTCAAGATTTAAATCTGAACAACCCTCTGGTGGAAATACTCCCTGAGATTTGATATCACTATTTATAATCATTTGAGCTATAATAGACGCAGGTATAGACGTTAATTTTGCCACTGGACCTACAACAGTATTAGACAAATGAGCCTTTTTTTGATTTTTTATTCCAATAACATCACTTCTGAAAGCGGATATTATTTCCCTTTCTTCAACTTTACCTGAAATAAGGGGTAAAATTCTTAGAAAAAATTTAACAATTAATTTCATAATTTTTATATCTTTAACTGGGATTAATTTATCAAGAATTTTTGTTAGCAAAATATCTGATTCTGGTAAAATTCCACCCTTACAGATGGCTTCATTTGTTTCTATATATCGAGGGAGAGTTATAGGTTCAGGGTGACCAACATAGTATAAAGGGACTGATCCTAGAGGCGCAGGAAATTTTACAATCTCTCTATCAGTTAGTGCTCTGGTATAAGCCAATTTTCCATTAATAAATTGTGGGACTTTTCCCATGGCAATATGAGCCCAATGGGCTAATTGTCCAAAACCAATTGTTTCACCCGTGTCCTCAAACCATAAAACTCTAATCGATTCAACTTTATCTAATTGCTCTGCTCCTAATTTTGCCATTATATTTGTTAGTCCTGCTGATGCTCCAGAATTAATTAAAAATGTTAATCCTTCACGCTGAACAACCTTATCCAAATTTAAGAAATTCAGAGTAGCATCATGGTCATCACATATATCAATATAATTAATCCCGGCTTGAATAGCAGCTTTAGGAATCCAATCACCGAACATATAATATGGACCAACATTATTAACTACTAATTTATAATTCTTAAGCACTTCCACTAAATTATTAAAATCCATAACATCTAATTTATGAAAAGTTGCTCTGCTTCCTAGTTTTTTTGCTAGTTGGTTTCCTTCTGGTTCTCTTATATCTGCTAAAACAACATCAAATCCACTATTTACAAGATCTAAAGCGATATATCTTCCTATCTCCCCACAGGCACCTAAAATAATAATGCTCATCTATTACCCTCTTATCTTAAATTTACATTTAGTAAATTTTTCTGTAATATTATACCTTCGTTTTTTAATAATATGAATAAAATTTTCAGAATTTTATTACGGTTCATAATTTTTAATTAATTACTCTTGTTTTTTAACAGTTTTTAAGAGGTGTCATGAACCCTCCTGCGTTTCTTTCTGTTAATGGAATCATTGATTTACATTCTTTAATTTGTACACTCTCATCAAAGAAGAATTTGCCCATTTCTTGAGCTTCTAAAAACAAATCATCGATTAAATCCTTTTCAATCGATTGAAATAAATAAATTTTAACAATAGGTTCAGGTTTATCTTCAATATCCCAAACTCCAATAGCAACACCATCTAAAAAAATAGTTGATGCTATATTTCCAGAACGATCGAAAACTTTACTATAATTTTTTTCATCAATATATCTATCACGATCCTTATATCCCATTGGATACGGGTCAAGTCTTGGTAGTAAATTTAACGTTCGCTTTCCAGAGATAGGATAATCATTCAATTGATCTATATCTTCTTTAAACATTAGAAGGGTATTGTTTAATTCAGAAATTTTAACTTTTTCGAATCGATGATTTGTGCTTTTTAGAGCGTCTCTAATTTTTGTTTTTGTTAAACCCGTCCACCAGGAAATATCATTTTCTGATACAGGTCCATATGATTTTATATACTTTTCTATAAGGAGTTGAATTGCATCTTTTTCATTTAATTTTGTTAATTCAAGTTCAGGAAAATAATTTTTAAAAAGAGTGTATTTATTTCTTCGATCTTTCCAATCTTTGATTGGTTTTCCTCTTATTAGTAATCCATAATTACACATTACTTGGATAATTGCTGGGATATTTGATTTCGAATTCAATTCTTTTCTTATTTCAGATGCTGATAATTCTCTTCCTTTTAATATATTCGTAATATTCTGTGATATTTCATGGTATTCGTTCATCGGAATTTTGTGAAATTCCATATATTTTTCAAAGGAGCTTTCAATTATATTAGAAGTTGCAGCATAAACTATTGGAATTAAATTTACAGATTCTATAAAAAGAGTTTTTCGCATTCCCCGAATTCTAGCAAGAGTTTTATTTAAATAAAGCTCCTTTTCTAAATTAGATTTCAAGAAATTGTTAGTTCTAGCAAAAAGAGATAAATATGAAGTAGTAAGCTCTGTTGAATGAAGTCCACATAAATCTTCTGTTATTTTTACGATATCATCAGTTTTATTATCCTCTAAAAGATGTTGTTTTTTTAAAATAAATGGATTTACCTGATCTAATTCAAAAGTTTCCATTAATCATCAATTGGTACAATTATAGTGTAGAAAAATGAAAAAATATTAAAAAGTAAATTAAGACTTAAGTTTTTTAAGTAAGTAAGCAAAATTTTTGCCTAAATTCTTAAATGTTTCAATTCCTTCTTCATCGTCCAATACGTCTCCCGGATTTCTTCCAATACCTACATTCCAGTAACTAGAACCTACTACGAACATTTGCTTAATTAAAAAGAAGTAATTAATACTGGAGAACACATGATTTGCTCCTGCTCTTCTAACAGCTACAACAGCGGCACCAACCTTATGTTTTAAATGCCCTCCTGTAGTATAACCAGCACGTTCTATTAAAGCTTTTGTACCTGCTGTTAAATCAGAAAAGTACGTGGGAGATCCAATGATTATACCATCCGATTCTAACATTTTTACTATATACTCATTCATATTATCTCCTTCAATAGTACATCTTTGATCATCATTATCGATGCATTGATAACAAGCAGTACAACCCTGCAATTTTTTATTACCAATCCAAATTATTTCGCTGTCAATTCCTTCAGCTTTCAATTCTT
>JABXKB010000133.1 GCA_013375485.1 Promethearchaeota archaeon | reverse complement strand
CATCTTGGAAAGGAAAGCAAACACCTTGATCTATAAATGAATAGAACTTGGATTTTTCTTTTAAATCAGAATATCTTTTTCCTAGCTTTTCAAGCTCGCCATAAAGCTTATCTGTAAAGGGAAATGGTGTAAATGACCATGAAACTTTTGTAAATTTGCCATCCATCGTAGTTGTAAACGATTGTTCTCCAGTCTTTTCCCAATCCGCTTTAATTCTTCCCTGGACATTACCCCAAAAATCGAATGTTCCTACCCCTGGAGCTAGAGGATTCATCATAGTTGCTCCATCTACATCCTGTCCTAGATGAGAATGAGCATCAATTACAAGTAAGTGTTCTACTCGTTTTTTTCCATCTTGTTCTATAGTACATGTTAACATTTTCTTAATTCTAACTTTTTCTAATTATTCTTATTTATTTTATTTACTCATTCCTCTTGATATTAAGATAAGAAGTAAAATTAAGCTAAAGATGTAATTATGAAACTGTATATATTTTAGCTTTAAATTCTTTATTTACTTTATTAATTACCTCTTCTGATAATTCTCTTTCTTTTAAGAAAAAAATTGGGCAATCTTGAGAAATTCCTAAAGAAATAGAAAAACAATCACAAATGGCTATAGGGTATTTACATTTTATTTTGCCAGCAATCTGATATAAAAATTCCCCACTTATAAAATTTATATACTCTTCAATATCCTTTATAATATTTTCTGCTTTATCCTTTCCGATTTTTCTACACATGATATAAAAGATTTCAGCTTTGATTAAATAATGTCCTTTAATTGTAATTTCAGAATTTTCTGAAAATAAATGTTCTCTTAGTATTTTTTTAAGTTCAGTTTCTCCTTGTTTAAAATATTCGATATAAATTCCAGTATCAATAATAATATCATTATAATCTTTAAAGATTTCTACATCAATCATATTCCTACTCTCAATTCACGTTCTTTTTAATGGAGCTCTACGTTCTTCACGTTCTAATTCTCTCTTTTTTTCTTCTAAATATTCTTCTAAAGCAGACTCTGGAAGAATACCCTCAAAACGTCTAAATTCTTTCATATTTTTTTTCTTGATTAAATTGATCTTTTGATGTTTAATTAAATATTCGATGATTTCATTGTACGTCACAGCACTTCCTTTTTCCTCTTCTAATTTTAGCTTTATTTTAAAGAGTTTTTTTTTTATCTCATTATCAATTTGGATTGTAGTGGTCATTTTTATATTCAATTTATTCTATAAGTCTATATGAAAAATAGTTTTATAGAATATTTATTTTTTACTATTCTCTACAAAATATGGATCTTGACAAGCTTCTGAAAACCGGCTGAAATATTGGTTTTCTTTATCAATATCTCTTATTAAATCAAAATTAAAAAAGGTAAAAGAAAAAAAAATAGAATTTAAGTCTAAATTTTTAAGTAGTTTTAAGAACGTATCCCTCTTATGAAATTTCCATAAAAATATATTATGAAATTAAAGTTGAGTATGAATAGTAATACAAACATCCATACAATCATATTTCTTATTGCTCTCATTCTATTTGATTTATTGGTAGAATCTGCAAATAATAGCATCAACCTAGGAACTATTTCTAATGAATATATGTGAATAAAAAGGAAGACTTGGAACCAGCTGTAAAACCTAAAAAATTCATATTGTACATCCCCATAAGTAATATCCCTGAACATCAAAACTGTCTGACCGAATTCCATCCATACTAAGAATAACATTATAAATACAATGTAATGCATTCTAAAAATTTTAAAACCAAAAAAACCCTCAGCTACTTTAATCGCGCTTTCTTTATCTTGTTCACTCCATACTAAAAATATAATAATTCTCACTATTTCATAACTTTCAAAGCATATTTTTAGGATCAGAAGGGTAACATATAAGAGAAATAACCCTGGAAAATGGGCAGCCCCTACATACGGTGCTTCTAATCTTGCCCAAACTGTCATAAACAAGAAAAGAAATATTATATCAAATACTATAAGAAAGCTATAGATAATGAAATACATTACTTTAAAGAGATTTGGATTATATCCTGCTTCTTTTGTTATAGTGTCTTTGGATTCCATAATAATTACTCTAACATTTGTGTCAGTATTATAAAACAAAGTATATACATAAATATAAAAATTTTCCTCAAAAGATTTTTTTAAAAATTCCTTAATCCAATGATTAATAAAAGTAATTCTGAAGAATCACAAGATCTTATATGACTTTCCTCTGATCTTTTATATTTTCCAATTTCCTAATCAAAGTGATCCTTTTTAAAATAAAAACCATTTCTTTTTATTGAATGAACTTACCCGCAATACTATTTATCTTGGTTTTATTTGCGATTTTGATGGCTTTTTTTTCTCAAGATAAGTTTGATTATTTCCCTATTGCATTAATCATAGGAACCATCGCAGTAGTTTCAATGCTCACTCTTACTGATGTTAAAGAGGAAGAAATTCTTGGATTTATCGATTTTAACACATTAATCTTCATATTTGCCATGCAGATAATCATCTATTTTGCAACTTATGACAGGGTCTTGGAATATACCACGATCAAATTGATTCATATCACGAAAGGGAATAATCGGTTATTCTTCTATATGATTTGCCTGTTTACTGGCATTATGGTTGCATTTATCGAGGACTTTACCCTCTCGTTGTTATTGATTCCATTGATCTACAGGACATGCCGAGTTCTAGAGATACCTGCTGGTACCTACATGATGGGTATGACTATTACTATAAACATCGGCGCAATACTCACTCCAGTCTCAAGCTTAAAAAACTTAATTATTGGCAAGGAATTTGGGTGGGGTTTTAGTGAGTATCTTGCTAATATGGGCATTTTGTTTATAATCACGTTAATATCTACCATTTTCTTGATAGATAGGTTCATATTGAAAAACGAAGAAAAACCAACTGAAAGAAACAAGAAGATCCTATTATCAATCCTCGACCCGGAAATTGTGATCGAGAATAAAAAGTACTTTTTAATGACAATTATCATTATTCTAGCTACTTTCATGTTCATGATCTTAGGATTCGAACCTGCCCTTGTCGCGATTATAGCTGCAGCTATTCTTCTCCTTTTTCACTATAAGAATACTAAATTCTCGGATCTTAAGAACGATATCTCGTTGAGAATCATCATTATTTTTGCGATTTTGTTTATTCTTGCGAATTCTTTATCACGATTTGGCTTTTCAGATTTGATCGCCACAGGTTTGGTAAACTTGTTAAATAATAACATTTATCTCGCTGTATTGATAACATTAAGCGTTTCTTCTCTCTTATCCGCATTTCTAGCGGGTACGCCCGTAACCATTATACTTCTCCCGATTTTTTCAGCAGTTATAGGAGAGGGTTTCTTTCCAAACCCGATCATCATTGCATTCATAAGCGGCGTTAATATGGCAGGTAATTTTTTACCACAAGGTTCTGCATGTGATCTTCTTACTCTATCCTTGGCAAAAAAATACAGAGTGGTGAATTTGGATTACAGACGTTTGCTAAAAAATGGCGCATTTTTCGCTATGATTCACTTCTTCATTATAATGGGATACACAATGCTTTACACTTTAATTTTAAGTTAAGAGATTTAAAATTAAAGTATCCCCATTCAATTTTTTCTCCTTTTCACATCAATATGAGTAAATGTTATTAAGAACTTATTCTCTCATTTCTTTTGGAAGAGTTAACACACCAGTGAGGGGATTATTCAATGGGTCTTGACAATACTGGATTGTGAAGTATATTAAATCATATAAAATGCTTGGATCTTCTCCATTTTGTAATTTATAATCATATAGCGAAAGTTGATATTCTGCTTCTGTTATTGGCGGCGATGCATAAGAAACACTTCCAAAAACAGATTGTAAAAGAGGTTTCATAAAGGGAGAATATAAAAAACCTAATTCTTTTAATTCATCTTTTAAATAAAAGAACATACGCTGTACAGCTTGCATCATATAACGTACTGGTTGGCCTTCTGGACCTAAATACTGTTCTGCAAATTCAGGGTCATATTGTGCAAGTTTTTCCCTTGTAATATTTTGAGGCCGAAATAAAGAAATCAAACCTCTCTCAATTGTGCTCTCCCGGTTTGTTGCTATTGTTTCACTGCCAGCATCGGGTACCCAAACTCCCTTTTCTAGCAATTTTCTCGCTTTATAGCACATAGCTTGAATCAACATTCCAACACCGATTCGGCGACAAATAGAAATCTGGGCATCACTAATTCGGACTTCGATTGTCCCCCAATCCGTTAGAGGGAACACATCTTGAAATCTTCCATCCTCCAAACTTGCTTTCTGGACGGTTTGAAGGAAATAATTAACAGAATTCTCACTAAGATCAGTTAAATAAGGGATATAATATTTTGGGTCATTTCCACTTAACATAGTGGTGTTATATTTTAAACGCAAAGATCTGGTACAGTTTGGAGCAGTAATTCTCCTATTAATAATTTTTACTACGTCTGTTGGTTTATTATTCAAAATCGGAGAATTACACGTAAGAGCAATAAGATGCGGGATAAAATTTCGAATCATACAATAAGCTTGAACTTTCTCTAACTCTGAATTAAAAGAACCTATGTGCGAATGATCGGCCTGGGAAACTCCGCGCATGTATTCCTTCGTCGCTGGATTAATAGCGGAAGCAATAATATGCAGATCTTTTGGTAAAGTAGCCTTAGCTAGAAGAAACAACGTGGAACACCAATATGCCAATTCTTCAACATAAATACAAGGAGGGCTTACAAGTTCTAATATATAAGTAATTGCTGTGACATTACCATCTCTAGCGAAAGCATCTATATCGACATAAGAATCTCCTAAGGCGTAACGAATATCCATTGCATAACCCTTCTCTAGGTCATCTCTCCCCCAAGGTCTGGCTAAGACTTTTTGTCGGATGTACTCTGGGACAGGAAGAAAGTCAGCTCTACCTTCATATAGCATCTCATCCATAATTTTAATGGCATCTTTAACAATTTCTTTCATTCGAAACACCATTTCTTCCCCTGGAGGATATTCACCACTATCATCGGCGATAATCAATTCCATTTCAATACCATGAGTAAAAGGTAGAGGTGTCCAATATTCAGTATCAGCTAACATATCTGCCCATGGTCTTTCGGGGATGAGAACTTCTTTATAATCAGTTCCAAGGAATAATTTATCGCCAGATCGATCAATACTTTCACCCAATCTAACAGCTGAAGATACACCAGCTTTACCTCTCTTAGCATATAATTGTGATAGGGTATCACCACGTTGATCACCTTTTTTCTTTTTCTTCTCTTTCTTTTTTTTTTTGTCTTTTGCCATTGAAGCTTTCCCCTTTTATTGCGTTACAGTTTTATATAATTACTATAATTCTTTTTTACGCTTACAATATATATAACAAAATCTAATTTTATAATTTTAGTTTATTCAATTCGATTTAGAGTAAAGATTGTATGAATGTCTTAAAAATGCCATAATCATTGATAAATTCATAAGAGAGAACTATATTGATAATTCTACATTTGTTAGATGGAAAAATCTCTTTAAGATAATCAGAGACTTTACCCCCTTTGAAAAAGGAATTATCCACAATCAAGTTAATAGATTCTCCAATTTTCTTAACTTTAGATTGAAAAACCTGCTCCAATCCGGAATCATCTGATACAATAACAGTGGGTTTACCTAAATATGGGATGAAGTCTAAATTAAAAATTAATATTTGACCTGATGCATTTTTAAGATTTTTAAAAAATTGATTTATTGAGGTTTTAAGCGTTCTTAACTCATTATCATTATAATTCAATCTTGATGGAAAAACATAATAGGCGATTGATTTTTTTGAAGAATATTTTATATCGTTATATACACGGTCTAAAATAGGAAAGATGCTAAAGTCAAACCCGAATAAGGATAAGAATGCAATATTAAAATTGAAATCATTTGTAAGGATGTTATTACTTATATTTCCACCAGTTAAACAGAAATTTTTAATCTCATTATTGATAATGGAACTAAATATATTCAACAAGAAATATTGAGAGAAAACTAATTTTGATTCTGTTTTTATTCTAATTTCATCAACCATTACATAAATATCATTAAAGATATCTTTACTAATTTTATCCTTAAGTTCCTGAATCGGCAAATTTTCAATAATAGAATGTGCTTTTGCAGGGCCTTCAATTTCAGCAACAAGAGTTATAGCATCTTTAAACATTTTATAATTCTGCTTCTTATAATTTGTATTGAGTAATTTTAAGAGTTTTTCAATAATTAAGTTAAGCACGATGACTAATTCGGATCCAATATCTCGTTCCTTCAATTTTTTTGCTATATTGAATAAAATTTTAATCTTTAGAATATCATCTTCTATTAACCCTATTAGTTTTAAAGCTAATAGAGGATTTGATCCAATAATTTTACTATAAATATTAATTAAAAGATTTTCTTTTGTTGAAGTTTCTTGAATTAAAACTCCAATTTTTAATGCCTGTTCTGGATTAATATTTGCTTGATCTATAGCTAAAAACTTTAATAATTGTTGTTTACTATTTAAATCAGTTAAATTATTAACGATTTGTAGTGTTGAATCAAGATTTTTTAAACCATATGCTCTAATGATATTATAGTAAAAATCAGTTTGTTCTTTCTTTTTAGATAACATAAGTACCAATTCGAGACCACGTAATGGATTGTTAACTGAAAGATATCCTTTAGCAAGATGTTTTAAATGTTTTTCGATTTCTTCTAAGAGTTCTGAATTTTTTGAGCCTGATGATTGTAAAGAATTATAATCTTCTCTTAATTTTTCTAGATGTTGTTCTGCTTTTTTTATTACATCCTTCTTCATATCTATAACAAAATCGTCTGGATTAAACAAATCACCAATTTTTGGAACGCTGAATGCATTTTTTTCTAGTATCTTTTTTAATTTACTTTCTTGGATATGATCTCTAACTTTTTGTACCTTTACCGTATATTCTGTAATCTGTAACCAATAAACGTTGATGGTTATTTTACCAGAACCATCGCTAGTAGGTTCTAATTTTAAATCTATATTTTTAGTATCTCCTGGACCAAATTCAGTAATTTCCTTAAAATTATCTGGATCAATTTTAATGTTTAAATTTTCTCCCTCAAAATCAAATTTAAAATTTTCAATTTTACTCGAATTATTTATTGCTTGAATTGAAATACTGTTATCGATTCCAGGAATCAACAGATTTTGCGGGAACCTGGTGATGTTTAAAGAGATGATTTTATCTGCATTTGACATAATTTAAATGATTTTTTTATTCACTTAATAATACTAATTCAGAACATCTCTTTATTTTTTAGGTTTAATAATTATTAGTGAATTATTTATCATTGATTTAAATCATAAAAAAAGAAGCTTTTTATCTTCCCATTCGTCGATTTCTTTTTATATAATCTTTTAAATCCTCAATTACCATTTCTTTATTATAATCAGGCCAAAGTTCATTTCGAAATTTAAATTCAGCATAAGAAGAATCCCACAACAAAAATCCTGAGATTCTAGCTCCGTCATCCATACCTGTTCTAATAATATAATCTAATGGAGGAAAACTTTTTGTATAAAGGTGTGATTTAATTAAATCTATATTTACTTCTTCTGGTCTAACTCCATTACTAACTATTTCCTTAACAGCATCAACAATTTCTTCATGACCATCATACATAATACAGAGATTAATGAAATTTTGATTATGATCCTGAGTAAATTCGATTAATTCCTCGATCTTTTTCCTTGCTTTATCTGGTAGCATTGAAATCCGACCAATCACATTGAATCTAACCTTCTCCTCTTTTACAATTGATTCATTTATAACTGTATCTACAGCTTTAACCATTATCTTATAAATATACTCAAGTTCTTTAGTATTACGTTTCCTCACATTTTTAAGTGATAATATATATAAGCTTAAATAATGAATCCCGGCATCAAAAAAATCGAATAACCTTTTTTTAAGATTTTCATATCCTATTAAATGCCCTAAATTGATATCAAGATTCCTCTTCTTCGCCCACCTACGATTACCATCGATTATTAACCCGATATGTTTAGGTAGCTGATCTTTTGCTTTTAATTTTAATTCTTCTAAAGTCGTTTCCATCAATCTGAATCGAAAGTTATTTTATTTTCAATATTAATATGAATATTAAAAATATTAAATTTATCTCAAAAAACCCAAAATCTCATTAGTGTTCAATTTTATCTTAAATGCAAATTTAAATCTAATTTTTAAAAAATTACTCCATTTTTAACACCAATAAGAATTTGATTAGATAGTTTTTGTCCTAAATCTAATACTCTTAAAATTCGAAATTATCATTCATATCATTAATTTTAAATACTGTTTTCTAATACTTTGTTTTAAATAGATAAGTTTTTGAACAAATAAATATTATTTAGAGAAAAGATACCAAAAAAATTTAAGAAGAGAAATACTATGCTTTCAAATGACTTTCTTTTCGGTGATATAGGTATCGATTCTATTGGTTTTCATAGCCCTCGAAACTACGTTTCTCTAAAAGAGTTAGCTCTAGCACGAAATATCGATCCTGCAAAATATGCTAAGGGTTTGTTATCTAAAGAAATGAGAGTTGTTGAAGTTGATGAAGATATCATTTCTCTTGGATTGAAGGCAGGATATTACGCGCTACAAAGAGGGAACATCCCTCCTAAGAGTATAGATGCATTATTCGTAGGAACTGAGACTGAGGTATATTCTGCTAAGAGCATCTCAAATATTTTTGCTGAGATGTTAGAAATTTCGCCCAACGCATTAACACAAGATGTTTATAACGCCTGTGCTGGTGGTACATTAGCGATTCTTAATGCAATTGCGATGATTGAAAAAGAAATCATCAGCAAAGCTCTTGTTATAAGCGCGGACATTTCTTCATATCTTCTAGGCTCCCCTGGGGAACCTACACAAGGTTCAGGAGCTATAGGACTTGTTATTTCAAAGAATCCCCGCGTGGCCGCATTTTCTAAGCGGTTTGGTAAAATTTCAGGAAGTGTCAATGATTTCTTCAGACCTCCAAATGATAAAAACGCAAGAGCATTTGGAAGTTATTCACAAGACACTTATCTTAATTTTCAATTAAAAGCGTATGATAACTTGCTTGACAATGTTGGCGATTTTCATGCTGATTTTTACACTTTTCATGCCCCATTTTCAAAACTCCCTCTTAAAATTATGGAACAAATCATATTAAAACGATGGATAAAACACTTAAGTGATTTACCTAAATTTGATCGAAACAATTTTAGATCCTCAATTCTGAAGAAACTTGACTCCTTTTTACACGATGTTATGGTCTTACCAGAGTATATTTATTTGAAATTAAATGAAAGAGGATATTCTTCATCGACACTGGAACGACTTTCAAGGTGGGTGAATAATAATATAAAAGCACGAGTTCTTCCTCAACTAAGAGTTCCAATGCATTTTGGTAACATGTACAATGCCAGTATCTGGGCGCAGATAATTTTCCTTCTTGAAAACCATGCTCATGTGAATGATACGATTTATTTTGGCTCTTATGGCTCGGGTGCGATTTGTATTTCTGGACTTTTAAAAGTTCAAGAGAGATTTAACGAAATAGTCCAGAATGGACCATTTATAAATGATTTTATTCATTTAAAGACAAAGAAATCCATATTAGAATATGAGTTAATAAAGAATGGTGATCTTCGGCCAATAGTTCTATTAGGAAAGATTAGTGAGCATGAACAGAATAATAATAGGGGATTTACGCTTCGTTTTTGTGATGAGGGATGTATTATACCTAATATCAAAGGACTGAATCACTGTCCTAAAGGGCACTCTGGATATCATGAAAGGTTCTTTCCTCTTTTTGCAAAATTAGAGAGTGAACCAATGGCGCACAATAATGGTAATGATCTTAGATATTTAAGTAAAGGTTTAGTACGAGTTGCTAATAATGTTAGTAAAGGGAATTCTTTAGAATATGAGATAAGGCGAGTAGAAAATGAGTACGAGGAAAATATTAATGCCAAAGGTCTTTTAAACTGGACACCTTTTTATATTAATCTTCCAAATCACCATGTGTATTAAGGTATTTCCCAATCTCGTACCTAAACTAAATCCTTATTAGATGTTAAAAATTGGAAAGGATTAAGAAAAATTTATTAATTTTTATATTTATGAAAAAATAATGAAAGAATTTCGTTCAGATATATCTGGTTTTTACAAGCTATCAATGGAAGAACGTAGAAAATTGTTATCTAAGCTTGTTGATTTAAATCAAGAAGAAATTGAAATTCTAAATACTTTAGGTTATTTTAAACCAAATCAAATTGATACATTAATCGAAAATGTAGTAGGAAGCTATCAATTACCCTTTGGTCTTGCCTTTAACTTTAATGTAAATGGTAAAGATTATATAATCCCTATGGTTATTGAAGAACCTTCTGTGGTCGCCGCTGCGTCAAATGCAGCGAAAATGGCTAGAAAACATGGTGGATTTCATTCGGAGAATGTAGAATCAGTAATGATTGCGCAGATTCAAGTAACAAAATTAAAACATATTGAATCAGCAAAAAAATCTATAAAAGAACATAAAAAGGAGCTATTAAAGATTGCAAATGAGATGGATCCGCTATTAAATAAGTTAGGTGGAGGAGCTCAATATATTGAGATAAGAGAAATCCAAACAGAAAAAGGACAGATGATTATTCTTCATTTGTTAGTTAATGTTTTGGATGCCATGGGAGCAAATGTAGTAAACACTATGGCTGAGGCTATTAGTCCTTATGTAGAGGAGATAAGTGGTGGAAAAGTTTATCTTCGGATCGTTTCTAATTTAGCTATACATCGTTTAGCTAGAAGTAGAGCTACATTTGATAAAGAATTGCTAGGAGGACAAGAAATTGTTGAAGGGATTTTAAATGCATACGAGTTTGCTAAAGCTGATCCATTTCGAGCAGCAACACATAATAAGGGAATAATGAATGGAATTGTTGCACTAACCTTAGCAACTGGAAATGATACTCGTGCAATAGAATCTGGAGCACATGCCTTTGCCTCCTTAAATGGACAATATTCACCTTTAACTAAATTCGAGCTAGATTCTGAGGGTAATCTAATAGGTGAGATCGAGGTGCCTCTAGCCTTAGGGATAATTGGGGGGATGACTAAAATACATCCTATGGCGCGATTAGCTCTAAAAATTTTGAATGTAAAAAGTGCTAATGAACTCTCGCAAGTTGGTGCTGCTGTCGGATTAGCGCAGAACGTAGCAGCATTAAGGGCATTAGTATCAGAAGGTATCCAAAAAGGGCATATGGCACTTCATTCTCGTAACATTGCAAAAATAGCTGGTGTACCTGATGAGTTAATAGAAGAGGTTACTAGAAAAATGATAGAAGATAAAAAAATTAGAGTTGATTACGCAAAAGAAATTTTACAAAAAATAAATGAGGGTGAAAACCTTTAGTTTTATAAAAAGTGATTCTGTAACTCCTCTAAGAAAAACCACTAATGTTTTTCATGTTATCAAGTTAAATATTTATATAAGATGAATGTTATGGGATTTAGAGAATATATAGATAAGATTGATAAAGAAGGAATACTCCGAAAGGTAGATGTAGAAGTCTCAAGAAAATTAGAGATCTCTGGAATTTTGAAAGAGATCGAACCGACTCCATTATTATTTAATAACGTGAAAGAATCTAAGTTTCGTGTTGTAGGTAACGTGTTTTGTACTAAGGATGTAATTGCATCTTATTTCGGTGTGACTCCCGCGGATATTATACCACTGCTTTCAAAAGCTATTAATAATCATTCGGAACCAGAAATAGTGTCTGATGCTCCCTGTCAAGAAGTTATCGAGTCTAATATAGATTTAGATAAAATACCTATATTATTTCATTGCGAAAAAGATGGTGGAAACTATATTAGTT
>JABXKB010000132.1 GCA_013375485.1 Promethearchaeota archaeon | reverse complement strand
CCCCTGTCGCTGGTCCTGGTCTTTGAGATAATATTACTAATATAGGTGCTTCTGTAATACCTGCTAAAGAGAAACCTTCGGTCATGAGAGCAAAACCACCTCCACTCGTACCAACCATAGCTCTTGCTCCCGTAAAAACTGAGCCGATTGCCATATTAATGACTGCTATTTCACTTTCAGCATGAACAACAGCTAAACCAAAATTCTCAGCTTCACGAGCGAGTGTATGTAAGATTGTTGATGCAGGAGTCATAGGATAGCCATAATACACATCTAATCCGCCTGCTATTGCTCCTAAACTAATGGCCTCATTTCCTGTAATAATCGGTCTTTTTTTATCTCCTTTCTCTAAAGTAAATTTCTTTCCACAATCAGGATATACTATCTCATAAATTGTATTTGCAAAAGTTATGTTTTCTTCAATTCCTCTTGGATACTCATCTTTAATAATTCGATTCATTTCTTCTTTTTTAAATCCAATTGTTGCAGCTAAGATCGCTACAGCGCCAACACCAAACATTAACTTTTTCATTGGATATTTTTCTGCTTCTGAAGATAATGGAATTCCAATACCCTCCTCAATTTTTTGATCATCTGAATTAAAAACCATAATCCCATTTTCTGTTATATCATCTAGGTGGGTTTCACAACTTCTTTTATCAAAATTAACTACTAGATTTGCTTTCATATGATGACTGCTAATCCATCTAGGAGTCGTACTTATAACAGAAAAGTTATGACCTCCCCTTATTAAACTCATATAATCATCCATTTGAAATACATGGCGACCCATACTTGAAAAAATATGTGCAGCCACAGAACCAGCTTTCTTTACACCTTCACCGGCTTTACCTCCAACAAGAAATGTAAAGACATCATTATTCATTATTGAATCCTACTCAAGTAATTGATTGAAAAATGACATTTAATATCGATATAATGTATTGATTTTAAAGAATTAATAAAGATATGCCTTATCAAAAATTTATCTGTAATACTTATATCGTGTTTAAGGAGAATTTGAGAATTTTAAAAATTCATTTATTAGAATCATTATCATCATTTTTTTGAATTTGTTTTTTAGAAAATTCTATTACCAGTTTATCACAATCTTCAATTATATCTTTAACTGGATCTTTAAAATTTGAGGCTTCATCTTTCAAATCGTCTTTTTTTAATCCATCAACATATCCATATGAAGCTTTACCTCTTAATTTAACTAGATCCTTTAATACGTCTACTTGATTATCAATTTTTTCTTTGAACCATTCTGGAATTTGTTTTTGCATTAGATCGACATAAATAGTGGAAACATCATGCTTTTTTGGATATTCAATCCCAAAAAGAATTAATATCGCTTTTAAGGCTTGCTCAACTGACATTTGTAAGGAATATATAACATCATCCCATCTTTCATCTTCATATGCTCGTATAGCACCTTGATACCAGCGAAAAGCTCTTTCAACTGCTCCTTTTGAAGTTTCAAAATTATTCATAGTTCAATAATTTCTCCAAATTTAACATTTCTTTCCCAATAATAATCATTTTCTTTTATAAAAACCCTTTTAAGTCCTTTTTCTTCAATTCTTTTTTTTATTTTTTTAAGAAAATGAGATCCAGTTTGATTTTTATCAAATAAAATGATTCCATCCATTGCAATATCATAAAATATTGTTCTAAATGTATGTAAATCTTTTATTAACAATGATATGTCCTGTATAGTAGAAAATAGACGTTCCCCTTTGGAATTTTTTAATTTAGATTTTCTCTCGTAATCCGATATGATTTTTGTTAATTGATTATTTATATCAGTTCTTATAGATGATTTATTGGAAAATATTATAAAAAGGTCAATATCAGATTCTATATTCCATTTTCCCCTCGCTACAGAACCAAATAATATAATTGAAAGCAGATCCTCATTATAATTATCTTTCAATAATCTAACAAAATTATATAAATAATCTCTAAAAATATATGAGACTCGATCAAAATCCTCTATCATTCGATTTCCCTCTTACTTAACCAACATCTTTTATAAATCATTTTAAATTAATATTTAAGATAATTATTACCATTAAAATTTAGATTGCTCGCTTTTAAAAAATGTAATATAAATATAGTTAGTTATTGTATTTAATATATTCATAACATTTTTTTATTTTTACTTAGTATATAAATTTGTAGAAAAACTTAAAATCTAAAAGGTGGATCTTACAATCTATTAGAAATCGGTTGTTTCATGATTTCTTCTGAACGAAAAAAGGGTTTTTGTACTGAAGCTCTCAAAATTTTTGTAGATTTTTTATTTCTTTCGCAAACAATAGAACGAATCCAAGCTACTACCGACTATAGAAATACTGGATCTCAGAGAGTCCTTGAAAAAGCAGGATTTACAAAAGAAGGTATTATTCGTAAATAGTTATTTATAAAAGGTGATTGGATTGATAGTTCTCTATTCAGCATTCTTAGAGAAGAATGGAAAAAGACTAAAATTTTAAAAATTTAATTTTACCATTTTTCTCAATAATATAAAGACCCAAAATTTTAACTTCTCTTTAAGGAAACTCTTAATTTTCTATATTTCTTTATTCCTCTTAATATTAATATAATACAAAGAATCACCCAATTAACTAAAAGTAAAAAAATTATAGAATGCATTAGAAAAAAGGAGTAATAACTTGTTTGCATTAAAATAAGGAGTGTAGACCCTTCAAAGAATGCAAATATCCATAATATAATTAATATTAATTGATAATCTGATCCTTTAATTAGAATATCCTTTTTAATTCTTTTTCCACAGGAAGAACAAACTTTTTCAGTAAAGGTCCTTTTTGTGCCACATTCCGGACAAGAATGTATATATTTTCTAAGATATAATATGCTTCCAATCAAAATCGAAAAGATTATTACCGACGAAAAAATATTCGTGTACGAGATAATTACTTGTTCATAATACCATAAAAGCCTAATTCCATAACCAGATAAATAGAGACGTGCATTTAAATTCACACTATTTTCTGTGAAATTTATACAAAAACTAATATCATTTAGATGATTAACTTTAAAACTTTCTGTAATATCTAAAACTTTTTCAAGATTATAATATTCTGGATAATGTCCTTGTAAAATTTCAGATACATTCACAGTCGCAATAATTTCTTCATGTTTAGGTCTAGAATTCCATGTTATTTCAGAAGAATTCCAATTTGATTCTACTAAAATTAAATTTATCTCAATATCATCTAATAAAGATCCATAATAAGGATCAAAATAATACTCCCTAAGAATAAAATATAACCTTTCAGTTGCTTTTGGTAATAGATCAAGATTAAAATGAACGTATAGATCACTAGAATTTCCAACGACATAGTCTTCCCATAACGGTAAATGATAATTCTTATCAGGATTACTTTGATTGACATATGCTATACGATCTGTTTCCAAATCTCCTGTGAATTCCCGAGTTATACCTTCATTTAGTACGAATATAGGGATAAAATTAATGATTAATAAGAAAGAAGATATTATAGCTAAACTAACAAAAATTACCTTACTTCTCAAATTCTCAATTGATCGTTTTTTCATCTTAGTATCCCTTAATTTAATTTATTTGATTGATATTTATCAAGTGATAATATTGGTTCCATTTCCAATAATTTCGCTTTTTGTTTTTCTATTGAGTTTAATTCTAATTTAATATCTTTTTTAATTTGGGATTTATTCGGAAGTTTTGTTAAATTCAATAATCTCAATGTCCTTTTATAATACCTAATCGCTTTTTGTCTTAAATTTAAGTTTACTAAAACCTTTGCTAAGTTCCAATAATATAAAAAATTATCTCTGTATAATTTTATAGCTGTAAGAAATTTGTTTAATGCATTTTCATGTTCATGTTTATAAAAACTTTTAATACCTTGATAAAATATATCTAAAGATAGTCTTCTAATAATATTAGGAGAAAATAAGTGAAAATTATAGTTTTTAATATCTTGAGATAATTTTTTTACCTTTTTTATCAGCTTATCTTTCTCAGCATGTGAAGAAAATAGTGTATCAATCATAACCAAACCAAATGATTCAATCGAAGAAAAAATAATTTTCTGACTTCCCGGTATTAGAGGAGCTTTCATTAAAGCATTTAGTAAGACATCATGAAATTTAAACTTAATCAGTAATTCTGTTATTTCTAAAATTTTGGTTCGTTCAAAATCGGAAAAACATTTAACATTCTTCATTTCATCTATAAAGTTTTTAACTATTCGGGGTGAAATGATTAATGATTTTTTAATAAATTTAAGATCTATTCTTATATTATCATTTTTTATAAAATTGATTGTCTCTATTAATAAATAGTTTAGAAGATCTTCTTGTTCTTTAGTCATAAATAAATCTTTAAAATCTATTACCTTATTTATCAATATTTTTTTACGAATAGAAGAAAAATTTTGAAAAATATCAACAATTTCGTCAAATTCTGGTTTAGTACACTCGAATTTTATAGTAGGGATTGATTCTTTATTATAAAGACTTGTTTGAAGTACATTCTCAAATCCAATTTTTTCTAAGATCTCATGCAACAATTGAGAGGGAAAGCAAAATTTATGTTCTAAACCCTCATGAGGAAGCCCATAGATCCAACTTAATATATCCTTTTTTTGTTCATAATTTGAGTTTAAATAGGCTCGAAAAGCCTTTTCTAAATCAGGAGTTTCTAAAATTAATTTGCAGTTTGGTTCTAATATCCTGAAAAACTCACTTAAAGCATAAACTGATTGATAAAATCCTAAATGCTCAATTAAATGGATTGCTTTTATTTCTTTACATGAATTATCTTCAAATTCAAGATTTAAAGCAGACATCTTCTCATCAGCGATCAGATCCTCATATAGATCTATATTATAGTAATCCGGTTCAAAATTCTTTCCACAACCAATATTCAATTTCATTTTTTATCTTTAAAATCTTTTATACTAATACTAGAATATTTAGTGCCACTAGGATATACTGGCTCAGTCGATCTTGCATATAGAATTAAGGCTATATTCCAAAAGAGAATTGCAAAAACTGAAAGAAACATAATCAACATTAAAGCAAGGACTAAGGGATACCGATTTTTAAATAATAGAGTGCTGTTGATTTCTTTTCGTGTCAATCCCAATTCTTTCCCAATTTTATAAAGTTGAGAAATATCATTAAAAATCAATTTTTATCCTCCATTTCTCCACATCTAATATTCAATTTCATTTTTTATCTTTAAAATCTTTTAAACTAATACTAGAATAATATGACCCACTGGGATAAACAGGTTCAGTCGATTTTGAATATAGAATTAAGGCTATATTCCAAAAGAGAATTGCAAAAACTGAAAGAAACATAATCAATATCAAAGCAAGGACTAAGGGATACCGATTTTTAAATAATAGAGTGCTGTTAATTTCTTTTCGAGATAACCCTAATTCCTTTCCAATCTTATAAAGTTGAAAAATATCTTTAAAAATCAATTTTAATCCTCCATTTCTCCACATCTAATATTCAATTTCATTTTTTATCTTTAAAATCTCTAAAAGTAATGCTAGAGTATAAAGTCCCACGAGGATATACTGGTTCAGTTGATTTTGCATATAGAACTAATGCTACATTCCAAAAGAGAATTGCAAAAACCGAAAGAATAACAATCAACATTAAGCCAAGGATTAATGGATACCGATTTTTGAAAAATAGAGTGCTATTGATTTCTTTACGTGATAACCCTAATTCTTTCCCAATCTTATAAAGTTGAAACATATCTTTGAAAACCATATTTTTACCTCCAATTTTCTTTTAATAAAACCCTTTGATACAAATTTTTATATTTAGAAATTTTAGAATCTATTTTCCACCTAAATGGTAAAGATTCGTTTTTGAATAATTTTTTCTCAATTGCTCTTAAACAATACGGTTTATTAGAAGAATTTAAAGCCAGCCTCGTTCCTAAACATCCACCCTTACACTTTTTAAACATTTTACATGTATAACAATAATCTTGTAAGTTTATTTTATGAGAGTATTGACAAAATTTCGGATTAAAACTAGAATTTATGATATCAGAAAGGTTTGTGGTCCTAACATTACCTTCAATAGAATCATCCGTTAAAATTAAACATCCTTTAATATTTCCATTACTTTGAATTCCTAACACAGATCTACCTGCTTGACAACCAATCCAAGGCTCTAATCCTAATTCTGGTAAAATCATAGAAAAATGTCCAAAACAATGAGCCCCCATTAAGGGTAACTCTTTTATTGAATATTTTTTGAGGTTCAATGCTATAAACATAGCAACACCATAAAATTGTTTTCTAGAAATTACCAAATCTCTTGGAAATCTTCCAATTGGTATTGCTATTTGTATTTGCCAAGCAATTTTTTTATTAAGTAGCCAATCGCGTATCAAATTTAATTCCTTAAAATTAATTTTGCTAACTGTTGTTATAACACTAATAGGAATATTTTCTTTTTGTAGTAATTTTATAGATCCCAATACCTTATCATATGCACCTCTAACTCCTCTTATATAATCGTGAGTTTTAGGAAGTCCACCATCTAGACTTAATGAAACGCAGTCAATTTGTAATATTTTTAATTTTTGAATCTGCTCTTTAATTTCTAAGCCATTAGAAACAATTGTTAATTTCATTTTATTTTTTTTAATTTCCTGTGCGACTTCATACCAATCATCCCTTATGAAGGGCTCACCACCCATTAGGGCAATCCCATCATATCCACAAGATTTTAAATCTTTAACTAACATTAATGCCTCTTCAGTATTGAGTTCATCTAAACGAGATTTACCTGCTGATGAGCCGCAATGAATACAATTGCTATTGCATTTTAGAGTAAATTCCCATACAGCACATTTATGTTTAAAAAAATTAGATAATTGATATTTTAAATTTGACATTATCTATAGGATTCCAACATCACTATATTAGTTTTTATTTCAATATTAATGATCCCAATTGTCATTAAAAACTTTTTCACTGATTTATTGTTTTTGAGCAATATTCATCATATTTTATTTGAACAAATGTAATTAATAAAGGTTTAAGGTCCACTTATAGAACAGTTCAGAAATTCTCCAATTTCCATATTAGAACAATACATAACCACAAGATGGGCAATTTTTCCTATCTCCCATCATAATCTTACTGCAGTTTGGACAAATCTTGACTGAGGCTCTTCTCTTTTGAATTTCTTTTTTGGGCTCTGCTTTTTTTGTTTCCATCATAGCTTTGATTTCTAGAGCCATTGGATCATCAGTCTGAACAATTTTAGGTTTAATTTTAGCTTCAAGTTCATGCAAATAATCAACAATATTCTTTTTTTCCACTTTCTGCATTTCAGCTATAGTAGGAATCTTACCCGTTTGTACATCAATTACAAATCGTTTATCAAGTTTTAAGATATTGAAACAGTTATGACATCTGAATACATGACGTATTCCAATATTAGCAATTTCTGCCCATTGAGCCCAACATACCTCATGTGCAGGATTATCACATGAAGGACACTTCACTATACCATGATTATCTTTTTGAAAGCAAATAGAACAAGTCGTTATCTCACTAAGTGGTTCCGGGGTATCAGCTAAATTAATATAAAACGGTTGGTTATCAGGAAGAATCTTTCTTAATCTTTGCTTTACAAATGTTGGTTCCGAAATATATTTTTTTTCTGAAAGCCCAGTTAATGTAGGATTTAAATCCTTTATATTATTAATCCCAAATAATTCTCCATTACATAAATTTGTTAATTTTAGCAATTTTTGAGCTTGATCGGAATAAGGAGATCCTATAAGTATAGTATCAATAAAAAAAGGCATATCTTTCACAACCTTAATTAGCTCTTGTAGAGGAGGAAGATATGCATCGGGAATTTCATAAGCGCCATCATCAACTAATATTAAAAGCCGGAAGATCTTTTCAGAAATTTTTTTGTACACTTCAATAATGAAAGTAATTGCAATAAATATACCCCCGGCAATATTTGCCTTCGAGAGATCCTTACTCATAGATTTCAATGTTTTTAAAATATAATCAGAGTCAAATGTGAAGTGATCTAAATAATTGGGACCATCTTTATGAAATACAATCAAGTTGAATCTATCAGAAGGATCAGTAATCTGTTTATTTTTCATAAAATCTGAAAGTGAATTGTAAACTTGACGTAATTTAATATTTTCTGGTGTAAACGCATAAAAAATAAGACAATCCTCACTTCTAGTAGATTGCATGATTTCTGACGATAAAAGGATTATTAAAAAATTTACAACTTGTTTAATATAAAATTCGTTTGAGAATTAATAAGTTTAAGGATAAAATATATTCTATTACAGATTTCAATGAACAGCTTTTAAAACCAACTCTTATGCTACTAATTTAAACTAGTTTGTCGAATTCTAAGAGATTTGTATTTATTATAGGAACTTAAGAATTCATAAAGCAAATTTTTTATAAAAATATACTTTCTACAATGTAAGTTAATTTAAAATATAAAAGGATATTAGTAAACGTTTATACATCTACAAATATTTTATGCTAATGTAAATGTCAATAATCGTTTCATTTAACAATGGGGGGAAAGAATGCAAATTTACCGTTTAAAAATCAACAAGAACTCATGTATTGGCTGTAATGTCTGTGTAGTTAGTTGTCCACTCAATTTCCAACAATTAAAAGAGAAAGGCTACTTAACTGCAGAAAATGCAGTAATCTTAGTAAAAAATGGGATGGCGTACGATATTTACGTTGAAGGTAGAGATGTAAACTGTGATGGATGTGGAGTTTGTTTGAAATATTGTCCCGTTTCTGCTATTGAATTACATTTAATTGAAGTAAAATGAGGTAGAAAATATGTCATTTCCAAAAATATCAAGATCAATTAATAAAGAAATCGAACATGTAAAAGTTCAATTCCTTACAGAAAGTTTGGAACTAATATTGGACAGAACCAAATGTATAGGCTGCGGAACATGCGCTAGAGTTTGTCCGAAAGAAGCAATTTCGCGTGGTCCAGTAGCAGCAGCTCGTCGTTTTCCTAATATGGAAGATATTATTCCAGAAATATATGATCCGAAAAAATGTGTTTTTTGTGGTACCTGTGCAGTTTTTTGTCCATTTAGCGCACTTACACTTAAAAAGGACGGAGAAGTAATTGAATTAGAGGATATTCAAATTGTTAAAGAAAAAGTAGTTCCTAAACTTGAATTTGAAGCCAAAAAAATAACTGATAATGCTGAAATTGAAAGAGTAGTTAAACAATATTCTGATGGTGAGATTAGCATTGTTGATGAAGAATGCGCAGGAGGGTGCGAAGCTTGCGCAGATGTATGCCCAAGTGGTGCTATAACAGTTCCAGAAAAATCTGATAAAGGGTGGGAAACTGTACCAAATGTGGTTGTAGATAAAGATGCGTGCATATACTGTGGTTCCTGCGACAATGCTTGTCCAACAGGAGCAGTTAAGTTAAAAATAACTGATGTTAAAACTTCAGGGGAATTTAGTAAAATGTTCTGGGAACCCCTTATAGAAAGATTAAAGACATTAAGGTGGAGTGAAAAGAAGGAGGAAGAATAAAATGAGTATTAATAATCTAATTTTAATAACTTGTCGCACTATCAATCAAGGTGTAGCACTTGAAGGGGGTAAAAATACAAAAGAAAATGTCAGAGCTGCAGGAATCTGTGCTTTTGATAAAGAGGACTTTAAAAAATTAGATACTATTGTCGGAACACCAGTTAAAGTAATTACTGATCATGGAGAAGTTGTTGTTTATTCAACAATCTCTGAAGAAGGCCCCCATCCAGGTATAATTTCTATACCAATGGGTCCTTGGGCAAATCAAGTAGTAAATCCTGATTCTCAATCATGTGGTACTCCTACATATAAAGGAATGAAAGCTATGGTAGAAGCAGTACCAAGTGGGAAAGTTTTAGATGCGGTTGATTTAATTAAAATGTTAAAGGAGGCATAAAAATGGTCGATAAAAATATTAGAACCATTACTGATGTAATTTGTCCCTTCTGTGGAACTCTTTGTGATGATCTTGAAGTCGATGTTGATATAAGAGAAGAAAAAGTAATAGAGGTACGAAATGGGTGTCAGATTGGAACTAAGAAATATTTTTCTTCTAATCCAAGTGAACATCGATATGACAAACCGCTTATTAAAGATAATGGATTTTATAAAGAAGTATCGTGGGATGAAGCCGTTGATAAAGCTGCTGATATTTTAATAAAAGCTAAACGACCTTTACTATATGGATTTTCAAGTACTGAATGTGATGCTCAAGGTAAGGGAGTGGAATTAGCTGAACTACTAGGAGGAATTTTAGATAACACTGCATCAGTATGTCATGGTCCCTCATTACTCGCTATTCAAGATGTTGGCGCTCCAACTTCTACTTTGGGCGAATATAAAAATAGAGCTGATCTTGTAATTTTTTGGGGAAGCAATCCCGTTCATGCTCATCCACGACACCTCGGAAGGTATAGTGACTTTATACGAGGATATTTTAGAAAAGATGGTACAAAAGATCGATATTTAGTCGTGGTAGACCCGAGAAATACCCACACAGCCCAATTAGCAGATATGCATATACAAATAAATCCAAATGAGGACTATGAACTGATTAATGCCATCAGAGCGACTTTAAGAGGCGTTGAATTAGATGGAGACGAAATCTCAGGTGTTCCAAAAAAGAAAATCATAGAATTAGTGAATACCTTAAAATCATGTAAATTTGGTGTAATCTTTTTCGGAATGGGTTTAACTCAAACATTATCCCATCATAGGAATATAGATGCTGCAATTTGCTTAGTGAGAGAATTAAATGATCATACCAAATTTTTATTAACTCCTATGCGAGGGCATTATAACGTTGCTGGAGCAAATCAAGTTTTTGCATGGCAAACTGGATATTCTTATTCTATAGATTTTTCTAAAGGATATCCTCGTTATAATCCAGGAGAATTCTCATCCGTAGATGTATTAATGAGAGATGAAATAGATGCTTCATTGATAGTAGCGTCTGATCCAGCAAGTAATTTTCCAGCAGCCGCAGTGAAAAATATGTTTAAATATCCGTTAATTTCTATCGAACCCCATCATACTCCAACATCAGTTAATGCTGATATCATATTACCTCCTGCCATCGCGGGAATAGAATGTGAAGGAACTGCTTATCGTATGGATAGTGTTCCTTTAAGATTACGAAAAGTAAAAGATGCACCTGGTGATTGTTTAACAGATAAGGAGATATTAGAACGATTAGTAAAAGCCGTAAAAAAGAAAAAGGGGGAATGAAATAATGGTAGAAATTAAATTAAAATTAAAAAAGGAACCTGAATATCCCTTAGAAGCTGAAGTTATATCACCAGATCAATTTGCTGGAAAATTAGCGGCAGAAATTAAGAAATTAATAGTTTATCATGGAAATGAAGAAAAAATACTTAGAGATTTCTTTGATATTACCGGAAATGGAAGTGAAATTAATGATATTAAAATTATAATTGATGGGAACCTCTCAAATGTAAAAAGGATTGGAGAAAAAATGACTGGAGGAGAAATAGTTATAAATGGTAATGTTGGAATGCACGTAGGGAACAATATGTCTGGAGGAAAAATATTGGTAAACGGTAACGCTGATGATTGGGCGGGAGCAATGTTAAAAGGTGGAGAATTAGAGATTACCGGTAATGCAGGTAATTATGTAGGTGCGGCTTATAGAGGATTTTGGAAAGGTATGCAGAATGGACTAATAAAAGTGAAAGGTAAGATAGGAAATGAAGCTTTATCATGGGTAAATGGGTCAAAACCAGCAAAAAGGTTTCCAACACTTATTTGTGGTGGTGCAAGTTCATTCTTAGGAATTCATAGCCATGGAGGTACTATTATTGTCGAAGGAGATTGTGATCGTTGTATAGGAGCTGATCAAGTGAGAGGAAC
>JABXKB010000131.1 GCA_013375485.1 Promethearchaeota archaeon | reverse complement strand
TCTTAAAATAGAAGATATACTACAAAGAACTGGAAAATGCAATGTTCTATTCTTATGTTATGATAATGAAGCATTTATGAACACAGGAATTCAAGAAAGCGGAGGTACACCCCCTTATGCTTCAACAACAACAGGTCCAGCTGGAGAAAAGATTCCTGGAAAAATTGGAATTAAACAAGATTTAGTCACCCCCTTCGGATTTTATGGAACAAAATCTTTATTTTTAGCAACAGTAAATCCTGCATATCCAAATGACTTAATGGGAAAAATAATTGACGCTTTAAAGACTAATGGTTCAGCATTTATTCAAGCTTATTCTGATTGTATGAGAGGATGGAGACATGGAGCAGAGGATGCCGTAGAAATTTCAAAATTAGCAACAGATTGTGGATATTGGCCTCTTTATACTATTAGAGTAAATGATGGTATTCCAACCTTTTGGTATTATCGAGGATTAGATGTTGATAAAGAGAAATTTGTAGAATATTTAAAATCAATGGGGCGATTTAAACATTTATTTAAACCAAAATTTTTAGAAAAAGAAATAGATGAAATAATTTATTATACTGAACAACGTAATGAAAAACTAAAAAGATTAATTGATACTTTTGGAACCGAAAAACCTGTAGAGATCTATCGATTAAATAGAAAAATGCTCGAACCTCAATCCCATATCCTCCCCGGTCATGGGCTATGCCCTGGGTGTGGCGCTGGAATGATATTATCTCAAATGGCAACCGCTGCCACGCAAGTTGCTGGTAATAATATTATCTATGTAAATAACACTTCATGTTCAGAAGTTTCTACTTCTAAAGATAATTTCACATCTTGGAAAGTTCCTTGGGTTCATCATTTGTTCGAATCGGGTGCTACTGTTGCAGAAGCGATAGCAACAGCATATAAAATCCTTAAAACAAAGGGTTTATATAATGGTGAAATTCCCTATATAATTCATATAGGTGGAGATGGATCAACATATGATATTGGCTTTCAATTTCTCAAAGCAGCCTTAATCAGAACAAGTTCTTTTACCGAAATGAATGAATATTTGGACCAAAAATAATTTATTTTAAATCGATTAAATTGGTGATTTTTAAAAATCTAAAAGTAGATTAATATTTTTATTTTAACATTAATCTCTAAAAATCTATTTTTTAATCACCCTTTCTTTTTTTTTTATGTAAAATCTTTGCATCCATAAATGTATCAGTATTTAATTTTTTTAAAGTGGATGTTGTTATTTCCGTCAATTCCTTAATTCTATCTTGTTTATTATCATCTTTTTGATTTAACTCCATATATTTTAAATCTTTTTCGATATCTCTTTCATCTTTCATTTCTTTACCCTCCCCTTAAAATTTAAATTATCTACAATTAAATAGATTTACTATTTTTTATTTTTTTCTCAGCTATCTTCTCTATTAAGGATAATTTAGAACTCCCCTCTTTTAACTCTCTACTTTCAATTAATTCCGCATCTAAGACTTTATTAAATAACTCTTCTCCGTTGTTATTTCTTGTTATAACTGTAGACCATCCCATTTGAGATCCAATACCTCCAATAGAAAGGTCAGCAAACTCCGCTGTAAAATCATCACAGTAATTGCAGAAATTATATCCATATTTATACCATTCATTTAAGGGAATAGAAAAGACATCTCCAGAATCAAGAGTAATAATAAATTTTCCCTTTTTTATATTCATATTAACTATTTCATCAAGATCAACATCAAAATTCTTATGAATAAATTCGAGCATTTTTTCATAAGATAAGGATTCCCAACAAAATAGTCCTATTTTATACTTTATATTATTAAAGAAAGGTAATCGAACAGGAAATAAAGAACCTTTTATTAGAGCCTTAATTTTGCAAGGAAGTGCTACGATTGCAACATTTTTTAAATTTTTTGTCTTTTTGAGAACTGATAAAAGAGGTGTATGAGTATAGATTGTACCAGCAGTATTCTTAAGTTTTTTAATATCTTGTATTATAGCAACTTCAGGTTTCCAAAAATCTATTGAATGCTTAATAGTGATAACAGCGTCCACTAATTGATTTTTTAGCATATAATAGATTAGGGAACTAACTACTCCCCCGTCTTGTATATAATCTCTAATTTTGTGAATATAAGTTCTTGCTGAATACATGTTTTTATAAAAACCAATATTTTTATAATACTTTAAATCGTAATTCCGCTTTTTTAAATAATCCAATTCAGTTTTGAATGTAAAAGATTGTGGACATACACTATAACATAAACCGCAACGAATACATTTACCCCCATCAATATATACATAATCATTCGTAAGGTCAATTCCATCGAGTGGACAAATTGATGTACATAAACCACAATGGCAACAAGTATTCTTCTCATGAACAACAGATATAGTATCAAAAATATTTTTTTGAAGCGAGAATCTTTCTTCTTTTACTCTATATTTCTGGTCTCCTGTGGACTTATCAATTATTTTTTCAAGAAATCCTTGTTCTGTTAAAAAAATTAAATCTCTAATAATATTTTCGTCAGAGAAATTGAATTTATTTAATATTTCCTCTAATAATAATGGTTCTGTGCTTTTCAACTCCTCTAAAAGATATTTGCGAGCAGTCTCACCCTCAATTATAGAGTCGAGAATAAAATTTAATTCATCCTTATTGTATTTTCCATAGTTTAATATTTGGTCTTTATATTTGAAAAGAGTCCTATATTGATAATTATTTAATGCCTTATATGTGGCCTTTATTATTTTTTTTGGAATGATTTTATTAAAATCATACTCATTATTTAAGTCGATCATTGAAGCATCTCTATATTCTTTTTTTGGATTATTTATTATTATTTTTTAAATTATAAATTGTATAACTCTATTGAAAAACCTCTTTAATGAACATTTTCATAAATTTCATTTTTTTCATAATTCAGAGGATTTAAACCTAAAATCTTAATATTCTTGTAAAAATTTCTGATATCTTTAATTAATTTCTGAGTTTTTCTGCCAATCCAATAACAAAAATCAACTCTGTGTTCTCCAAAACCTCTTCGCGCCAAAAGTCTGTTAGATTCTTCTACAATTTTTAAAAATGAATCGTATTTAGAAACAGGTTTACCCTTTTTTATTTTTCCACTTATAATTATATATATTCCATCGAATCCATCGCATATCGCAGAAATGATTTGTTTCAGGTCTAAAGTGCCTATATTCTCAACTGTTGTAATTTTATATGAATTTCCATTTCTTAAGTACCTAATACCTCCAAGAATCTCTTCATTTAAAACACACCCAGCGCTCATAAAAATCTTAATTTTAAATTCCATTTATTAACCTCTATTATTTTTTACTCTTCTAATGAATATATATGGAAAATGATCATATATATTTTGACATTGCAATGTCTGATTATCGTATTACAATATAATTACTTTCAACTTCGATAATTAAAGTATATAATATAGTAAATAGGATTATTAAAATTTATAAATCTATTAATTTATTTATCGGTTTGATAACTCTTGTCGAATTAAAATCGATAAAAATTATCACCTCAAATTCAGTAATTAAAATGTTATGATCGCTTTTCTCCTTATAATATGAAATGGCATTAAATCAAATCGCTACCACAGCAACCCAATTCGTTGAGAATAATATCATTTATGTAAATAATACATCTTGTTCAGAAGTTTCTACCTCAAAGGATAATGTTAGTTCTTGGCGTGTACCATGGGTTCATCATTTATTTGAATCTGGTGCTACAGTAGCAGATGCTATAAGTAATACTTATAAGATACGAAAAACTAAAGGCTTATTTGAAGGAGCAGTACCGTATGTAATACATATTGGAGGGGATGGCTCTATATATGATATAGGTTTCCAATTTCTTAAAGCAGCCCTAATAAGAACAAGTACATTAGTTGAAATGCTTGAATATTTGAAAAATCAAAAATAAAATCAATAATTTTTTAATATCCATTTTTTTAATATCCAATTGAAAAAATGCTGTACAATTAACAAAGATAATATTGTGGAATATGAAGAGTGATTTTAACATTTCAAGTGGATTGAACTCTGTTCCTAATGATAAATAAAATATTTTATTAATTTTTTTTTTTATTTATGGAAATCATCATAGATGAGTGCTTAGCGAAGTCAATACTATTGGTTTTAAAAAAAGCATTTTTATAAGGCAGTCCACTCACCAAGAGGATTTTCAACCTTAGGTCCTAATGACTGAAATGTCTCATGTTTAAAATGATCATCACAAGAATACAGTATTTTAGCATCTTTATAGAGAGGTAAGATACAAATGTAATCCCAAATGTGAATACCACTTTTTAGACTAAACTCTATTGCTTGTTTTACATGCTTATCTAATACTTGATACCAATGCATAAATCTTGAAGATAAAAGTTGGTTACAGTATTTGTTAACAATATTTTTTGGTATTCTCTTTCCTCTATATGCTAACGAATGAAAAATTTCGCAAAGTTGATGATTGGTCATTAATATTTCACTTTCAATAATCTCTTGCTTTAAAAAATTGCTGGATTTTCGATGTAATTGAAGAGCCTTCTGGTATTCTAATTTATCTTGGAATCCTGAGCGATCAGGAACTTTTTGGGCAAAAATCCAGATTTCTGTATCAATATATATCATAATTTTATATATTATCTATATCTTCATAATTATATTCTTTAAAATCTTCTGGTTGACCACCAGTAAATTTCTGATCCAACAAAGCTAGAAATGCTTTTCTATCATCTTCAACATTGGATATGCTCTCATCATTCTTTTTAGTTTTCTCTTCTAACAACTTGTTTATGGCCTCTTCTAAAGTGACTCTTTTTCCCATTTCTGCTGCTAATTCCCCCGCTACTTTGTGTAATTTTTCAAGAGTTTTTTTTGAGACTTTTATCGTTGTATTTTTACTCATATAGTATATATAGTATAACAAGTATATAAAGTATGCTATGTTTAATTCTGCTGCTAATAGAGAACCAAAGTACAGTAATCAAAAGAGTTAATATCTAAAAAATCAAAAATAAAAGCCTATTTTTTCATATCTACTTTTTCTTATTTTATTTATCTGTAAGCAAACTCTTTCTTATAGAACTCCATAGTGTCATTTATAGCTGTATCAATCAGTGATTTCTGTGAAGGATCCTCGAGAATTTTAATTAATTCATCTTTAACAATGTTCATTAATTGATATATTGACTTAATTCTCTCATCAGGGGTCTCACTTTCCAATCCTATGAGATCTCTTTTATGTTCGATTTGCTATTTACTTACTGCTCGCCAACCAATACCTTTAGCAGCTAATTCTTCCATTTTAATATATTTTAAGAAGATTTTTACAAATTCTATAAATATAGTATGCTGTTCTTGAGTCATATGAACATTTTTAAAATATTCTTCTGCTTCCTTTAAAGCTTTTGGTTTGAAACTCTTATTGGATAATTTTTCTGGCATAATAACAACACTTCAAATCTATTAAATAGTTTTGAATCAGATTAGTATAAATTCTTAATAGACTAGAATTTAATAATTTTTACCATTATGATATTTTATGTTAATTAAGATAGAAAAAAATTATCCAATTTATACAATAATTCTTGACAATCCTGAAGTTAAGAATGCAGTAGATGGTCCTACAGCAACTGAATTAGCTAATGCATTTAAGAATTTTGAAAAAGATGAGAAAGCATTAGTTGCTGTTTTATGGGGAGCCAATGGAACGTTTTGTTCTGGTGCAAATTTGAAATCTATAACAAATGGTCAAGGTAATAGAATAGATAGAAAAGGAGATGCGCCAATGGGTCCTAGTAGAATGGCACTGAGTAAACCAGTAATAGCTGCCGTTGCAGGTTATGCCGTTGCAGGTGGATTAGAACTTGCATTATGGTGTGACCTACGAGTAGCTGAAAAAAATTCTATATTTGGTGTTTTTAATAGACGATTTGGAGTGCCTTTAATTGATGGAGGAACTGTAAGACTTCCAAGACTTATTGGTTTAAGTCGCGCTATGGATATGATTCTTACAGGGCGTCCAATTGCAGCTGAAGAGGCTCTCTTATGGGGTTTAATTAATCAAATTGTTGATATCGGAAAATCAAGACTAGAAGCTGAAAAATTAGCTAAAAAAATTGCAAATTTCCCCCAAATTTGCCTAAATAATGATCGGTTATCAGCATATAATCAGTTTGGTTTAAATATCGAAGAAGCCATGATACAAGAGTTCGAATATGGTTTAAAAACCTTAGAAAGTGGAGAATATTTAACAGGGAGTAAATATTTTTCTGAAGGGAAAGGAAAACATGGATCTTTTAATGATTGATAACTATTTTAAATATGCTCATTTAAATATTTCCAGGTGATAAAATGATAAAATTTGAAGAACTTAAATTTAAGACTCCAGAAAGAGAAATCATATTAGATATTACAAATGAAGTTAGTAAAATAGTCAAAAAATACAACATAAAAGAGGGTATATGCCGAGTATTTATTCCACATACCACTGCAGGTATAACTATAAATGAAAATGCAGATCCTTCAGTTATGAGAGATATCAGTAATTTCCTAAATAAACTCATTCCAAAAGGTGGAGGGTTGGGTTATTCTTTTAAACATGGTGAGGGTAATTCGGATGCTCATGTCAAATGTTCGCTTACTGGTCATTCTGTTGAAATTATTATTCATGAAAATAGATTAATGCTCGGCACATGGCAAGGAATAATGTTTACGGAATTTGATGGACCACGAAATCGAAGAGTTTATTTACAAATTCAAGGAGAATAAGTAAATTATAGTATAATAATAATTCTTTATTCCATTCGAGTCTAAGTGTGATAGAAATAAACTTAAAGTTAAAATAAATAAAAAAAAAATAAGTTGATTATTCAGCTTTTTTTATTTTCAAATTTTTTCTCTTTTTTCGATAGATTATTATTGTAATGACAGTAAAATCCACCGTAATCATAAATAAGGTGAAAGTTGTTTCCATACCGATAGATGTAGATTTTTCTCCAGTATAATAAATACCTGCACTGAAAAGTGGTGATATTTCAGGGATAACTTGATTATCTCTAAGTTGGACGAATACAAATTTAACGCCACTTTTATTATCAAATACCCTTGGAAATTGAGGACTAAATGGAATCCATGGAGCATTTAATGCTTCTGATGCATTATGACCAATACGCATATGTGTAGGCGTATTTGCTGATGTTGTACACTCATCATTCTGGGCTACTTTAACATTTACAGTTACTAAATTGGTTTTGGTTGTCTTATTGCCATTATTAATAACTACACATGCTTCAGGTGCTAAGACGTTAAGTTTTGGAATCGCTGTATAGGTCTCACTTACACTTATGTTGTACAAGGAAGACATTCCAAAAACTTTGTAGTAGTAGGTTTGATAGTTAGAAACAGTGTTATCGAAAAAACTTGCAAAAGAAGCAAAAGGACCATTATCTAATAAAGTATATCCTAATTTAAGATCAGTTGTACGATATATATAGAGTGTCTCATAGGGTACTGTGGTTGCATTTGGTACTAAAAGATGGACAAAGTTATTCCCTGGAAAAACACTTATAGGGGGGAATTTTAAAATTGTATCATCAGAAGGATTTAATGGATTCAATTCATAAACTACTTCTGATCCATCAGATTGCCCTCCAGAATCGGTATCAGGATTGCGTGGATTGGTTCCATGAACTAATTCCAAATAATTAGTTAGAAAATCTAAATCTGGATCTCCTGACATTCCATTTATACCCGAATCATCTGAAGGATCTAATCCATAAAACACTTCCCAGTGATCTGGAAGATCATCATTATCGTTATCAGGAACAGCTGGTGTGGAAAAAAGTTTATTCTCCACTCTTTGCCAATCATTTTCATAGATATAAAAAGCGCCAGTTTTGATTCTAGAAAATTTCTGTCCCATATTATTTTCACCTGTGGCTACAATTTTAAATTGATAAGATCCTTCCTCTGATGTTGGTGTATATTTATTTCCATATATTCCATCCCTAGGCATTCCATCTCCGTGTCGGCCATCATCATACAATGGTATTTGGAATAAAATTTCATGTGTATCAGAATATGCATTTTTAAATCCTGGAGGAATAACTTCCATATACACTTCTGCATTCTCAACAGCTGTTTCGTCTGTTAGACTTACAACAATAGGTATTCTACTACCTATTGGTTCACAATTACCCCAACCTGATGAGACATATCCATTAGGTGGAGTAAGTAATGTCATAGTCATATAAGTCTTAGCAGCACCTTCAACAAAATATTGTAGAGGACTACCTGCAGTAGTTACAGGAGAATCTGCTTCAATTCTAATTGTCCAAATTCCTGTTTTTGGTTTATTAATGCGACTTACAGCCCTTCCCATACCAGATTTATCACCTTCAAAATCCCAAACAATAGCAGTACCATCAGGATCTTTTAATTCAAGTAAATCTGGTGGGGTTGACGCATTGTAATGAACAATAAATTCGACAATCTCCATGTCATCAGTCACTTCTAATTTAAATTCTTTGTAGTTTCCCGGATTGATGCTTCCACGAGTATGATAGAATCTCTCCATAGGGCGAACTGCTTCTGTAATTGCACGAAATAGTTCAGCAAGGTCATTTGGGAGATCTCCACTAGCTGGATCGAAGCAATGGAAATAAGTGCCACCTGTATCCGCTGCTAAATTTTGCATATCTTCATAAGCCGCATTAGCTCCGATAGTAATTACATGAACTATAGTTCCGTTTCCAGTAATGAGAGGTAAAACTTCTGAAATCCAACGTTCATCATTTTCTTTTCCATCACTCAATAGAATAATATGATCTGGATAATCTACAATCCCATTTGTTAAGAACTCCTTTTGTGATTCAAACAAACCATCACCTATAGAAGTAGACGATCCAGTTGCTGGAATTCCATCAATTTTACCATATGCCGTAACTCGATTTCCAGAAGTTAATTTCATAAGGTCATGAATCAGTAATGCATTTGTATCAAATTGAACTATACCCAATTGATCCTCACTTAGAAAACTATCAACTAATAATTTACCAGCGGAATGTGCAGCAAGAATTTTATCATCAGTTGACATGCTTCCAGAGCTATCAATACTCAATAAAATATCATAATAATTCTCACCATAATTGACTGAATCAACAGAAGTATCTGAATCTACAACATTGGTATCTGAATCTATTAGATCAACACTTAAATCATATAATCCATCTGCTGTTTGATTTGGCGCCATTATTTGTAAGAAATATTTACCATATACATCAACAGCGGCAAGAACAGTTGCATCATATCCCTCAACTTGAGCTTGGAAGTTCTCTGGAAAGAATCCATGAACTGGGGCTTTCCTTTCCAATGTTGAAACATCGACAATTGCCACAAATTTTTCAGGATTATCATGAAGACCTACTCTAGCTTGAGCTGTTATTGGAGAATTTTGAGGGGACATGATATAAATATCTGGATCTGCTGAATCAAATGTATAATCAAAGGACGCTGGATTTAAAGCGGTATTCTGAACGGCTGCAACAATTACAACAACTTTATCATAATTATTATTAACAATTGCTCGAGTAAAATCTTCAGATTCAACTGTGTAGGAATATTCTAAATCATCTCCATTCATAGCTAGTAAGCCATAGAAAAGCGTATCGGTGGTTGATTGATCAAACTCAACAGTTATTACTTTAACAGCAGGATCAATATCTACTTCATAATATTTATTAGACCAACTATATATTTCTTCATCTGTATCACTAATTGCAGATCCTGTTGATAAAGTGGGTACTGGATCAATTTCCCTTGACACTGTACCGTAGTTTCCAGAGCCGTCAGTCTCATCATCATCAACAAATCTCCATTTTGAAGGTGTTGAAGTTTCATCTAAATCTTTTGCGTAAATTGCTATAGAAAAATCTTCAAATACATCTTCAAAGGTTGTTCCAGGTTCTAAAATATTTAAAGCATTATTTAACATGGTGACTCCATCGCTTCCTGTAGGATTTGCAGCAGAACTCCAATATGTAGTTATAGCATCAACTCCATAATCAGGATCAGTATGATCTGTTCCAAATTGTTCACAATAATATTGCCAGAATAAACAAGATGAATAACTTATCGTTGTTAAGTCATTTTTATGACTTCCTGATAAATATCCTTGTGATTGTCTTACAAAACTACTCCCTGCTTCAGTTCCATCAGCGTGATCGAGCCAATCTGATAATTTATCTTGGATCATCCGAGCGTGTCCTTCTCTAACCCATTTATTGGCAGCTTGTCCTGGAGGCGTATATTGGCAAACATGAAAAAACTCATGCCCTGCTACTTTCAATGGTTCGTGATCAGCGGGAAAACCTTGCGTGATATAATCTGGATATACACCAGTTGTAAAATCTTCGTCAGAACCAGGACAACAAGCCCAACCGTTGTAATCCCCAGTAACATTCTCTAGGGTAACTTCTATTGGTGGTTGACCTGTATTTCCCATAGGGTCTGGGAAATCCCAATCACCTACTAATAAATCATAAGCATCTTCAAGAACTTCCAAATAATCCTCCATTTCAGCTTGAGTTGCATACATTGTATCCCATGTAGTAGCCCTAAAGTGTCCTTCACTTGAATCTATTGCTGGACCTGGTGCACTTATTGAGAGGATATTATAATTATCATTTTTTGCCAAAGCATTAAATCCAAAGCTATTAAGTATGATAAATCCCAAAATAGTAACTAAGAATATTGTTGTTAATTTCTTGGTTTTTCTAATCGTTCTTGACATAATTCGATTTCTCATTTAAATTCACTAAAAAAATGTGTTAAAATCCTAATCATTATCCATTAATTTAAATCTTTGTTCTATTACTTATTTGTCTAGTCAAAAATTTACGGAAAGATCAAATTCTGAGAATCTAATAAGAAAGCTTTTTTTTTATTGCTGCTTATACACCACCTTAAACTCTCTAAGAAATGACCCTAAAACAAAAATTAATTTATTCTTAATATTTTATATTCTAAGATTAATTAAAGCTAAACCAACGAAGCAAGTATAAATACTGATACTTTTCTGTCCATTTATATTTCGAGCCTAAAACCTATTTCCATAGATTTAATTCATAAAGCTTAATTTTTTTTAATATTTCTTATCATTATATAAAATAAAAATTGGTGGATTTTAATGGAGTTAGGAAATAGTTCTTTATCAAATCTCACAAAAATTAGGAAGAATGTGAAAAGAAAGAGAATCTCAAGTTATAATATAAGGGGAACTAATCATGATAATGTAATAATTAATTCGAAGACGAAATTTGAATTATGTAATATCCATAGTTCTGGAATTATAAAACATATATGGGTAACAATTGGTACAAAAGACCCTGATCCATACTATTTAAGAAAAATTCTTATTCGTATGTGGTGGGATAGTGAGAGGAATCCTTCTGTTGAATGTCCTATAGGTGATTATTTTGGAATGGGTCATGCTCAATCTGTAAATTTTTGGAGTTTACCTCTTTCTATGAGCCCTCGGGAAGGAAAAGGATTTAATAGTTTCTGGCCGATGCCCTTTTCTAAAAACGCTAGAATTGAAATAGAAAATGAATGCGATACTCCTTTAGTCTTATATTTTTATATTGATTATGAAGAATACATAGAATTGGATTCTGATTTAGGAAGATTTCATGTATGTTGGAATCGCGAAAATCCATGTATAGGAAATGATTATAGTTTGAATAAACCACAACGATGGCTTAAAAGAAATAAAACTCATGAAGAGGACTATATTGTCTTACAAGCAGAGGGTGAAGGTCATTTTGTTGGATGCCACTTGGATATCCATAATCTTTACGAAGTTGATGAGGAAAATTGGCCAGGGGAAGGAGATGATTACATCGAAATAGATGATGGTGAAATTATTCTTTATGGAACTGGTACTGAAGATTATTTTTGTACAGCATGGGG
>JABXKB010000130.1 GCA_013375485.1 Promethearchaeota archaeon | reverse complement strand
ATACATATCACCCAATCTATTCCACTAAGAAACATAAAGTTAATTTGTAAATCTAGCCCGAAGACATCATTCACATAATAATTGACAGCATAAGAAAAGCAAATAAAAAGAGCATGTAAAGCTAACGTAAAGAGACAAATGATTAATAGTGTATAACTTATTTCTTCCTTTAAGCTCTTATATAGCGATTTATTTGGTCGTCTAAAGGTCCAAATAAAAAATGATTCAAAAAGGTAGATTGTTGTAATAAACATTGTTCTCGCTTTCATATATACCAATTCGAATTCAGTTGCTCCCGCGGGAATATAGCTTAACGAGCTATTTGTATTCCAAAGATTCAGTGGAACTATACCTCCTAAGGTTAATTGTAATGCTAAAACTAAACCTAAACCTCCAAGAAAAGCTTGTATTAGTAAAAATATCCATAAGTTTTTATTTAACAATTCTTCTTCATTTCTCGGAGGCTCATTCATAATATCTTTTGGATGGGTATCCAATACTAATGCTAAGGATGGAAGTGAATGCAAGATTCCAAAAATATAGATATGTTGCCAATTTGAGGCAAACAATTCAAATCCTGTATATGGTTGTAGCATTTCAAAAGCAAAAAAGATGATACCTTCCATTATATTAGTACAAATAAAGAAAAAGATAATGGTTCTTATTTTTGCGAAAATACCTCTCCCTACTTTCACACCCTGTTTAATGGATACAAAATTATCGTCTGTTATTACCATATCTGAAGTTTCTTTTGCAAGGTCAGTTCCTGTTATTCCCATCGCGATTCCAGCATTCGCAAGCTTTAATGCAGGTGCGTCATTTATACCATCACCCGTCATAGCACAGATAAAATCTTGTTTTTGGTAATTCTCAACAATAATCTCTTTATCAGTCGGTTCTACACGTGCAAAAACTGTGGTTTTATTAAACTCTAATAGATTCATATCTTTAACTTGATCTCCAGTTGCTACTAAATTTCCTTCAGAAAAAATTCCCATTTGAGAAGCTATTGTTTGAGCTGTTGCAGGATGATCACCAGTAATCATTATTACTCTTATACCACCTTTTTTACAATCTTCAACAGATTCTTTAACACCAACACGAGGCGGATCCATGATTGAGACAAATCCTAAAAATACTAAATCTTTTTCAATTTCTTCTCTTTTAGGTTCAGTGACAGAATTTAAAACTCTATACGCAATTGCTAATGTTCTAAAACCTTTATTAGCTTGTTCATTTATTTTGTCAGAAATTAGCCTTTTATAATCATTATCAAGTGGTTTAAGAGTACCATTTATTTCTATTTGAGAGGAAATATTTAAAATTCTTTCTGGCGCACCTTTAGAAAAAGCAAGAGAATCTGGATTTCCCGAACTAGGCTTGCAAATTGATGTCATCCTTTTAAATTCAGAACTAAAAGAAAACTCAGTGATAATCTCGTATTTTTTTTGTAGATCGTAAGTATAATAACCCGCTTTTTCTGCCAACACTAATAAAGCAGCTTCTGTAGGTGATCCTAATGCTCTTCTGACTGCTTTTTCTCTTAAATCTCTTAATCTGACTTTAACATCTTCAAATATAAGTTTCGCATTATTATTCACCACCATAGAATCAATAAACTTTTGGAATGTAGTATTATTGCTTAAATCAATTGGATTTCCATTTTTTACAATCTCTCCCTCCGCATCATATCCCGATCCAGTGACTTCATATTCTTCTGCATTTATCCAAAATTTTTCAACAGTCATCTCATTTTTTGTAATGGTTCCAGTTTTATCTGAGCAAATCACAGAGACTCGTCCAAGAGATTCTATAGCAGATAAATTCTTGATAATCACTCCTGTTTGTGCCATTTTTAGAACTCCAGTGATTAGAACTAGAGTGGATAATAAGGGTAAATTGATAGGTACAATATTCATCGCTCTTAATATAGAATCTACTAAAGCATCAACAATTTGGCTTTGAATGAAATTTTCTTGAATCTGTAGCCATGAAAGTTTATAAATTATTAAAATAATCAAATTAATAATAACAATCGTCCCTAAGATATACCCTAATCTGTTTAATTTTCTCGTTAAAGGAATATCTTCAATACTACCCATTTCATTTAAGGTTTGAGAGATTTTGCCAATTTCAGTATTTACTCCTATTCCGGTTACTAATTCTTTTGCACGACCGGTCTGAACATAAGTACCCATAAATACCATATTTGACTGCTTTTGAAGGGAAAGTTCTGTTTCTCCTATGGAGCCACTGTTTTTTTCCACAGGTTCACTTTCACCTGTGAGAGGAGCCTCATCAACGGTTAAGTTCATTTGTTCTATTACTCTTCCATCCGAAGGAATTTTATCTCCTTGCTCCAATAGTACTATATCCCCAGGAATTAATTCTCTTGTACTAATTTCAAGTTGATTACCATCTCTTAGAACCGTAGTTTTTAAAGCAGATATTTCTCTCAGAGATTCTAGAGCTTTTTGAGCACGGAATTGCTGAACTATAGCTGTAACCGAATTAATTATTACAACGGTAAAAGTAATTATTGTGTCTCCAATTGAGCCCAAAATAACTATTATAATCCCTGTAACTAATAGAATTACAATCAAAAAATTAAAAATAGGCGCTAAATAAATTTTCCAGATAGATTTCTTAATTTTAGGTAATTCATTATACCCATATTTTAGATATCTCTCATTTAATTCAGAAGAATTTATTCCATGATAAATATCAGTATTAAAAGTCTTAATTAACTCTTCAATTGATTGATTATAAAAATAAATTTCTTTTTTCTTCTCTGATGATGACATCTTAATTATTTTAACTATGATTGTAATATAAATATTATTTAATAGTGTTTCAATGATTATTAAGGATTTAGGCTCAAGAAATATTTCTTATAATCGGAGCTTGAGTGTTTGAGGATCTCCTAATAGATCTTTTAATACATGAAATTTCTTTCTAATAGTAGTACTTGAAAATTTACTTGTACTTTCAATTAGACTTTGAGTAAAGATTTTTCTATTATCAAGTGTTTGGCCAATATAATAAATCAAACCTGCTGTAAATGCTTTATAATTAAGATTCTGAATCTGTTTATATGAGATTTTATTCAGGATTTTATCAACTAATAACAACATTTCCATTTTAACTTTCTCATATTCCACTTTATCAAGAAAAAGCTCTTGGACTTTCTGGTAAGGAATATTGTTTAAATCTTTTTGAAATACAACTTTTATTCGGTTTTTGATTTCCTTCTCTAGATCTAACGTAGTTTTCTTACTTTTTAACATATTTTCAGTCCGTTTGATTTTTAACATTGCACTATTTAACATTTTTTTATTTATTTTATGGCCTAATTCTCTCGAAACTTTAATGAATTCCTCAATCCTTATATTTGTAGTGTCTTTTATTTCAATCCACAAAATCGCAAGAAAAATTATGACCATATTTTGATAATTGTGGCGGTGATATTTATTATATTTTAAATATCTATCTTTAATTCCCTTATATTTTACATTATCAATGTTTAAACCGATCTCATGGCTTTTTAGCAATTCAATCGTCTTTTTCTGTTCAGTAAAATCAGATTCATAATCTCTAAACCACTTCTCAAGGATCTTAATTCGATCGTATTTTTCTTTTATTATAGGATCTTGAAGTGCCTTAGAATCACCTACTCGAATTCTTCGTTCATAATCTCGTTGAGAATCCGTAAAAAATTCACTAGTTGGTATAGTATCTTCAAAAGCTAATTTATCCTCCATAATTAATCCACAGTCTTGACAAACATAAAAGCCACTATCTTTTTTAATGTTTTTATGAGAACATGCTGCGATTTCCGATCCTAAGTTTGCTTTTTTTTTCAATTAAAAATCAATCTGACCTATTTATTTTACTAAAATAGAATTTGATAAAAACCAATAACATTAAAAATTTATATTAATTTCAAAAACAATAATAAGTATAAATATAATAGAATAAAAAATTTTCTTGCTTTTTTATAGATTTTAAGTGGTGTAAAAATGAAACATAGTAAAATTCTTAGATTTCTTCAAATCGTTGGTTTGATATTTATGATCGTTTCTTTAATCGAGATTGTATTTTTCATAGTATTACATTTCACACCATTCACTCTTAATAGCGATTCACTCTTATTATCCGAATTTATATATTCTGCTGAAATAATACCCCTTTCTGGAACTTTATTATGGATTTTCTTAATTACTGCTATGGTGTGTTATTTAATTCTTGGAATTTTTATGTATAAAATAATTCTATCAAAAACCATCGAAAGTTGGTCATTGGCAAAATATATAGTTATAATTGGTATGGTTATATTGTTAGGAGGTTTTGTAAAAATGAATTTCTTAGTACTTTTGGGAAAAACAAAAATCACAACAATTTCAGATTCAATTCGTTTTCAAACTGCCCTGTATAATCCTAATGTTACACCACTTATACCTGCTCTTTTTTGGATTATCTATATAGCGATAAATTGCTATATTCTAATTATTGGTTTATGTGTAACAGGAGTCGGAATAAAATGGACTCTCCTACAGGAAGAAGCTAAAAAAACTTAACTGTAAAGATAATAAGAGAAAAAAGAAAATTTAGATAATTTGCTTTTGATATGTCAAATAAGTCTATTTTTGGGAAGCGTTTTTCTTTTTTAATTATGTTATGATATAATAAATATAACAAAATATAAAATAAAATAGATATAAAATAATTTAATATTAATTACTTAATCCTAATTATGAAATCTTTTATGTAAGCTTACTTTTTATCTGTTTGGCACGACTACGCAATGTGACCTCAGTTATTTTCGCAACCTCCGCCACACGCGACTGTGTTTTTCGAATACACCCATTTTTAGCCGCAATATAAATACATGCTGCCGCTAAACCCTTAGGATCTTTTCCAGTTCGCTTCAACCCATTTTTAGAAGCATCTCTTAGCATGTTAATTGCATTTTTTTGTATTTTTATTGGTAAATCCAGCTCATTTCCAAAACGAAATACCAGTGATTCGGCAGTTATAGGTTGATATCTTAAATTGAGTTCAGGAAGCACCTCTCGAATAATCATTGCTAAACTTCTGTGAACTGTTCGCCGTGGTGTTAAAGAAGCCTCGCAAATCTCATCCAATAATCGTGGAAAATCATGAACACGAATTGAGGCATATAAAGATCCAGAAATAAATCCATTAATTGATCTACCCATAGTCAATTTCTTTTTTGCTACTATACTGTATATTTTCCACGCAGTTTCGGCAATGTATTCTGGTATATTAAGTTTAGAAGTAAGCATTTTTAATTTTGGTTTTGCTTCCCAAAAATTCCTTTCAATGCTTGAAATTAATGAATTTTGAATTTTTGATAATCTTGAAAACAAAGCTTGCTCCTTTGCGCCAATACTTTTCCCTTTACTATCTGTTTTAGTATTCGGGAGCATAGTCCGGGGTCCAAAGTCTCTCCATCGTGGTTCTGTTCTACGCCTGTTTTGTATCTCTTCTATGGTATACGCACGCCTTTCATTTCCCACAAATGTCCTTTCAAAAATCACACCACAATTTAAACAAACTTTATTCCCATCTCGAGACTCAATAAAAGGATTAGTACAACAATTAGATTGAGGTAATTTAATTTCATCGACTTTATTATTAAAGAATCGGTCACGATACTGTTCATTCATGATAAGTCACAATGCAACAAATTATTTAAAAAGCGTAAATGATATCACAGTATTAAGCATTTGATAATAATTTAATATACGTGATATGGTTATATACGAAAGTTGGATATTTAAAGTTATGTCTCGAATATGAAAAGATTTAACTTTTTTGATAAAATATTAAAAAAAATTTTCATCAATTTTATTGAGTAGGGTAAGTATTGTAGAAATAATTATCTAAAATTGAAGTAATAATAAAATAATTTCAATTATTAGAATTTAAGACTAATTATAGTAAGTAGAGATCAAGTAACAGATTTTTAAATCATTGAAAATAAATAAAGTCTATGAGTTCTAAAAGTGAAGATGGTATTTATCGAAAACTTCAGAAATATTTAGATTCTCTTCCAATTGATTACCCCGAAACTGAGTCTGGAGTAGAGCTTAGGATCCTAAGGCAATTGTTTACTCCTCAAGAGGCAGAAATTGCGTTAAATCTGAAGATAATCCCTCAAGAACCAAAAACAATGTTTCGACCTTTTAAAAAGAGAGGTTGGACTTTAGAACAATTCTCTGAAGCACTTCTGACAATGGCTAAAAAAGGATCAATTAATTGGATTCGAAGAAGAGATGGAACAAATTATTATTCTATCGCTTTTTTAATGGTAGGATTTTATGATTACCAAATAGATAAACTAACTAAAGACTTTTCTGAAGATATTGATCAATACATGAATGAAGGGTTCATATCTGCCATGTTAGAGAATGGTATTTTACAAATGAGAACCATACCTATAGAGAAAAGCGTTAGTCTGGAATATAATGTTTCTAACTTCGATGAGGTTAAAACTATAATAGAAAATGTTGATAAAACATTATATTTATGCCCATGTATATGTAGACAATCAAAAGAAGTTCAAGGACAAGGTTGTGATCATCCGAAGGAAACTTGTATTTCAATAGGCGCTAATCCACGGATTTTTCTTAAACAAGGTCGTGATGTTACAAAAGATGAGGCATTAGAAGTGTTGCGAATGGCACAAGACAGAGGAATGGTTATATGTCCAAGTAATACTCAGAAACCATTTATAATATGTTGTTGTTGTGGATGTTCTTGTGTGGTCCTCACTAATCTTAAAAAATATCCAAATCCAGCTCAATTTATTAATTCAAACTATTTTGTGGAAATTAATAAAAATTTATGTGAAGGATGTGCTGAATGTATTACTAGTTGCCATATGGAAGCGAATAAAATCAATGAGAAAGGAATAAGTGTAGTTAATCTAGATTATTGCATAGGATGCGGAGTTTGTATCCCACGTTGTCCTAATAAAGCTCGTCATTTAGTTAAAAAAACCACAGAATCTACTCCACCTCAAAATTTAACAGAATTGTATCAAACCATCAATCAAAGAAAAGCATATCTTCAAGAAAAAAGGAAAGTAGATAAAAATCATGGCATAATAAAAAGAATTAAATAAAAACTTAAAAAAAAGAAAAAAAGTTATTAATTTTTGCTATTTTGTTAGAACTTTTAATAATGGTTTAGTTTCAACTAGCTTATTATATTGTCTTCTGAAATATTTTATCAGTTTTATAAGTAAGAATGTTCCTACTAGTGTCATAGAAAATAAGATTAATGTACTATAAGGAGTAAACGAACAATGTGCGTAATATCCTAAGTAACATGGTTTACTTGCTTCATCTGGAATCAACGTCATAATTCCTGCAGATAATCCTCCTATTATTAATGCTCCGACGAATATTAAATAAATTAGTAAAAAAAATGATTTAAAAATGCTTTTTGATATTTTTTTTAATGCCTTTCTATTTTTTTCCATCAATTTTCACCTAAAATAGAGTAAATTTAAGTTATTAGACTTTAATCATCTCATATATTTCCATGTTTACTGATAAATGAATGATATTGTTAACCTAACTAACCAAAAGTATGTGATTTTGCATCTAATGGTTTACAGAAATTAAATTTCATAGTGGATTTATCAACTATCTGGTTGAAAAGTTAATGATATTTAGTCCCAAAATAAGTCAATTCTATTACTCACAATTAAACTTAGAATTAAATCTAGTAGTATTCTATAATTAAAATAAAATCAAAATAAGGTGATAATAATTAGTTTTAATTGCCCCTGTCCTAAGACAGGATGTTCGAATCATGGAAATTGTGAAGAATGTAAGAAATATCATTCATCATCGAGTAGTCAACCTTTTTGTAAACGCGAACATGGTTTATTCACTAAAATCTTTTATCGGAAAAATTATGAGATAATTCAACTATTGAAGGGTGAGGGAAAGATATGAAAAAAGCTTTAATTCTATATGATTCAGTTTATGGAAACACAAAAAAAGTAGCAATGTTATTGAGTCGTGGATTAGAAGCAGGAGGACTCCAAGTAGACAGTAGCTTCATCCAAGATTTTGATATAAAAATATTAAAAAATTATGATGTTATTGGGATAGGTGGACCAACTCACTTTCATGGAGCTTCAAAAAAGATGAAGCGGTTTTTAAAGGGGACTAAACATCTCAAAATGGAGAATAAATATGGATTTGCTTTTGAAACAAAAGCAGATTTTCGATTATCAGGTTCTGCAGCAAAAAGGATTACACGATATTTAAAAAAGATGAAATTGAAGATTATTCATCCTACTATTACGGGGATAGTGCTCGATAAACAAGGACCCTTACAAGAAGCGATTTCAGATAAGATGGTACAATTTGGATTAAATATCTCAGACAAAGTAAATAATTTTAACAATAAAAAAAGTATTAATCAAGGTTTCAGAAATTTAAAAAATTCTAGTATTAACATGTATTTGAATCTATTAAAATGGATTCTTTTAGGAGGAGGTCCAATTTTTTTCTTTATTCGAGCAATTTACCTTGTGAGTACTGGCGGCGATTGTTTTGGTACAATAAATCCAATTTTCTCTTGGTTTCTTATTTTTTTAGAAATTGGTTTATCAGGAATAGCTGGGAGTACAGGGATATCTAGTTTATTCTTAAGGTTAAGAGCGGAAAATAATATAAAACTGCTAAAAAGATTAGATTTACAGAAGATTATCTTGCTTGCTGGTATTAGCACATATGTCGTACATTTTATAAGGGTAGCAATTTGGTTAATTTTATGTGTACTATAAGTTATACTTACTGAAACCATCACAAATTTTTATTATTTATATAAAATCTTTTCTTTCCAGGTATCGAAATAATATACTTTATACATAATATCAAAAATGATTGAATCGATATCTTCTTTTTTTATATTCTCAACTAATTCAGTTAGTTCTTTCATATTATTAGCCCAAACCCAGCATAAAATTACATTGGGGAGATTACTAAATGTCCAGCAATAAAAGAGGTTTGGATGATATTTTTCATTCAAAAAATGAGCAATTTCGTTCTTATCAAATGAAGGATTTACAAGTATTTGAAATACAGAAAAGATATCATTTGAAGCTTCAGGATTGAAATCAATAGATAATTCAATGATACCTTCCTCAATCATTCTGGTTAAACGTCTACGAATTGTATTTGAAGTGCTTTTGACTTCATCTGCTACTTCCGATATTGGTTTTCGAGAATCATTATGTAGTGCTCGAATAATCTCTAAATCTAGATTATCATAGTTCATTGATCTTGACTTTGGAACTATATAGGGAATTGGTGCGATATAATGTACACCTGAAAGTAAACCTATTTTTGGAGATTGCATTTTAGCAGCCTTGGATATGAAAGAAGAATACTCATCTAATTGATGAATATTTTCTAACATTGTGCCAATATATATATAATTTCTACTTGATAAGGCGATCTGCCAAGTATTATCATTTTTTCCTAATTCTGTTATTGCGTTATCCATATCTTGGGCATTGCTTTGACCAAAAATAAAAGCATAAATAGCATTTATAGCGTATGGTTTCAATCTTGCAGTGAATTTTTCTATGGTTCTTATATCTATGAGAGCTTGAACTCTTTTATATACAGCATTAACAGATAACCCTAAATAGTTCGAGATCTCTCTATATGTTAATCTCGAATTATTCATTAAAAGTAGAATAATTTGCAGATCAATTTCATCCATATACTATAGATATCAAAAAGAAATTTAAATTATTTAGGTATGCATATTCAGTAAGCATTTTAAACCTTAAATATTTAATATTTTTTATTCACTACACTTCATTCTTTTCTTTCATAATCATCCAAATTGATAACATAATTATAATTGTGCCTATTAAATGGGAGATTGTGAAAATTTCTCCGAGAAAAAGAAAAGAAAAAAAAGCAGAAACTACCGGCGTTAATGATATAATTATACTTGCTTTCCCTATCTGAATGTATGTTAAAGCTTTATACCATAAGAATAAACTGATGCTGTAGTCTAACCCCATAACGAGGAAAAATACTAAATTATTAGGATTAAAAACTATGAAGATATTTTCAAGAGGAAAAATTAAGAAATATGTAATTGTTAATAGAATACCGGAAATAAAATTACGTAGAAAGACTACTTGAGAAGAAAATAACTCATTTCTTTCAAAACTAATTTTCGTTAGTGCATGGACAAATGTAAAAAGCACTACACTCAATAGGAGAATAAATACACCTAGATTAAATTCTAGTAGATTAAAAGATCCACCAGTAATAGCGATAATTAGACCAAAAAATAATAGAAAACAAAAAACAATTTGCATTTTAGTAATCTTTTCTTTTAATAATAAAAATCCGAAGATTAAGGCAAAAATGATTTCCGATTTCATTGTTAAGGAGCTTATTATTGCACCTGCTAACTCGTATCCAATATAAAGTAGGATAGGGACTACACTAAACGATAAACCTATAATTATCAGTACTTTAATATTTACTTTCTTTTTCCAACCATTAAGTAAAGAAAAATATTTTTCATGTAATTCTGTGCTATTAAGCAATTCTTTTTTTAATTTATGCCTTTCTAATATAAATATAGGGAGAATAATTACCGCTTCAATTAAGGCTGTAATTGCACCAAACAAATAAGGATCTATTATTCTAGGACGAGCATTTGAGATTACCGGTTGTAGGCCAATTGTGAAGATGGAAATCGAAGCAAAAATTGCTCCCTTTTTTAAATTATAGTTTTCCACGCTATTAGAAAAAAATTAATTAATAATTAAAAATTTGGGAATTAAACTCAAAAGTAATAGAAAATGAATAACTTGTTGGAAAATGGCAGAAAATAAAAGATGGTTTATTAAAAAAATCAATAAATTTCTTGAAAATGATGAAAGTAATAAAATGAGTAAGGTTGATGGGTCTTTTATTTTTGAACCAAATGTATTAGTTGGTATAGCTGATGGGAATGATCCTATTTATAATAAGTATAAAGAAATCATTGGTAAATTCTATTTAACACCTTCTGAAGCTTATGAATGGTATTGTGAAAAAGAAAACAAAGAAATTAGGATGAAAAATCTAAGTATTGTAGCCTATATATTACCAATCAATCAGAAGACTAAAATGGAGAATTTAAATTATTCTAAGACAATGCCCTCTGAAAGATGGGCTCATACTAGGCTTTTTGGGGAACAAGCAAACATGAATATTCTAGAATACTTAATAAATGAATTAAAAAAATATGGGATTAATGCTTTCGCTCCTACTCTTGATAAAAGATTATTTAAAATTAACCGAAACATTTGGGCATCCAATTGGTCTCATAGACATAATTGTTTTGCAGCAGGTTTGGGCTCATTCGGATTATCCGATGGGTTTATTAATGCAAGAGGAAAAGCCATGAGGTGTGGTAGCCTCATAATCGATTTAAAACTACCTTCTGATGCTCTTAATCGCCCCTCAGATCCTTATGAATATTGTATTAATTGCGGAGATTGTATTTCTAGGTGCCCAGTAAATGCTATATCTTTTCATAATCGTCATGATAAAATGATTTGTGCACCACATGTGACAAGTACAATTCCTTTCATCAATCAAACTTATGGGATCAATATTTATGCCTGTGGTTTGTGCCAAGTGGGAGTTTCATGCTCGAATGGGATTCCAAAAAAATAAAAGGGGTAAGAGAAAAAATAATATATTTTCAGCTATTTTGATAAACTATGAAAATCGTAAGAATAAATGTGGAGAATGAAGATTTTCGATTTGATGAAATAACTCCAGATTCTAAATATTTCTTGCGAGGAGCTAGAGGTCTAAGTTCTCAGATTATTCATGATGAGGTTCCACCTTTATGTGATCCTTTAGGAAGCGAAAATAAATTAATTCTTGCCAATGGTACTCTTGCTGGTAGCCCATTTCCTTGTTCTGCCCGT